>LVBE01000067.1:0-7643 GCA_001603105.1 Spirochaetales bacterium Spiro_03
TACGAATAGCGTGTATAGTCGCAGATAATCACAATTACAGGGGTGTACACCCTGATCTGCGAGGTTGACATGACAAGCTTTGGAATTTGGGGACTCATTCCCCCTGTCTTGACCATTACCCTGGCCTTCATCACCAAGGACGTAGTGGTCTCGCTCTTTTTGGGGATTCTATCAGGAACTCTCATCGTAGCCGGTGGCAACCCCTTGATGGCCATCATCAACTTGACGGACTTGGTTGCAGGCTCTCTCAACGATGGATGGAATATCCGCATCTTCCTCTTCTGTGCCCTGCTTGGGGGTCTGGTCGGTATGCTCAGCAAGACCGGCAGCGCCCATGCCTTTGGAAAGTGGGCAGCTGATAAGCTACACACCGGAAAGGCCAGCCTCTTGATGACGTGGTTCTGTGGTCTGTTGATCTTCATCGATGACTACTTCAACAGCCTTGCGGTTGGTACCATCATGCGCCCCATCACCGATAAGAACAAGGTTAGCCGTGCTCAGCTTGCCTACATCCTCGACTCAACAGCCGCTCCGGTCTGTATCCTTGTTCCAATCTCAAGCTGGGTCATCACCGTCATGTCGATCGTCAAGGGGTCGGAAGGCTTCAGTAGCCTTGGCATCAGTGAGTTCTCCTTCTTTCTTCGCTCAGTGCCGTACAACCTCTATGCGGTGCTTACCATCATCATGGTCCTTGTCCTGGTCTTAACCGGTCGTGACTATGGCCCGATGGCTCGCTCCATCGCCTATGCCAAGGAGACCGGGAAGCTCTACAACGAGAGCTATGGACCCGCCCCAGGAGAGCTTGAGATGAGCGAGGGTGTAGGAAGTGCACGCCCCTTTGACATGCTCTTCCCGCTTTTGGTCCTCATCGTCAGCGCTGTCATCCTCTTTCCTATCACCACCTATCTTCTGGAGATCGACGGAGAGTCCATCATGACGTTGGGCGAAGCTGCGGCTTCGATGAGCCTCGGTGATGCCTTCAACAACACCGATGCCTCGATGGCTCTCTTCTACGCTGTCATCTTCACCCTCTTCTTGACCTACATCTACTACACGGTCCGTAAGCTCTTCACTATCCGAAGTGCCAGTGAGGCCATCACCGATGGCATCAAGTCAATGGTCCCCGCCCTGATCATCCTCGCCATGGCGTGGACGATCGGATCGGTCATCAATGAGAGCCCCTCTGACGGTGGATTGGGCCTTGCGGCCTTCCTCAGTGAGGCGGTAGCCGGCGGTGGCTTCCCCATCGCGCTAGTGCCGATCATCGCCTTCACCCTGTCGGCTTTGATCTCCTTCTCAACCGGAACCTCATGGGGCACCTTCGCCATCATGATTCCGATCGTCATGCCGATCGCCGTCTCCCTAGGACAGGCAAAGGGCTTTGACGGAGCCGCCCTGCTCAATGCAACGCTCATCAGCGTCGGAGCAGTTCTCGGTGGCTCGGTCTTCGGCGACCACGCCAGCCCGATCAGTGACACGACGATCCTCTCATCAACCGGAGCTGGCTGTCCTCACCTCGAGCACGTCGCCACCCAGATGCCCTACGCCATCACGGCGGCGCTCTGTGCCCTCTGTGGGTTCATTGTCGGTGGCATCACCCTCAACGCAATCGCAGCGTGGGTCGCAACCCTCGCAGCCTTTGCTGTAGCCTTGGTCCTCTTGCCCCGCTATTACAAGTAACAGCGGTGCCATTACCCTCCTTAGCCCGCCGGTTGGCGGGCTTTTTGCTTGCTTGGGACAGCTGCGCTCCCTATACTGAGGGTGGAGGCCGCTATGGATATCATTGAGATCAGTGGAGTCATCAAGGAGTATGCGTGGGGCAACACCACCTTCATCGCTGACTTTTTGGGGATGGAACCTTCTGCGGNNAAAGCTGTGTGGTGGGCAGCGGCCAAGGCCTTGACTCCTTTTTGAAAGAAGATCCGCTTCACTGGTATGGCCAAGACCACCTCGCTGTCTATGGCCCTCGGCTGCCCTTGCTCTTGAAGGTGCTGGCAATCGACAAGCCTCTGTCTCTACAGGTCCACCCGACTGGTGAACAAGCACAGCGCGGGTGGGATGGCGAGCGGGCGATCCGTGAGCGCCTGCCTAAGGAGCTATGGAACTACAAGGATGTAAACGGCAAACCCGAAATGGCGTACGCCTTGACTCCGACGACGGTGATGTGCGGACTACGCCCAGTGAAGACCATCAGGGCGATGCTGCAACGCCTGCTGACGGTAGGGTATGGGCGCCACTTTGCATTCCTTGAGGAGGAGATGGCCCCTGATCATGCGCTGCATCGCCTGTTGAAGACGATCTACTCGCTAGAAGAGCATGAGCTTCGTCCACTGCTCAGTGAATTGGTCGAGTCGGTGAAAGAAGAGGCCAGCCTCCCACGCTCTTTTGATGGAATCTTCCTTACCGAAGCGGACATCATCCTCTTGTTGGCCGACGAGTATCCCGCCGACCCTGGGCTCTTTGCCCCGCTACTTCTGAACCTCCTCCACCTTGAGCGTGGAGAGGCGCTCTACCTTGAGCCTAGGACCCTGCACGCCTATGTGAAGGGCGATCTCATCGAGTTGATGAGCGCCTCTGACAATGTGCTCAGAGCAGGGCTTACTACCAAGAAAGTCGATGTGCGTGAGCTGCTGGCGGTGGTGGAGACTAGCGAGCAGCCGATCGAGCGAGCTCCTGTCTTGGTAGGCAGCTCCGGACGCCTACACATTCTCACCCCCACTGAGGACTTTCACCTGATGGTCCTCAAAAGCGGCCATTATGCCATCAGCGAACGGCGCTCCATCGAGCTGTTGCTCGTCGCAGAAGGGACGGCCACCTTTGAATATGGCGGGGTGCAGCACACCCTCACAGCCGGACGCTGCTACGTGGTCGCAGCTTCGGTCGCCAACTATACCCTCGATGTCGATGGCTTGGTTTTTGCTGCTGATGTCCCCCGCTAAGGGTTGGAAATGCCATCGAGGGAGAGTATAGTTGGGCATGGATCATTATCTGTCACTACTGCAAAGAGAGATGCGCCTTGCGATGGGTTGTACGGAACCCGCTGCAAGCGCGCTGGCCGGAGCCAAGGCCAGTGAACTGCTAGGTGTGCCGACCTTGGCCCTTGAAGTTGTCACCAGCCGTGATATGGTCAAAAACGCAATGGGGGTGGGACTGCCCAACTGCTCACTGAAAGGCATCCAGGCGGCTGTGGCCCTCGGTGCTTGCGGCGGGGACACCGAGGCAGGGCTCTCGATCCTCAGCTGCCTAGATGAGCAGCAGGTTCGCTGTGCATCATCGATGCCGGTCTCACTGACGCTCGATGAGGAGATCCCTCCGCTATATATCAAGGTCAAGGCCATCGGTGATGGCTCAAGCGCCGTTGCCATCATCAGTGGTGAACACGACCGCTTCAGCTACCTGGAGCGCGACGGTGAGGTTCTTCTTGACTTGCCGGTCGACGCATGTGGGTCGACGCTGAACAAGGATGACGAGCAGTTTATCGGCACTGTCTCCCTCGCTGAGATTCTTGCCTGGGTTGAAACAGCGCCAGAAGAGGCGCTTGAGCTTGCTCGCTGGGCCAAAGAGACGAACATGGCCATCGCTGATCACGGTATGGCGCACCCCTACGGCTTGTCGGTCGGCAAGGTTGCTGGGCAGGGGATAGGGAATATTGAGAGCCTGGGTCAGGCGTTCAGCTGGGCAAGCGCGATGGCAGCTGCCGCCAGTGACGCCAGGATGGCCGGTTGCCCGCTGGCCGTGGTCATCAACAGCGGTAGTGGCAACCAAGGCATCACGCTCACTGTCCCGCTTGCCGTGGTGGGCTCCTTCTTGGGTGTCGACGATGATGCGCTTCATCGCTCGATGCTTGTCAGCCAGCTTGTCGGCCTGTCCTTGACGGCCCGCAAGAATCGCCTCAGCGCACTCTGCGGCGCATTCACTGCGGCGATCGGGACAGCGTGTGGCTACGTGCACCTGCTCGGTGGTGGAACTGAGGAGATGGACCGCGCCTTCAATACCATGGTGGGAAATCTCACCGGCATCATCTGCGATGGGGCGAAGGGGACCTGTGCATTGAAGATCCACAGCTGCGCCGATGCGGCAGCTTTGGCTGCCAAGCTAGCGATGCACGGCCTTGCTCCATCGAGTGAAAGCGGGATCGTGGGTCGGACCAGCAGTGAGAGCCGGGATTTCCTTGAACGGATCAGCCGTGAGGGTATGGAAGAGGTCGACAAGACGATCCTTGCCATCATGATGGGAAAACACGCATGACCTATGTAGCCTTGGACTTTGAAACTGCCAATGAATACCCCGGGGGAGCCTGCTCGGTCGCCCTCGCCCGCTTTGACGAGGAGGGGACGCTGCTGGAGAGCTACTACTCGTTGATCAGGCCAAAGAATCCGTACTTCGACCCTTCGATGAGCGCTGTGCACCAGCTGGATAGCCAGCAGTGCCTCGCTGCCGGCCAGTTCGATACGATCTGGGCGGACCTGGTTCGCTTCATCGGCCGCGATATCGTGGTCGCCCACAATGCAGCCTTTGATATGGCAGTGCTCAAGGCGGCCCTTGAGGTGTACGACCTGCAGTGCGACAGCCTATCATACCTCTGCACGTTGACCATCGCACGCAAGGTATGGCCACAGCTGCACAGCTATAAGCTCAGCTACATCGTCAATGAGCTGGAGCTTGAGTATCGTGCACACCATGCCCTCGATGACGCCATCATGTGCGGAACGATCTTTGCCAAGCTTTGTCGGGGCCACCTCAACGACACGCTGTCGCTACGGCGCTTCTTGATCGGTCACGGCATTGAGGTGAAGACTATCGATCACCAGAGAAGAGGTGCAGACCTATTCCTATGAGCGGATAGAGGCCGGTGGCCCAAAGCCCGATCAAGGTGTAGCGGACAAAGCCGCCGATGGCGTAGAGCGAGGCAGGGATCAGCACCTTTGCCCCCATGATGATGAGCACTCCTGCAAGCCCTATGATATAGCGGATGATTTTCTTCGCCCACGTACCATCAGTTGAGAAGTTGACTCGCTTGTTCTCAAAGACGAAACCAAGGAAGCCACCGCCGCCAAGGGCGAGCACTTTCATCAAGTCGGTAAATGCGACCTCATCGACTGTGTGGAAGTTGAGCAGGATAGCCAGGATCATGGCGACAGCGAAGCTGAGGACGCCTATGGTGCCTGTCACCTTTATCCGCCGCTCTTTGTCTTCATATAGGGCAGACAGTGGCTTGTAGGCCAACAGACTGATGGAGGTGCCGAGCACCAGGCCACCGAAGACGTCGTTGGGCCAGTGGACACCGAGGTAGAGCCTGCTGATACCGACCAGTGCAATCGCCACGGCACAGATGATGGAGATGGCTCTCTTTTGGAAGATTAGGGCGAGGGCAGTGTAGGAGGAGGCAGCAGTGGTGGTGTGTCCGCTCGGGAATGAGTAGCCGGTAGCGGTTTCGATTCGCTTGCCCTTGATGGAGTCCAGGACCTGGAACGGGCGTGGGGCTCGAACAATCGCCTTCAAAATTCCCATGGCAGCGACGCTGTAGAGCGTTGAGCTGAAGAGGATGAAGCCGCTTTTCTTGTTGTAATTGTAGAAGATGAAGAGAATGAAGGCGATGACAAAGCTCTCTTCGCCGATCATCGAGGCGATGTTGGCAACGGTATCCAGTAGGGGATTGGCGATATTGAGAAAGAATAGCATGATCGACTCTTGCATGACGTCCTCCTCTGTTGAGTATAGAAGAGGGGAGGCGGCGGTGCAACTGAAGAGAAGCGGGTAATACGCAAGGCCACTAAGGATCAGTAGGAATACTATGGAGTGTAACTACCATACTTTTTGTCTCATGTTCGTCACAAGATAAAACGTAAGGTCATGTCCCGCGCGTTTTAATCGGGTGCAGGGCCTTCTTTATCGGGTTTGACCAGTAGTCCAACAAGGAAAAGGAATGCGTCTTGATCAGTTATACGCGTTGTGGTGATTTGGCCATTTGCATCGAGTGTTTCAACAGAAATACTCAAGCAATCACTTTCATCTGATCCCCAAAATATTGTCTTGATAGCTTCCCACAAAGTTAGGTCGTCTGATTGTGGTTCAGATACTAGTTGGATGATATTTTTGATAGACGCAGCAAAAGGCTTGGTCTCCATCTGAATTGCTAGGGGAATCATGTATGCATATGCTTTTGGTTCGCTGACACGGAATACGTGAGTCGTCACTACGCTATAGGAGAGTTCACCATGTAGCGTGATGTCTATGGGCCATGTGCTATCGATTTTCTCATCCGAATATAGGTTGATATATGCACTATTGATCATGGTAAAGTCGCCAGGTGTGATAATTTGTGTTGTTTGAGTCGCTTTTGCCGAGGCAAGGAGGTTGAGATTGAACTCAGCGACCTCATCGACATGTTCCTCGGGTGAAGCCAAGATTGTTTTCAAAGTGCTGATGGAATCAAGATTGCCCTCAATAAGGAAATCAAGGTAATTGATGGTCATTTGAATGTCACTTTGAAGTCCGTCCTCGTGTCCTGCCTTAATATTCCCAAACGATTCATCCTTCATGGAGAGTAGAAAATTCGTACGCAAAGACTTAGGCGTTGGCTCGCTACGCCCACGACGAAGACTTTCAAGGAAGCCTTCGATGACTTCTTTGAAAATCTTGTACTCTCCAACGACAAGCTTTGGTAGCGTTATCATTGCGACGGCAAAAAATTCATCAGAATCAAGAGTGGTTTCTGGAATTGTTACACGATCAAGGGACGAGAGCCCAATTTTCTCGTATGGAGTGACCTTGCTTTCTACTGCGTTGTTTTGATTCTCGGTTTTCTGGTTGTCGGTAGCGGAAGTCGTTGTATTGGTCACAGCGACAGAAGGGGCATCCAAGGTGCAGGTGCCAACAACTACTATCAGTACAATTATCAGCACGAAAATTACAAACTTCTTCTGTGAAGATTTCATAGTACCTCCGTTTTGTTGCACTGAGTCCTGTATAGCAAGATGTGCTGCCGGAAGTACTACAATAGCTAAAGACCCATACGTCTGTGTCTAAGCCAACTCCTTATACTCGTGATTATCAGGCATAACCTGTGAGTTGTCTATCTTTGCAAAAGTTCTTCACCACTTTGCCGTTGCAAAGTGAGAATTTTTAAGAGAATTGTTGAATCGCAAGATCTTCGTCGGTATTCATTCCAATCGCCTTAGGTTTGTCCTTCAAATTATTTTGGGGTCTTCGAAATTGGCACAAAGGAGGTCCAGCACGTAGCGCAGCCACCCATCGCCCAGAGTGCGGCAGTGGGCCCAGAGGGCCTCGGAGACACGAGCCTTGGAGAGTCTGCAATGGATGTGGCGCCAGATCTTGTCGACCACCGAGTCCCAGTTCCTCCCATGCCACCGCTTCCAGTTGTACCGGGTCTTTCTGCAGGCGAGGCTGCTCGTGTCGCTGCCGTCCAGCACCCCCTGGATCTCATAGAGGCCATAGTGCTTGAACGCGATGATGTCGTCGTCGTAGACGGTGGAGTAGTGCCCATGATCCGGACAGTGGCTGACGGCAAGTGTCCTCGTCTGTGCCGTCGGGCCCTCCTCTACTTCGGTGTACAGCACCACCCGCCGCCTCGTGGATGAGTACTCGGCGCCCTTGTGGCAGGTGCGGCACAGTAGACGGCC
>LVBE01000067.1:7683-9928 GCA_001603105.1 Spirochaetales bacterium Spiro_03
CCTTCGGGGCTCTCCCCATACTTCCGTCCATCCTACTACATCTCTTGCCCCTTGTGGCAATAATCATTTATCGAATGGGCGGGAATTCTCATTCTCGGCTTAGTTTTGTCCTTCAAATTATTTTGGGGTTGCTTGACAAAAGTTTTATGATAGTGTAGCTTCAGTCTTGCTATGAGGGTGTAGCGAAGTTGGTTATCGCGACGGCCTGTCACGCCGTAGATCGCGGGTTCGAGTCCCGTCACTCTCGCTAGGAAGCCGCCTTGGAGACAGGGCGGCTTTCTGCTTTTGATGGAGTTATGCATATGAAGATACTGGTAGGAATGAGTGGGGGGATCGACAGTTCAGTCGCTGCCTACTTGTTGAAGCAGCAGGGCCATGAGGTGGTCGGTGTCACGATGACCATCTGGAGCCGTCGTAGTCATCTTGAGCGACCTTTGGGTTCAACCAGTTGCTTTGCTCCCGATAAGAGCGAGGATATCGCTCGCATCAAAGAGATCTGCGCCCAGATCGGAATCGAACATACGGTCCTGGAACTCAGCGACCGCTTCGAAGAGGTGGTACTCACTAACTTCAAGAACGAGTACCTTGATGGGAGGACCCCCAATCCCTGTGTGTGGTGCAACGAGCGGATCAAGTTTGGTGCGATGGTCGATTACGCCTATGAGAGTGGCATCGATTTTGACAGGTTTGCCACCGGACACTACGCCCAGATCATCGATCATGGCGGAAGGCTTTCTATAGGGCGAGCCGTTGATGAGAAGAAGGATCAGTCGTACTTCCTCTACCGCCTCAGCCAACAGCAGCTGGGCCGTACCCTCTTTCCCCTCGGCTCCTTGAGCAAGGAAGAGGTGAGAAAGATTGATGTGAAGCTCGGCTTCCATCGCCCCGAGCAGAGCGAGAGCCAGGACTTCTATGGCGGCGACTATACTGACCTGTTGGAGGTCGAGGAAAGCCCTGGCAACATCGTGAACCTTGCCGGTGAGGTGCTCGGCCGTCACACTGGCATCTTCCACTACACCATCGGGCAGCGCAAAGGCCTAGGCATTGCAAGTGCCCGCCCGCTCTATGTCATCGCTCTGCGCCCAGAGCAGAATGAGGTGGTCGTCGGCTGTGCCGAGGAGCGAGAGCAGGCGACGGTAGTGGCAAGCAACGTTGTCTGGCAGGCGTGCACTTCTTTGGATGGTGAGGTCGAGGTCGAGGCGAAGATCCGTTCAGCAAGCCGCCCTCAGCGGGCGTGGGCCCATCAGGATGGCGATCAGATCATTGCCCGATTCCCCGATGGGGTGCACGCTGCAGCCCTTGGCCAATCGCTGGTTTTTTATAGCGAAGGGCGGATTCTCTGTGGCGGGATCATCAGCGATGCCCACTGATGTTGTCTGTGAGTCAGAATTTGTCTATGATGGGGACAGGAGTGTGGTATGAGAGTCATTATTCAAAACGATTATGAAACCTTGTCCCTGTGGGCTGCGCGCTATATCGCTCAGCGAATCAGGCGCTTTGCGCCAACTGCTGCCCGTCCGTTTGTCCTCGGTCTTCCCACCGGCTCCTCGCCGCTGGGCACCTACAAGGAGTTGATCAGGCTCCATAAGGAGGAGGGACTCTCCTTTGAACATGTGGTGACGTTCAACATGGATGAGTATGTGGGCCTCGGGCGAGACCATGAGCAGAGCTACCACACCTTCATGTGGAAGAACTTCTTCAGCCACATCGATATCAAGACAGAGCATGTTCACATCCCCGATGGTATGGCCCGTGACCTTGAGGCGGAGTGTGCTGCCTATGAGGCTGCCATTGCATCCTACGGTGGAGTCGAACTCTTCTTGGGTGGGATCGGCAGTGATGGGCATATTGCATTCAATGAGCCCTTCTCAAGCCTCTCAAGCAAGACGCGGATCAAGAGCCTCACCTATGACACCAAGGTGATGAACAGTCGGTTCTTTGACAATGACATCACCAAGGTTCCCTCGCTTGCAGTGACGGTAGGTATCAAGACGATCACCGACAGTCGCGAGGTATTGATCCTCGTAAACGGACATAGCAAAGCCCATGCACTGCAGCAGGCCATTGAAGGGGCGGTAAGCCATGCATGGACATGCACAGCCTTGCAGCTCCACCCCAAATCGATCATCGTCTGTGATGAGGCTGCCTGTGGGGAGCTGAAGCTCAATACCTACAAATACTTCAAGGATATCGAGGGACCGTACCTCGATGTTGACGCTCTGCTGAAGTAAGCGAGCACATTGTA
>LVBE01000068.1 GCA_001603105.1 Spirochaetales bacterium Spiro_03
GTTTTGTGGACAACGTCCACCTTTCGCCCACACTACATTCGGATTTATTCATGAAAAATAAACTATCATTAGTGGTAAAAAATGTATTTCATGAAAATATCCATATATCGTACCATCATTTATACATGAAAATAAATGTCTCTTAATGTCGCTTAATAATTTGTTATCCATACTTCAAGGATATCGAGGGACCGTACCTCGATGTTGACGCTCTGCTGAAGTAAGCGAGCACATTGTACAGCGAAGGCTCACCGATTTGGTGAGCCTTGGTGCTTTTATACGCCACGATACGCCCCTAGCACAGAACCACGTATTGTGTTTCTAATAGGCAAATGAGATGCCGGCATAAGGGGCAAGGTAGAGGCCTTTGGCACTATCTTGTCCTGTCCAACTCTTCGCGCCAATCTTGATCTCCCCATCAACATAAAGCGGGTACCCTGCCAACACGCCTGCAGTTAGGAAGAGACTATCATTGAAAGCGTAGCTGAATTCAGCAAAGGCATTTGCGTAAAAAGTGCCAAGACTGACCGTAATTCCTAGCGCCTCTTTGCTTAGGATACTGTACTGAAACCCAGCACCTACTTCAATGAAGATATCAAGGTTCACTGGTGCTTGATAGACAAAGGCAGCGCCTGCATCGACATAGGGTGGAGTATTGGTGACGTCAACTTTCGTAGCTCCATCTTGCCAATCCACTATTTTTCGAACTCCTAGCCAATATTTGATTCCTACATCACTGAGTGGAGAGAAAAATGAGGAGCCATTGACGATCATCCCTGCAGAGTTGATTTTTTCTTCGACGCCTGAGTCGCCTCGAGTAATGGTCTCCATCGCATAGGTTGCACCGATTGAGACTTTGTCGATAGCAGCTGATAGTGGCGCAATAATCGTTATGACGATTATCAGTAGAATGATCCCTTTCTTTTTCATTTGGAAACCCCTTGTCGCGTTTGATGGGCTAGCTCCTACGGTGCATTCTGAATGTAGTGTAGGTGAGCTAGAGAGGTAATGCAAGGCACATTTTTTGGGGTTTTGGAGTGTGGGTTCGTTAATTCTTCCAAATTGACGGTATGACAGATTCAAAACCTACCCAGTTCTGTCGACCCTGAACCTCAGTGTCAAAGAACTTCGATCAATTGATACTCCATCGTCCCCAATCCCAATTTTTGGGCATGCTCGAGGCCGACCTTCCAATTGGTTGTTGGGTGGCTGGTGGTGAGGGTGTCATCGAGGGTGGTGAGTGCTCCCATCTTGGATGCACGGTTGATGGGTGCCCTGTTCACTGCATCGATGCACGCCTTGTCGAGGGCGACCGAGTCGAAGGAGGCGAAGAAGCCGATATCGCTGACGATGGCGCTGTCGTTCTCGCTGTGGCAGTCGCAGTCAGGGGAGACGTCGATGACCAGGCTGATGTGGAAGGTCGGTTTTGCACTTGCAATCGCCCATGCATACTCACTGATCTTGCAGTTGAGCAGGTCATTTGAGCTGTCATCAGGATTTGCGATCGCATCGGTGGGACAGACGGCGAGACAGCGGCCACAGCCGACGCACTTGGCATGGTCGATGTAGCTGATGCCGTCGGTGATCAGAGGACCATCGTGGGCGCAGATGTCCACGCAGTTGCCACAGCCGATGCAAAGAAGGCTGTCGACGACCGGCTTGCCGTCGCAGTGCATCTCCATCTTCCCTGCCCGTGAGCCCCCTCCCATGCCCAGGTTCTTGAGGGCTCCGCCAAAGCCGGTAGCTTCATGGCCTTTGAAGTGGGTGAGGGTGATGATGATGTCGCTGTCCATCAAGGCACGGCCAATCTTCGCCTGCTCTACATAGAGACCGCCACGAACCGGCACCTCAACCTCATCGCTGCCCTTCAATCCATCGGCGATGATGATGTGACAGCCGGTTGTGTAGGGGGTGAAGCCATTCTTGTAGGCGCTCTCGATATGATCGAGGGCGTGCTTGCGCCCTCCGACGTAGAGAGTGTTGCAATCGGTCAAAAAGGGGCGTCCTCCGAGCTCCTTGACCAGTGAGACGACCGCTGCTGCATAGTTGGGCCTGAGGAAGGCGAGGTTGCCCGGCTCCCCGAAGTGGATCTTGATCGCACAGAACTTGCGTTCAAAGTCGATGGTCCCGATGCCCGCTTCAGTGGCAAGGCGTTTGAGCTTGTCCAAAAGAGAGTCGCCGACTCTGCAACGAAGCGAGGTATAGTATACCGATGATGGTCTGTTCATGCTCTGATCCCCAGCTGCCGTGCCACCTTGATCGCTAGTTCAGGCTTGTCGGTCATCACCGAGTCCACCCCCATCTCAAAGAGGCGGCGCATCTCGCTCTCCTCGTTGATCGTCCACACCTGGATGATCGCACCGCGGCTATGCATCGCCTTCACAAAGTCTGGGGTGATCACCGTAATGCCCCACTGCTTGGCAGGTACCTGAAAGAGTGTTGGCTCTCTCTTCAGTCTCTTTGGGAGCAAACGCATTTTTTGAGCAAAGAGGAGAGGGATGACCTCGACTGTGGTGATCGAAGTCTGGATACGGGGCTCGCTCTTGCGCAAGCGCTTGAGATTGCTGAGGTGAAAGGATGCGCCGACGACCCGCTTCTTGGCCTGTAGGCGGTTGATGAGGCTGATGAACTGATCGACAATCTTGGGGTCCTTGCTCTTGAGGTCGACATTGAAGCGTTGAGCCGGGCAGGCGATGAGTGCCTCCTCCAAGGTGCACAGCTGGACTCCTGTTCCCCTGAAAGGAAAGCTCTTGCCTCCGTCAGTGGTGAACGTGTAGCCGGCATCAAGGCTTTTCAACTCCTCGAGGGTGTGATCTTCCACCCTCCCGCTGCCGTTGGTGTTGCGATCGAGGGTAGGGTCGTGCCAGACGACGATCACCCCATCCTTGGAGAGGTGGACATCGGTCTCGATGACGTCGACGCCCATCTTGTAGGCACTTTCGAACGCGGCGAGGGTGTTCTCGGGAAAGTGGGCGCTATCGCCGCGGTGGGCGACGACGCGAGGCATCGGGTCGAAGAATGACTTATACATCACTGACCTCCTTGTGGGCCCTGATACGCCCCATCTTGGTGAAGATCTTCTCAAAGCGCTGGACCTCACCTTCGGTAAGGGATGCGCGAACCAACAGGTCCTTGAGGAAACGATAGGTCCACATCCCCTCTTGGTCAAGCTTGAAGTACTGTAGTGACTTAAGCGCATCGGCGCATCGCCTGGCAGCTTCTTCGCACCGCTCTTGGCTGACGGCGATGGTTTCGGTGACAAAGGGGGTGATGGAGTTGAACAGTTCGTAGGTGATGATCTGAACAGCCTGGGAGAGGTTCAGTGATGGAAAGCTCTCACTGGTGGTGATGGTCACTACCAGTGAACACAGGGCGACCTCGTCGTCGGTCAAGCCATCGGACTCCCGGCCGAAGACCAAGGAGACAGTGCCGGGGCCCGTCGTGCTGATGCGCTCGGCGAGCTGGCGGGGGCTGAGGGCGCTTGCCTTGCGAAACTTGCCGCGCCTGCGCGTAACGGCGACGGTGAGTACACTGTCGGCCAACGCCTCCTGGAGGTTTGGGTACCGTTTCGCGTTCTCCCATACATCACGGGCGTGGAGGGCGAGGGTCCGCACCCGTGTCTCCTCATACTCACGCTCGCCGACGATGGCCAGGTGATGGATGCCCATCGTCTTCATCGCCCGACAGACCGAGCCGATATTTGCCCCATCCTGGGTGTCCACGAGGACAATGGTGATGCGATCAAGCTGCTGTTGCCACTCCATTGCTCAGTAGTAGCAGATATTGCACGATTATCCAAGCTGGTCTATAGTGGTCCCATGGCCGAGAAGAGTAGCTCCTCCTCCACATCAATTCGCACAAGCCTTGCGATCATCGTGACGATCGCCATCCTCTTTGTGCTCAAGGTCAGCCGCGATGTGGCAGTTCCACTGGTCTTCTCATTCTTCTGCTTTTTGCTCTTCAGCCCCCTGCTCAGGCGTCTGGATAAGCTACACATCCCGGCTTTCATCTCAGTTACCTTCGTCATGGCCTTGCTTTTGTTTATCTTCGTCCTTGCCGGTTGGTTCTTGGTCATGACCGTCGACTCGCTGATCCGCCTTGTTCCCTTCTACGCTGACAAGGTGGTCTCCCTCGATCGCCTGCTGTCCGCCAAGCTCTCCTCATTTGTTGAATTGCCTGAAGGAACGAGCTTTCTTGCCGTGATGCCGGTGAACTGGTCAAGCCTTGCTATCAGCAGCCTCACCTCGATCTCCAACAAGTTCTTTGCCTTCACCAATGTCGCGACGATTGTCTACATCTTCTTTCTCTTCCTCCTCTTGGAACGTCAGTCCATCATACCCAAGGTCCTGGCAGCGGCGCCGAAGGGTGGGATGCGGGTGGCGGTGATGTTTGAGCGCATCACCCGCCAAGTCTCCAAGTACCTCTTGCTGAAAGCGGTCATCAGCGCATTTACCGGTCTGTTCTTCTTTCTTACTGCCGTGCTCACGGGCCTCGACCTGCCGCTGCTCTGGGGCGTGCTCGCCTTCATCTTCAACTTCATCCCCTCTATTGGATCGATTATCGTGACCACCTTGGTGATCATCATGGCCTTGATCCAGTTCGCGCCGGTATGGAGTGCCGTAGCGTGGGTCGCCCTGTTGACCATCAGCACCCAGATGATCTTGGGCAACATCATCGACCCGCGCCTGCAGGGCGGTCAGCTCAACCTCTCGCCTTTCGTCATCTTGGTCTCGCTGTCGGTGTGGGGCTTCATCTGGGGGATGCCGGGCATGTTCATCGCCGTTCCGCTTACCAGCGTGCTGCAGATCATCTGCGCCAACGTCAAGGGCCTGAGGCCCGTTGCGATCCTCATCTCAAGTGGCAAGAGCTACCAGCGTGACAACGCTCGCCAGCAAGTCATCGATCGCTATCTGCGCAGGCAGGAGAAGCGCAAGCGCAGCGGACAGAGTTTTGAAGAGCCGAGCGTTGAAGAAGAGGTCGAGGAGATCTACCAAGGGGACTTCATCCTGCCGGAGAACTTTGGCGAGAAGCGATGAACTCTGTCCTGAGCCTGGAGCCCGCTTCTTTGGCCTCATATCTGTGGCCTCCCTTTGCTACCGATCCGTCATCCCTTGCGCAGTTCAGGGCACAGGTCCTCTCCTTCTATGATGAGCATGGCAGAACTTTCGCTTGGCGAAAGACAAGCGATCCGTACCATATTCTGCTCAGCGAGGTGATGCTGCAGCAGACGCAGACGAGCCGGGTTGTGCCCAAGTACGAGCGCTTTCTTTCACTCTGGCCAACCTTGGAGGCGTTGAGCCAGGCAACGGTGCTGGACTTGTTGACCGAGTGGAAGGGGCTAGGCTACAACCGACGGGCGCTCTACCTTCTTTCGTGCGCCAAGGAGAGCGAGGCGTGGGGGTGGACTTTGCCTGAGAGTGAGCAACAGCTGCGCGCGCTGCCTGGTGTAGGCAAGGCGACGAGCGCTGCGCTGTTGGCCTTCGCCTTCAACAAGCCGTCGATCTACCTGGAGACTAATATCAGAGCTGCGATCATCCATGCGTTCTTCAGTGATGAAGAGAAGATCAGGGACCGAAAGATCGAGGAGGTGCTCGCCCTTCTGCTAGATGGAATCGATGACTACAAGACGTGGTACTACGCCCTGATGGACTGGGGGGTGTTGGTGAAGGCACTGCTGCCCAACCCAAACCGCCGCAGTGCCCACTATAGCCGCCAAGGTGCCTTTGAAAACTCCAATCGTCAGATCAGGGGGCAGTTGATCCACTACCTCACCGAGACAGGACCGCAGGACGCAGAGCGCATCGCCGTCGTGCTCGATCGCTTCGAAGAGGAGCGCGTGCTCGCCTGCCTTTCGGCCCTTGTCGGTGAGGGGTTTGTCCAGGAGGATGGGGGAGTCTACTCCATCACCCGTTCGTAGTGTCCGCCCAGAGGTTACCTGCCATGCCGACGAGCATCAACAGAGAACCGATGAGCAGCGTCAGCTCAAAGGCGTCAAAGAAGAAGGTGTCGATGGCAAGGCTCATCAAGATTTGGCATGATGAGAGTAGCAGTGCAGAGTAGACAGCCGGGATCTTCACCACCACATAGCTGGTGGAAACCACGACAAAGACAGCGAGAATCCCTCCACTGACCAAGAGCAGTGGCTCTACAGATGGAAGAAGGGCGATGGCTTGGAGGGTTTGGTGTCGCTCAAAGATCAGATAGAGCACCCCGCCGCCGACAAGGCCACCGATGAAGTTTTGCTGTGCTGCCCTGATCGGCCCTTTGTAGAGGGCAAAGGTGGAGTTGAGGATCATCTGCGTCATGGTCAACACCCCGGCAAGCGCTGAAAGCAGGATGTAGCCGGCCTTGAAGGAGCCGCCCTGTCCGGCGTTGGCCATAATCACGATACCGATGGCGCTGATGGCCAAACTCACTGCCTTGATGGGGGTGATCGTGCGCTTCTTCATTCCAAGCCAGCCAGTGAGGTCAAAGAGCACCGAGCTCGCCGACTGGCCGAAGACCGCTGCAGCCATTGCCAGCGAAGCTCCGGTGGCGATGATGGTCACGTAGTTGATGTTCAGGATGGCCAAGCCGAAGAGGCCGTTGAAATACAGGTACCATGGAGTGCGCCTTCCCGGTCCCTTGATGGCAGGGCGTCTGGCCCCAAGGATCATGATAAGCGTCAGCAGGACAATGCCGATGGTGTGGTTGACCAGAAGTGACACCCCCATCGTCGTCGCTTGGCCGAGGAGCGTGTTGGCTACGACCATGATGGAGATTACCATCCCGCTGAGGGCACTGAGGCCAAGGTACAGAAGTAGTTGCATATGCGCCATTGTACTTGGATTTGGCTTGCCACGCCAGTACAAGCTTTCTACAATGGGGCATGCACAGCTCAGATTGCACCCAACGTGCCCACCTTGAGGCAACCCTCCTCTCCAAGGCCATTGTCCCCCATAGCCTGGGCCGACTCTCCGAATTGGCCATCCGCCTCGCCATGATCCGACCCGGAGTCTTGAGGCGGCCGATCCACCTGCTCTTTGGCGCCGATCACGGCATTACCGAAGAGGGGGTGACCCATTCACCGAAGGCGATCACTGCCCAGCAATGCCGGTCGTTTGCCCGCGGCGGGGGCGCGTGTTCGCTCTTCTCTCGCCTTGCAGGAGTCGAGCAGTGGATCATCGATGTGGGTATCGACTACGATTTTGAGAAGGACGATGGTGTGTTGGACCACAAGGTGGGCCGAGGAACGAAGAACTTCGTCAAAGAAGCTGCGATGAGCAGTCAACAGTGCCTTATGGCGATGGAGGTGGGATCGCGCGTTACCCAACAGGCCATTGAGAAGGGCCATGATGCCATCATCTTCGGCGAGATGGGGGTAGGCAACACCACCAGCGCCAGTGCGCTGAGTGCAGCGCTCTTGGGTGTAGACGCCGCTTTGGTGACCGGCAAGGGCAGTGGGCTCAGTGACAGCGAGCTTGAGCATAAGATCGAGGTGATCAGGGCAGCACTGGCCCTGCATCTCGATCGCGACCCACATGCACTGTTGGCCAATCTCGGCGGCTTTGAGCTTGCGGCGATCGCCGGTGGGGCGATCGAGGCAGCCAAGGCCCGCCTTCCTGTCATCGTCGATGGGGCTGTGGTAAGCAGTGCTCTGCTTGCAGCCCAGAGGATCGACGAGCGTGTGCAAACCGTCCTGGTCTTCGCTCACCGCTCGGCGATGGTCGGCCATAGTCTGGTGCTGCAGGCGCTCGGATGTGGCGAACCTCTGCTGGATTTGGGGATGCAGCTCGGTGAGGGCACCGGTGCTCTTGCTGCCTGGCCGCTGGTGCGCCTGGCAAGCCACCTCCTCGATGATCTGGAGAGTTTTGAAGAGGCAGGGGTCATCGACTCGACGCGCCTGCTACAGAAGCGGGGGTTGGTGTAGTGAAGCCGTTGATCAGGGTGGGGACGACCAGCTACATAAAGCCGTTGGACATCCTGCCCAATGTCCGATATCTCGCTGACCTTGTCGATGACATCGAGCTGGTGCTCTTTGAGAGCGAGGAGCTCTCTAACCTCCCTGATGAGGCGACCATCCGGGAGCTGAAGAGCATCGCCGCTGACCACAACCTGACCTACACGGTGCACTTTCCGCTGGACATCCACCCCGGAAGTCGTGATGAGGCGCTTCGCTGTCGCTCTGTTGAGGCGATGAAGCGGATCATCGCCCTGACCGAGAGCCTTGAACCCTTTGGCTATGTACTGCACCTCTCTCCGGACCACTGGGGTCCCTCTCCCAGCGATGAGATCGATGCGTGGCGCTCTGCCCTCGACCGCTCCCTTGACGAGCTGTTGGGCTCGCATATCGTCGACCCGTCGTCAGTGTGTGCCGAGACACTGAGCTACCCGTTTGCCTTGGTACAGCCGCTGGTGCAGCAGCATGGCCTGTCGGTGACCCTCGATATCGGCCATATCTGGCTGATGGGCTATGACGCCGATGATGCGGCCCACTCCTTGCTCGCCCATACTCGGATCTGTCATCTTCACGGCGTCAGTGGTGACAAGGACCACCTGGGCCTTGATGAGGGTGACCAGGTAGCCATCGAACGTTTTCTTTGCCAGTTGGTCCAGCAGGCCGAGCGTGACGGCCAAGAGCGGGTGCTGACAGTTGAGGTCTTCGGTGAACGTGAGTTTGAAGCATCCCTGTCGCTATTGCGCACAAGCCGTGCTATGATGGGCCACAGATTGGGAGGAGCCTATGCCAACTATTGACGTCAAAACGGGTGTGTTTCACACAAAAACGGTGAGCGGCAGTTCAGTGTTGACATCCAGTGCAGGGGGAATGAAGATCCGTACCCGCCTGAAGAGCCGCGTCTGCCTGATCATCGGCGGGGGGCGCAGTGGCAAGAGCTCCTACGCCCAGGATTATGCTCTTGGTGCCTCGGATGGGACTGAGAGCCGGGCATACATTGCCACAGCCCAACCGATCGATGAGGAGATGAAGGCGCGCATCGCCGCCCACCAGAAAGATCGCGCCGACCGCTTCATCACCATCGAGGAGCCGATGGACCTTGCAGGTGCCATCGCATCGCTTCCCCCCTCGGTTGAGGTCTGTATCGTCGACTGCCTCACCGTCTGGCTTGGCAATCTCCTCCACCACAAAGGCATCCCCACCAAGCGGTATGAAGAGCTCGATGCGCTGTACGCACTTTTGGCCGATCCTCCCTGCGAGATTCTGCTCGTCACAAACGAGACAGGCCTTGGCTTGATCCCTGCCGATAGCGAAAGCCGGGCGTTTCGAGACCTCGCTGGCTGGATGAATCAGGATATCGCCGCTCTCAGTCAAAACGTCATCCTGCTCGTTGCAGGCCTTCCCCTCGCCTTGAAGGGAGCGGTGCTCTGAGGGTGCGCTCTCTAGCTTTTGCCATCAGGACCCTCACTCGCCTACGCATCGGTGAAGGGACGCTGGAGAGCCAGGAGCGTTCGCTCTTTTGGTTTCCGCTTGTCGGGTCGATCTATGGGCTGCTCTCTGTTCTGATCGCTTGCCTTCCTTTCAGTGCTGCTCTCCGTGCAGCCCTCATCATCGCCGCCTCTGCATACTTGAGCCGGGGCTTCCACCTCGACGGATTGGCCGACTTCGCCGATGGCCTTGGAGGAGGATGGACAGCTGAGCGAGCTCTGGCCATCATGCGTGACAGCCATATCGGCGCCTTTGGCACCCTTGCCCTCATCATCGTGCTGCTCGTCGACCACGCCTCTCTTGTCAGTGTGGTCACAGAGCCTGCGCTCTTGTTCTTCGCCCCGATCGCAGCCCGTCTGATGATCGTGCTGGCGAGTTCTGTCATGCCGTATGCCCGAGAAGGGGAGGGCAGCGCATCCCACTTGGTCAGAGGCGCCAAGCCCAGACATCTTGTCGGCCCTTGCGCGCAAGTTCTGCTCTTGGTAGGGCTTTGTTGGCATTACATTTCAAAGCAGCTGGCTGTGCGGGCGAGCTTGGGCTTGCTCTGTGCCTTGGCTGCGACCGTTGTGGTGATGGGCGTCTCCAAACGCCGCCTCGGTGGGGTGACCGGCGATGTGCTCGGAGCGGTTGCGACAATCGCCGAGTGCGCCGCCCTGATCGGTTTCCTCATCCCCCTTGCATGAATCGGCAGGGTGGGCAATACTGGGAAAAACTAGATAGGTGAGCCCATGATCGACATCGTATGCCTTGACTTGGAGGGGGTTCTGGTCCCCGAGATTTGGATCAACGTCGCTGAGAGGTGCGGCATTGAAGAGCTCAGGCGCACTACGCGCGATGAGCCGGACTATGACAAGCTGATGCGCTCGCGCATCGCGATCCTTGATGAACATAAGCTGAGCCTTGCCGACATCCAGGCAGTCATCGCCCAGATGGGCCCCCTTGAAGGTGCGAAGGCGTTTTTGGACGAGCTGCGCTCTCTGACCCAAGTGTTGATCCTCAGCGACACCTTCGCTGAGTTTGCCAAGCCGCTGATGCAGCAGCTTGGATGGCCGATGCTGTGGTGCAATAGCCTCTTTGTCGAGGATGGGCGGATCGTCAGCCATCGGATGCGGATCAACAACGGCAAGAAGGAGGCCATCGAAGCGCTACGAGCCTTGAACTTCCGTAGCTTCGCCGCCGGGGACTCCTATAACGACCTTGCGATGATCGAGGCTGCCGATGATGGCTGCCTCTTTCGGGCCCCGAAGGCGATTCTGAATGACTACCCCCACCTAGCCATCACCGAAGAGTATGGCCAGCTCATGGCCCGGATCAAGGAGTTTTTGAGCTGATGAAGCGTTCCTCTGCCCTTCTGCCCACCATCATCGTGCTGGTAGCTGCCATGCTCGTAGGCTTTGGGGTGTTGGCGCGGATTTCTGACGCTTCCCTTCTGGTTGTAGTCGTGCTAGGATTGACGGTAGCGGTTGTTTCAGTTCTGTTGGTGTGGTTTGCAGTGCAGTTTGACCGGCAGATGCGACTGTTGAGGAGCCAGGATGAAAAAGATGACCAAGCGTGAGCTCTTGGCTGAACGAGGGTGGATAGCCCGTCGTACCGTGGTCTTCCTCAGCGACTTTGGCACCAGCGATGGCGCTGTCAGTGCGATGCACGGAGTAGCCAATGGCGTCAGCGTTGACCTTGGTCTCTACGACCTGACCCACGATGTGCCCCAGTTCAATATCTGGGAGGCCTCCTATCGCCTCGCCCAGAGCCTGCCGTACTGGGCCGCTGGGACGGTCTTTGTCTGTGTCGTCGACCCCGGCGTCGGCTCTGACCGCAAGTCCTTGGTCGCCCTCACCGCCAGCGGCCACCTCGTCGTCACCCCTGACAATGGGACACTGACACACATCAGTGACCGTATCGGACTGCTGGAGGTCCGCTCGATTGAGGTCGAGGCCCACCGCCTTGCCGGCAGTCAAAAGAGCCACACCTTCTTCGGCCGTGATGTATACGCCTATAGTGGGGCCCGCCTGGCCAGCGGACAGGTTGCCTTCGAGGACCTGGGGCCAGTCATACCCAAGCTGGTGAAGCTGAAGATCGAGCGCCCGCGCCTCGAACAGGGGGCACTGATCGGCTCGAT
The DNA here is from genome assembly GCA_001603105.1 of Spirochaetales bacterium Spiro_03. Classification (GTDB taxonomy): domain Bacteria; phylum Spirochaetota; class Spirochaetia; order Sphaerochaetales; family Sphaerochaetaceae; genus Sphaerochaeta. The sequence continues at coordinate 11,541 of LVBE01000068.1, forward strand.
TGACATCCTCGACGCCCGCTACGGATCGCTTTGGACCAATATCCCCAGCGAGATGTTGGAAGAGATGGGCGTTGGCCTCGGTGATGAGGTGGCCATCACCATCAGTAACGATGGCAGGATTGTCTATGGCTACCATCTGCCGCTTTGCAAGGCGTTCACCGATGTGAGGAAGGGGGAGGCGCTGATCTACGTCAACAGTCTGCTCAACCTCGCGGTGGCCATCAACCAAGGCAGCTTCGCCTCCCAGTACCAGATCGGCAGCGGTGAGGGGTGGAAGATCGCTTTCTCGGCGGTATCGTAGGATACCGATTCAGATAAGGGGGAACATATGAGTACCACAAAAGGAATGAACTCAGTGAAGATGGTGGTGGTCATTGCCATCGGTGCCGCACTCTACGGGGTAGGTGGCCTCATCGGAGTGCCGATCTTTGCCAATACGATGCTCAAGCCGGCGATGGCGATCCTCGCCCTCTTCGCCGCCGTCTACGGGCCGATCATCGGCTTTCTCGTCGGATTTCTGGGCCACTGGCTCACCGACCTCTTCGCCGGATGGGGCGTGTGGCCGACATGGATGCTCGGCAGTGGGATCGTCGGCCTTGCCATCGGTCTCTTTGTGAAGATGAGCAAGGGATGTGTAGAGAAGGGCGAGCTGCCCAAGAGCGCCATCACGCTCTTCATCATCCTCTCCTTTTTGGGCAACTTCATCGGCTACATGGTCAGTGCGATCCTCGACTACCTCTTCTTTGCCGAGCCGCTGGACAAGGTCATCACCCAACAGCTGATCATCGCCTTCACCAACACCGTGGTCATCGCAATTCTCGGTACCGTGCTGTTGCTTCTGGTAGCGAAGCGCAACAAGGGCAAACAAAACCTCACCAAAGATACCACAGCCTAGGACGGATGCCTGTAGCTTCGGCTACAGGCGACCCACATGAGTCAGCCGCTCATCACCTTCACTGATTTCAGCTTTACCTATCGCTCACAGCAGGAGGCGACGCTCAAGGCCATCAATCTCACCATCACCAAGGGTGAGAAGGTCTTGATCGTCGGCCCGTCAGGCAGTGGCAAATCCACCCTTGGCTACTGCCTCAATTCCCTGATTCCTGCCGCCTTCGCCGGGACGATCGAGGGCAGGGCTGATGTGTGTGGCCTTGCTGTCGGGACGAGCTCAATCTACGACGTCAGCAGGCGTGTGGGGACAGTAATGCAGGATACTGACGCCCAGTTCGTCGCCCTCACCGTCGCCGAGGACATCGCCTTCAGCCTTGAGAACCAATGTGTCGATCTGGCGACGATGCACAAGCGGGTGCAGGCGATGGCCAGCATCGTCGATATGCAGGCATTCCTCGACCACAGTCCCTCCGACCTCTCCGGTGGACAAAAACAGCGTGTCAGCCTCGCTGGGGTGCTCGTCGATGATGTGGAGGTGCTGCTCTTCGATGAGCCGCTTGCCAACCTTGACCCAGCGACGGGACGACGCGCCATCGCCTTGATCGATGAGATCAGCCGCACTACCGATAAGACGATCATCATCATTGAACACCGCCTTGAAGATGTCTTGGTCGCCCCTGTCGATCGAATCATCGCCATCGACGAAGGACGGATCGTCAGTGACTCAAGTCCTCAAGAGCTATTGGCCAGCAATACCCTTGCGCAGCTTGGGATCCGTGAACCGCTCTACCTCGCCGCCCTCCGCCTAGCTGGCTGTGACCTTGCCGGGTTGGGGAATGTGAGCTCCTTTGATGCCCTTGACCTTGCCCCCTGTAGGGAGCAGGTGCGCGCTTGGCACCGAAACACACGCAAAGATGCAATCGGGACAGACGGTGATGTACTGTTGGAGGTCGCCGACCTCACCTTCTCCTATGACGGGCTATCCAATGCGCTTGATGGGGTGAGCCTGAGTATAACCGAGGGGGAGATGGTCTCGATCCTCGGCTCCAATGGAGCGGGTAAGTCGACGTTGGCGAGCCTGTTGATGGGTGTCATCCAAGCCGACAGCGGAACCATCATGATGGGAGGCGAGGACCTGGGAGGCTACTCGGCGAGCCAACGCTCCTCTCTCATCGGCTTTGTGATGCAGAACCCCAACCACATGATCAGCTGCGATGTCGTCTATGATGAAGTAGCCTTTGCCCTGCGCCAACAGGGCTACGGTGAGAGCGAGATCCGAGAGCGGGTGATGGATGTGTTGGAGCTCTGTGCGCTGCGTGAATACCATCACTGGCCCATCAGCGCACTGAGCTACGGACAGAAGAAGCGAGTCACCATCGCCAGCATCCTGGTTACCCAACCCAGGCTTCTGATCCTCGATGAGCCGACGGCCGCCCAGGATTGGAGACGCTACACCGCCTTGATGGAGTTTCTGTCCACTTTGAACAAACGCCTGGGCTTGACGATCCTCTTCATCACCCACGACATGCACCTGGCCTTGCAGTACACCACCCGCTCAATCGTCCTCCATCAGGGGCGCATCATCTGTGACAGGCGCACCAGCGAGGTGTTCAGTGACGAGGCGATGCTCGCTCTCGCGAACTTGACGGTGACCAGCATCTACCGCCTGGCAGCCTCTCTAGGCATCGACGACATCCCTTCGTTCATCGATACCTTCGTGGCCGAAGAAGCGCTCTTGAGGGGAGAGGGGATGGCCATAGCACCCATCAGGTTGACCGCTGCGACACTGAGGGGGCGGGCCAAGGCGCCGAAGAAGCGACCGTCCTCAAAGGAGGGTCGCAAGTTCGGCTTTGCCCTGCGCTATGAAGATGGCGACAGCGCCCTGCATTCACTTGGCGGAGTTACGAAGTTCGTCGGCTTCATCATGTGGGTCATCTTCGCCCTGACGACCTTTGATGTGCGCTTCCTCCTCCCAGCCACGCTCCTCTCCTTTGTGCTCCTTGGTATGAGCAAGATTCCGCTAGCCAAGTTCAGGCCCTATATCATTGCGATGGTCAGTCTCATTGCACTCAACTCACTCTTCATCTTCCTCTTCTCCCCAGATCAAGGGTCGCGCTACCTCCACAGCCGCACCATCATCGTAGGATCTGTGCAAAGTCACTGGGCTCTCTCAGCAGAGACGCTCTTCTACCTGGTGGTGGTCAGCCTCAAATACCTCTCGATCTTTCCGATGGCCCTGCTCTTTGTCTCGGTCACCCAGCCTTCGGCGTTCGCCTCATCACTGAACCGCCTCGGCCTCTCCTATGGCATCAGCTACGCGGTCGCCCTGGCGCTACGCTACCTGCCTGAGGTGACCAAGAACTACCTGCACATCCTCCACGCACAGATGGCGCGCGGGGTGAGCCTGTCATCCGATGTGCCGATCAAAAAGCGCGTCGCCTCCCTTGGGCGAATCCTCTCCCCACTGGTCCTCTCCAGCCTCGATCGCATCGATACCATCACCAATGCGATGGTGCTGCGCGGCTTTGGGCGCTTGTCGAAGCGTACCTGGTATATGCACAGCAGCCTGACGATCGGTGACTGGGTCGCCATGGCCTCGCTCGGTGGTATCCTGGCAGCCAGTCTGTACAGTCGCTTCGCTCTCAATGTCATGTTTTGGTACCCGTTTTAAGACACTATGCCGCTCTGCGTCCAAATTTCTTGACAGAGAGCTTGACAGATGCGAATCTTATCCTCATCTTATATGGAACTAAATCACGATTCTACTCGATGGTGATTGCAGGAGGTCTGTTGTGTCTGACACGTTTGTACAAGAGATGGAGACGCAGTTGCTTGCAATGCGCAAGGAGTTGCTGGATAAGCTGAGCGAGGACAACAGCGACTTTCGAGAGATGGTCAACGCAATGGGGATCAAGGATAGCATCGATGTTGCGGCTGACGACATCGCGTTCAAGAAGATGGAAGCGATCAACAAGCACGAAGCCAGTCGGTTGCGATCGATCGAGAACGCCCTTTCACGGATTGCAAACGGCAAGTATGGCTTCTGCCTCCGTTGCTCCAAGACTATTCCCGAGGAGCGGCTGAGGGCCATCCCGTATGCTGTACTGTGCATCGATTGCAAGAATGCCGAGGAGAGCCCGGGCAAACGCTAGGACTGCTTGAGCAGAAAAAACAGGCACCCTCTGTCCGGGATGCCTGTTTTTTTTGCTCAGATGAGGTATGGATTGCTCCGCTGCTCCTCGATGGTGCTCGTCGGCCCGTGGCCAGGGAGCACCTGCGTCTGCCCGTCGAGGGCCAACAGGCGTCGACAGCTAGCCAACAAGTCCGTCATCGAGCCGCCCCCAAGGTCGGTCCGACCGATGGAGCCAGCGAACAGGGTATCGCCGGTAAGGACGAATTGGCCTGCTTCATGGTAAAAACAGAGCCCTCCCTTGGTGTGCCCAGGTGTTTTGATGACGGTCAGCTTGCTGTCCTCGAGCACCTGATTGTCGACCAAGAACCCCGTTGGCTCAGGAAGTCGCTTCAGCTCCTCGTCGTAGAGGGCGAGGAAGCGGCGATCGAAGCAGAGCTGACGTATCTTCTCGTAGCCACCTAAGCCGAGCAAGGGGGCATCCTCTTCGCTCACCAACACCTCTAGGCCAGGGTAGCGTGCCGCCAACGCCCCTGCGGCGGTGATGTGGTCCCAGTGGGTATGGGTGAAGAGCAGGGCAACCGGCGTGACCTTGAAGCGTTCGATCTCACTGATGATCAAGTCGCTGTCGTTGCCGGGATCGACGATCCAGGCGCTTTGCGTCTCCTCGTCGCCGAGGAGGTAGCAGTTGGTTTGGTAGGGGCCGGTTACTAGGCGTTGGACGAACATCGCCTACTCCTTGTTCGAGTATGTGATGGAGGCGGTCCGTCCCTTGATCTCCTTGCCGTTGAGCGTGGCGATCGCCTTCTCGCAGTTCGCCTCGCTCATGCTGATGAACGAGTACTTGTCGTGGATGCGGATCGAGTAGATCTCATCGCGCTCGATTCCCAGTTCGTCCTGGATGATCTGGCTCAGCTCCTTGGTGTACAGGCGCTTCATCTTGCCAATGTTCAGGTACAGGGTTCTCGCTCCCTCAGGCAGGGTGCGCTCTTCGCGCTCCTTCGGCGGGGCAGCGGGTGCCTTCTCCTTCTTCTCGGCCGGGCTCTCGGTCTTGGTCGTCCTAGCCTGGGTGCTCCTTGGAGCGCGCTTGGGGGTGTTGGCCTGGAGGATTTCGCGAAGCAGGTAGGCGGTGAAGTAACCGCGCAGCATGAAGGGAACGTTCTTCTTGATCAGCTTCTTAAGGCTCTCCAGTTCATCGGGATTTGGGTCAGCCTTGGTCTTGCCACTCAATACCTGAATGGTCCCGATCACAAGGTCTTCGTGTGGCTTGCTCTTGTTGTTGTCATCCATGAGCATGTCTCCTTGATGGTGATTTGCCCCGTGTGCCATAGGGGGCTTGGGTAGTAGGAACAGGTGCGTGGATAATCCGTAGGCCGGGTGGCACTGGACAGAACACGGCTTCTCCACTCATAGGGGACGTCCAATGTCGGCACAATTAAGAACGCTGTCCGCTGCCTTGTGGCAGGAACACGTGCTGCTCTTAGGCATGTAGTCCCATCTCAATTCACGTTTTAGGATACCCAACCTCTTCTCCCTTTGTCAAGGAAAGGCAAAATAAGCGTGCACACTTTGCCCACTGCCTATAAGCTATGGTACTATCGCACTATGGCAAACCTGCAACGAGAGATTGCATACAGGAGGCGACAAATCTCCACTCATCAGGCGGACTTGGCGTCGCTCTATGGTGATTTGGGCCGTCTTGGCCTAGCTAGTGGTCAAGGCGATCGCTCCCTTGCCTCTAGGGAGCAGCGACTGCGCTATGCCCAAGCCCTAGAGGCGTGGCAGAAGGCGGCGCACTCATGCCAACAGATCGCCGGCTATATTCGTCAGATCGAGGATCGCTCACGCCAGGTCGGGGCGATCGAAGCAGATATCAAAGCCCTCGCCGTTGAGGAAGAGCGGCTCTATAGCCGCCTTGGGGCCATGGCATGGGAGGCGTATGGCTTTGATACCCTGCCGATGCAAAGTCGGCAGATCTGTACGCCGATCTTCGCCTCACACGCCAAGCGGATCGCCACCCTCACCGCTCGAATACCACAGAAGGGCGGCTCACTGGTCCGTAGGCTTGCCCTCGGCCGTCTTGGTCGCCTGCGTAGGCATCTTGCGCCATTGTTGGCAACAGCAGGGCGCGCGCTCGTAGAGGCAGGGTTGGAAGAGGAACTAGACCTCAGTCGGGCCGAGGATCTGCGTCTCGAGCTGAAGAGTGTGCAGGTTCGACGCACCGAGCTCGGCGAAGAGCTGGCAATCCACCGTAGCGCCATCGCCGAGCTGAAGAGCGAGGAAGGCAGCTCACCGAAGACTAAGCTTGAAGAGAGTGAGGCGTTGGCCAGCCAATTGAAGAGCGACTATGAGGCCGAAGAGAAGGCGTATGGCGCTCTGCTCTTTGAAGCAGGGATTGCGGGCATCAGCGAAGAGTGGGATGGGTTGGTCACCCAGATCAGGCTCCATAGCAACCGAATCCTCTCTTTGGAGGAGGAGATCCATACGCTTGGCAACAAGATCAAGGCAGAGGAGCTTTCCGCCCAGATTGAGGTTGAGCAACGGCGGATCGCCCATCTGCGCGCCTCCATGGAGAGCGCCCACCGTCAGATCATCCAACTTGATGCCTCGATCGCCGATAAGCGGCATCGGATCGACGAGCTTTTGGGCAGTGAGCATGGGCGAATCGATGACTGACAAGAAGCCTACCAAGAACTCCTCGATGAAAGTGAGTGTGTCAGCCAAGAGTGCGAAGGTTGTGCAACCGACCCGTACGCGAGCCGCCGTCACCAGCCGGTCGATGAGCATCTCGATCGGTGGGGCGACGCGCAAGCGAGCGCCAGCCAAGAAGCGGGCCCTGCCTCTTGGGGACGAGCGCGTCCTCATCCCCTATGTGGTGGCGATGCTCGCTCTCTTTTTTGCCATTCTCTCGGTGCGCCCCCTTGCGGTTGGGGTGGATGATCAAACGCGTAGTATCGCGCTGACGGTATCTAGCGGGATGAGCGCGACACAGGTCAGTGCACTGCTACATGAGCGTGGGGTAGTCGATAGCGCCGAAGGCCTTTTGGCATATATCGTCGAGTCAGGTCTTGCGACAAGCTTGCAGCAAGGCCCCTTCGTCTTCGACCCGATGATGAGCTACGCCGAGGTCGCGGCGATCCTCACTACGCGCGCCAACGCTTCGCAGCTGACCATTGGCGCAGGCTTTACCATCGAGCGCATCGATACGTTGATCAGCCAGCGCTTTGGAGATGACAGCGGCTCGTTCATCGAGGCTGTCGAGGCTTTGGTGCGGACCTATCACCTGGGCTTTGGTGAGGGGTGGCTGCTCAGTGGTGTCTACGAGGCAAGTGGGCCCCAGGGGGCACAGCGCCTGGCCCAGGCGATGTACGAGGCGATGCTCGTCGAGGTGCAGAAGAATCTCTCTTCACCGCTGCTGGCGCGCTATTCGGTAGAGGAACTGCTCATCATCGCAAGCCTGATCCAAGCCGAGACACAGAACAAAGCCGAGATGGCGGGCATCTCGGCAGTGATCCATAACCGCCTTGCCATCGATGAGCCGCTGGGCATCGATGCCTCGACCCGCTATGAGCTCAATGATTGGCACTCCCCAATTCCAATCGCTGCCCTTGAGCGCCTCAGTCCCTACAATACCCGCCGTAGGCGCGGTCTTCCGCCCACTGGCATCTGCGCCCCCTCCAAGGAGGCGGTACAAGCTGCCTTCTTCCCCGAAGATCGTGACGACCTCTTCTATCTCCATGGCCTTGATCAGCAGATTCATTGGGCGCTGACCTACGATGAGCACCAACAGAACATCAGACGGTATCGGTAGGAAGGTCACCTGCCTTGCGGTAGAGCAGGTAGGAGTAGATGACCGGGATGATGACAATAACGGCGGTGACGATCAGAAAGAGCGGAAATGGCTTGATGCCAGCCAGCAAGGCGATGATCAAAAGGAGGCTGGAGGTGGTCCAGACCCAGCCGGCGAGACGGTGGGTCTTCGCCCAGTTCTCCTCGCTGGCAAGGGTCCACGGCAGTCGGATGCCGATAGTGTAGCTTTGCGTGCAGGTAGGAAGGTAGTTGCCGATGACCAGATAGAGGAGTGCCACCCCAAGGGGGATGATGCGCGCAACCTCGATAGGTATGCCAAGGCCAACTGACACGATCGCGACCTGCACCAGGATGCTGATCGGCACGACACTGTAGCGGGCGAGGCGGAAGGCCCTGCTGTGCAGATTGCGCTTGGGGTCGGTCATCACCATGAACTGCACGACGATGTTGACGAGGGCCAATAGCAGTGGCAGGCCAAAGAGGGCGACCGGGCGGCTGGCCCACCCGTCAGCTGTCCCTTGGGCATTGAAATGGATGGCCATCCTCTCAGGCAAGCGGTGGTAGAAGAACGGTGCTACGGCGATAGGAGAGAGGGTAGCTAGGGTGGACAGGATGGTGGCGCGGTCAAAGATTCGCTTCATTGGACTCTCCGGTGAACTGACTGACCCAAAGCAGCAACTGCTCAAAGACTGAGGCATTCAGCTCATAATAGATGTAGTTTTTGTACCGCTCTTCACGGATAAGTGCAGCTTTCTTGAGAATCGACAGATGGTAGGAGATCGTTGCAGCGCTGAGATTGGGAAAGTGCGAGGCAATCTCTCCAGCCGAAAGGCGTCCTTTCAAGAGCAGGGTGAGGATGGTCCGCCTCTGTGGATCCGATACTGCTTTCATCGTCTCTGATAGTCCCATCGCTCCCTCAATTTCGAAACATATCTAAATAGATAATAGGGTATAGGCCACCTCAGGTCAAGGTTTTTGGCGTTATTGGGGTCGATTGTATTGGGAAAAATGTACAGTTGTGCACACTTGTACACAACTGTACATTGCTAAACCTCTTCTGTTAAAGAAATTAGTTCAAAAGAATTTACCGGCGATCGGAATCGAACCGATACGGATTATTCATCCATCAGATTTTGAGTCTGACGTGTCTACCAATTTCACCACGCCGGCGGATGCGAGTGTCATGCTATCAAATCCATTTGGAAAATGCAACAGAGAATGAGAATTGTTTTTTCAGAGCCTTTGCTTTAGAGTGAGAGTATTGGAGGCTGGTGTGAACACATCCAAACGTATCGTGCTCATGGCCTTGTTGGCCCTCTTCGTCATCTCCCCTCTGCTCTCACAGCGGGCCGATGATCTACTCAGTGCCGACCATCCCATCGCCTATGGAGAAGCTGCCTTCCGTTCAAGGATCCTCGAGCGCACCGGCTCTGAACGCTCCCCTGTCGGTCTGGTGCTCAGCGGCGGGTCGGCCCGTGCCTTCGCCCACATCGGAGTGCTGCGCTACCTCGAGGAGCAGGGAATCATCCCTGACTTCATCATCAGCAACTCAATGGGCTCGATCGTCGGCCTGCTCTACAGCGCCGGCCTCTCCCCTGATCAGATCTATAGCGCCGTTACCGGTGTTTCAATCCAGAGCCTCTTCGACCTAGGCTTTCCAATCAGAGGAGGTCTGCTCGACTCCTCTCGCTTCCTCTCCAACCTCGCCTCGGTGCTCGGCCCCTCTCTCGACCTCGCCGATCTGGCCATCCCGATCATCGTGGTCACCGAAGACTTGGTGACCAAACGCCAGGTCCTGCTCAGCGAAGGGGACTTTTATACGGTGCTGAAGGCAAGCTACGCGCTTCCGGTCTACTTTGACCCTGTTGAATTTCGGGGGCACCTGCTCATCGATGGAGGGATCACCAACCTCGTTCCGGTTGATCTGGCCTTCGAGTACGCCGACTCGGTCATCGTATCGACGACCTTCTATGATATCGACACCCTCGATCTGAGAAATCCGCTAACAATCCTCAATGTCTCGTTGGATATCGGCAAACGACGTCAGGGCGTCGAAGAGTTGAAGGAGCATCTCGATGAGGCCATCTGGATCCGTAACAACGTCGAGGATGTCTCCTTCATGGAGTTCTCCAAAGTCGACCACCTCGTCTTGCAGGGCTATGAGTCAGCCAAAGAGCAGAGAGAGAAGCTTGCCGCCCTGCCAGCGGGGGAGCGGTGGGCCTCTCTGTCCGAGCTGCGTAGCAGCCTACAGGTCAAGCTATCCAAGAGCCAGGATCGGTACAAGCTCTTCGATCACGTGACGATGCACCGCCCTACCCATCTGGTCGGCCCCTCGCTGGCACAAGAAGGGGAGCGCCACCTCATCGATGACTTCAACCTCGGCCTTGGCTACTCCTACGCACTTGAGAACCTCGATGTACATACTTCGCTCGGAGGGACCATCAGCCTCGCCAATAGCGCTGCCTTCAGCATCATGCCCGCTTTGATGGCAAGGGCCGACTACCACCTCTTCTCCCACCTTCGCACCTCACTCTACTCCTCCGTGCTCTATGATCTGTCCAGTGGCCTGCCAATACTCTCGCTTGGGGCGTCGGCAGAGGGACGGCTTCTCAGCTGGAACGACCAGGTGCGCCTCTCTCTCTCCCAGACATTTGAACACCTCTCGCTCTTCGATGCAGGCTCGCGCTATCAGTCCTGGGGCGGACATACCTACCTCGCAACATCCAAGGTCGAGGCACATCTTGCATTGAAGCAGCAGTCGATATGGCGCCTGCCTGAGGCCCGGGTCGATCTGTCCTATCTTCTGCTGGGCGATTGGAGCGACAGCCGCTCGTTTTTGGCATTCAGCCTTGCAGGGAAGGTTGCATATGCCCCCCTTGGGCTCTGGGCTGCCGTTACCGGCTGGGGACGCTTCGCCCTCGACGCGAAAGGCGATGTGCCGCTCTTCGGCTCCGATGGGTTTAGGACAGCCGACGGCGCATTGCGTAGCCAAGGCCACGACCTATCGCTTTCCACCAATGGAGCAAACCACCTGGTGGGTGTGAAGTCGAGCATCGGGTGGCAGCCGGTGGACTTCAGCCCGTCGCTTGGCGAGGTCCTGATCTTCAAGAATAGTTCATTGCGCTTGTACACCGACCTGCTCTTCTCGGAAAACGCCTTCCGGGCGAAGGTCAGTGTGGGTCTTGAACTGTATACCGAGATCTCGCTATTGGGGATAAGCACGCTGCCGACCACCACCTACGGAGGGTGGGATCAAGCCTCTGGTGGCATTGTCTGGGGCTTGGGCTTTACGCTCGCTCTATGAGCGTTCCAAGTCCTCGATAAGCTTTAGGTCCTCATCGGTAAGCTCGAGGTTCGGCTCGCGCTCCTCACTCTTCACCTTCTCAATGCGCTTGGCTTTCCGCGTGGCAAAGCCGGTGAGCACTGCCTCATCGCTGGCGGGATAGGTGCCCTCGATAGGAGATGGGAGGCGGCCACTGGCCACCGACGCGCGGTCACGGTCGATCGCCTTGGCACCAGCGATGCGCCGCTGGGGGTCAGTGAGGGGATCGAGCAGCTCTTCTACGAACTTCCGGCTCATCGCAGAGGTATTGGAGAAGGTACACGCACAGGCCAGCTTGAGCTGCTCGATCGCCTCCTGGACTTCGCCGAAGTGGATGAGGACCTGGGCGAAGTGGACATACGGCTCAGCAAAGCGGGGGCCACGGCTGACCAGATCGCTGAAGAGGGCCTCTGCCAGCTCCCATTCGCCTGCAAGGATGAAGAGCCAGCCTTGGTTGTCGATGATGCCCGGGCTGTGGAGGCCGTTGGCCTTCGCTTCGCTGATCAAGCTCTGGGCTCGTTCAGTCTGTCCATCCTCGATGAGGTAGGTTGTGTAGTTGATGTATAGGTTCTTGTCCCGCTGCCCACTTTGATAGACTTCGTCGACAAGCTTCAGCGCATGGGCCAGGTCGCCCTCCATCCAGTAGGCCATGCTGACCATCGTCTTGGCCACACCATCGAGGCTGGGATCCTTGCCTTTGGTGGTGGCAAGGTAGTCGAGCAACATCGCCTTGCCCTCTTCGCGATCTCCGCGCTGCAGGAACATGCTTGCCGCTGTGATGACGAACGACTTCTGGATGCCTGCCTTGATCGCCTTGCGGTAAAGCGGCCACGCCTGGCTCCAGTCAGCCTCGTTTGCGCTGGTGACCTTCTTGTTCGCCTTCATGTATGAGAAGACGCCGCGGCGGAAGTAGAGCAGGGCGCCGATGAAGAGGGCAAACAGGGCCACCTTGTACAGCGGTGGAATCTTGAGGACGACGATCACGACGGTGATCAGGATAGAGAGCCATAGGCCGAAGTTCTTGTTGCGTTTCATAGACGCCTCCCATACACATGCCTACTCTATCGGCAAGTGCAAAGCCTTGCAAGAGTTCTCCGCTTTGCTCTATCCTCATGGTATGACGATCCTTCTCCATGTCTGCTGTGGGCCATGCAGCACCGCCTCCATCGAGCGTCTCATCGACGAAGGGTGGCAGCCGGTGCTCTACTTTGCAAACTCCAACATCTATCCACAGACTGAGCACGCGCTACGGTATGAGCAGCTATTGAAGGTAGCGAGCCTTCATGGCCTTACGGTCATCGAGGAGGAGTACGACCACGACAGGTGGCTTAACTTCATCGCCGGCTATGAGAGCGAGAGCGAAGGAGGTGGACGCTGTAGTCGCTGCTTTGCCTACAACCTCGCCCAGGCGAGCGCCAAAGCGCGTCAATTGGGCATCGAGCACTTTACCACCACCCTGAGCGTGAGCCGTTTCAAAAAGAGCAGCCAGATCTTTGAGGTCGGCAGTGAGTTTGCTGGCTTTGAGCCGATCGACTTCAAGAAGAAGGGTGGCTTTGAGCGCTCGACACAACGCTCCAAGGAGCTTGGGCTCTACCGTCAGCACTACTGCGGCTGTGAGTTCAGCATGCGCTAGCAATCGCTTTGCCTCTTTGGTGAGGTGATGGTATACTCGCCTTTGAGGAGGGGAGGCAATGCTCAGAAAGCTCTTGCGGTTCTTGACCGGACGGCTCTTTATCTCGGTCGTGCTCATCACCGCCCAACTTGCCGTCCTCTTTGTCATCTTCGCCTACGCACAGAACAATACCCTCTGGATCCAGATCCTCTCGACGCTGTCCATCATCATGACGCTCGTCGTCGTGGTACGGGACCTCAACCCTGCCTATAAAATCGGCTGGATGCTGCTGTTCATGTTCTTGCCCCTCTATGGCGGCATCTTCTACATCCTGTTCGGGAACCGAAGGCTCAACAGGCGCCTTCGTGCCCGACTGGAGCAACTGAACATCGTCTATGCCAAGGGAGTTGAAGGGGGGGCATACAGTGACCTCTTGCCGATGCGGGCCCTCGAGCGCTACTCCAACACCCTCAGTCGCCAGGCACAGTACATCGTCAACATCACCGGCTATCCGGTGTGGTCCAACACTGAGGTCGAGTACTTCCCCTCCGGCGAAGCGTGGCTTGTCGATTTGCTAGAGGAGTTGAAGCGAGCGAAGTCATTCATCTTCCTGGAGTTCTTCATCGTTGCCGAGGGGGAGGTGTGGGATGCAATCCTCACCGTCCTCTTGGATCGGATCCGTCGGGGGGTGCGCGTCTGCCTGATGTTCGACGACGTAGGCTCGCTCTTCACCGTGGAGTCGCACTTCGATACCCGCCTCAGGGCCCTCGGCCTGGAGGTCGTGGCGTTCAACCCCCTGCGTGCCCACCTCAATAGCCGACTCAACAGCCGCAATCACCGCAAGGTCGTCGTCATCGACGGAAACATCGGCTACACCGGAGGGATGAATATCGCCGATGAGTATGCCAACCGCCTGCTGCGCTTCGGTCACTGGAAGGATACGGCGGTGAAGCTCAAAGGCGACGCGGTCTGGTCGCTCAGTCAGATGTTCTTGCAACTGTGGGCGTTCTCGACCGGCAAGAGCGAGAACTTCGCGTCCCATAGGCCGACCATCACCGCCCGCACCGACGGATTTGTCCAGCCCTTCAGTGACAACCCCCTCGATGACCACAATGTCGCTGAGAACGCCTATATCCAGATCATCAGCATGGCCAAGCGCTATGTGTGGATCACGACTCCCTACCTGATCTTGGACAACGAAATGCTCACAGCTCTGAAGATCGCTGCCCAAAGCGGAGTCGATGTGAGGATCATCACCCCACACATTCCCGACAAAAAGTACGTCTTCTCAGTGACCCGCAGCTACTACCGCCCCTTGTTGGATGCCGGGGTCAAGATCTACGAGTATACCCCCGGTTTCTTGCACGCCAAGATGTTCGTTAGCGATGACCGGGTGGCGATCATCGGGACCATCAACATGGACTACCGCTCCTTCTATCTCCACTTTGAGAACGGGGTGATCTTCTACGGCTCGTCGGTGATCAACAAGGTCAGCGCCGATATCAAGGATACGCTGGCTATCAGCCAGCGCATCGATACTGAATTTTTGCGAAAGCGTAAGTGGTACAGCCGCCTGATGGGCCTGGTGCTCAAGATGGCTGCTCCCCTCTTGTAGGAGAAGCGATGAGATTTCTTACCTATGGATCGACCAACATTGACCTGATCTTCACCGTCGACCACATCCTCGCTGCAGGCGAGACGCTGCAGTCCACGTCGTTGACAAAGAGTGCCGGCGGCAAGGGAGCGAACCAATCCACCGCCTTGGCCAAGGCAGGAGCAGCGGTCTTCCATGCCGGCAAGATTGGCAGCGATGGACTCTTTTTGCTCGATCTACTGCAAAGCTGGGGCGTCGATACCCGCTATGTGCGCACCTACGACGGGGCGACAGGACAGGCGTTGATCCAAGTCGACCGCACTGGGCAGAACGCCATCATCCTCTATGGGGGAGGCAACAAGGCCATCACGGTCGACGAGATCGAAGAGACTCTCGCCTCCTTTGGTGAGGGCGATATGCTGGTACTGCAAAATGAGATCGTCCACACCGACACCCTCATCCGACGGGCCAAGGAGCGAGGGATGCAGGTGTGCATGAATATCGCCCCCTTCGACCCCTCGGTCTTCGATCTGAGCCTTTCCATGCTGGACATTATCGTCGTCAACGAAATCGAGGCAGCAGCGCTTGGGCGCGTGGCACAGAAGAGTGCGTATGAAGAGATCCTTGAACAGTTGGTGGCTGCCTATCCAGGGGCGCAGATCCTGCTTACCGTCGGAGCGGGGGGATCGTACTACGGCTTTGGCAACGAGCGCCATCATCAGCCGATCATCGAAGCGGAGGTAGTCGATACCACCGCAGCGGGTGATACCTTCATCGGCTACTACCTCGCATCCATCGGCCGGGGCCTAGAGCCTAAAGAGGCGATGTACTGGGCTACCAAGGCAGCGAGCATCACCGTCAGCCGTAGCGGGGCGATGGCTTCGATCCCCTACGCATCCGAGGTCTTCGGCTGAAGGCAAAAAGAAGCCAGTGCGCTATCAGCACTGGCCTCGATGTGCAAGCTTGTCTGTCCAAACGCGCTTGTAAATTCGATCAGTTGGCGACTACCATCACCGTTCGGTCAAAGCCGTGCTCGATCATCGAGTAGGTGAAGTTGTAGGCATTTGAATCAACAAAAATCTCACCGCCGTACTCGATGAAGGTCGTCCGCTCAGGGATGTATGCCTTCAGGTGGAGCACCACTGTGTCATTGATCCCAGCGCTGAAGAGCAGGGCAGAGAGGGAGAGCAGGATCAGGGTGATGGTCATGATTCTGAACTTCTTCATATCCTCTCTCCTTCTTTCGTTGTTCTTACATCTATATCGTACGTATGATGTTGGAAGCTGTCTCTTAT
>LVBE01000069.1 GCA_001603105.1 Spirochaetales bacterium Spiro_03
GTACACGAGATATCCTTGCGTACCTGAATCGGCTTGAGGCCCAGCTCATCGGCGAGCAGTGTCGCTGAGATCATCTCCATGCCCTCATCGCGATACGCCTTCAAGAGGCGAAGGTAGGACGGTAGGCGCTTGATAGTGGGAATCGGTATTCCATTGTAGTCTGTGCTCATGCTTGCTCCTGCTGCAGACGTCGGATCACGGCGTCGATCACCGAGGTCGGCGTCGATGCCCCGGCGGTGATGCCTAGTATATCACACTCGAACATCTGGGGAAGCACACCACCTTCGTCTTCGATGTGCCACGCCTTGACCCCCGCTTCGAGGGCGAGGTGGTAGAGAGCGCGGGTATTGGCGCTCTCCACTCCCCCGATGACCACGATACCGTCACACTCCTTGGCTAGGGCGAGCAAAGCCGATCGACGATCGCTGGATGAGGAGCAGACATCGTTGACAAAGAGTACCTCACAGCCGTGGTCACGAAAGTGTTCAAGCCGGCCCTTGATCTCGGCCCACCCCTTCTCGTCAAAGGTGGTCTGCACGAAAACTGCGTAGCGCTCCCCCTCTCGTGCTGTACCGACCTCCTCGACGCAGGTGATCAAGCGTGAACGACACGGCCTGCCGTCGATCTGGACCCCCTGCATCGCACGTGTTTCGGGATGGTCCTTGTGTCCGACGATGAGGATCTTGTGGGTTGAGCAGTAGTGGGCGATGCGTCTGAGGTTGTGCTTCACCACCGGACAGGTGGCATCGACGAGCTGGTAGCCGCTGTCGATGAAGGATTGACGCACTGCATCGGCGATGCCGTGGGCACGTACGACGACGAGCCCAGCGTCCCCATCATCGGGATCCTGGATCGACGAGAGTCCCTCGGCGGCAAACTGTTCGATGACCTGGCGGTTGTGGATCAGGTTCCCCAGCGAGTACACCCGCTTATCACGCTCCCGCGCCTCGGCGATCGCCTTGTCCGCCATCGCTAGGGCCCGCGAGACCCCGCTACAGTACCCCATGGTCTGTGATAATCGAATCTCCATTGCTCTAGTATGACAAAAACGCTGCTGTGCGATAACCCCACAGCAGCGTCTTGGCATTGGTTTGTCGGCTTTACTTCGCCCCGGTCCGAGCTTTTGCCTGAGCCTCACTGATCCAATACAGCAGTGTGGGGGCGAGGAAGTTCGATGAGTAGGTGCCGAAGATCAGGCCAAAGATCATGTTGATGGCAAAGAGGCGGATGTCTCCGCTTGCAAAGATCGCCAACGGCACGATTGCCAACAGGGTGGTCACCGCACTCATGATCGTCCGGCTCATCGACTGGGTGACACTGCGGTCGATCTGGCTTGCCAAGGTCGCGCTCTTGTTGATAGCCACGTTCTCACGCACCCGGTCAAAGATGACGATGGTGTTGTTCAGCGAGTACCCGATGATCGTCAGCAGTGCGGCGATCGTGGTGCTGGAGAATTCAAGCCGCAAGAGAACGATCATCGTCAGCATTGCCAACACGTCGTGCACCAGAGCCACCAGCGATGAGACCGCATAGGCGAAGCGGAAGCGGAACCAGACGTAGACGAGGATCAACACCATCGCAGCGGCGATGGCAAGGGCCGAGCTTGAGACCAGTGTCTTGCTGAACTTCGGACCGATGTAATCGCTTTGGAGGACGACGACGTTGCCGCTGCCAAAGTAGGCGGCGAGCGCTGCCTTGACTTCATTCTCCATTGACGCCTGCGTCGAGCCCTCCTTGACGCCAAAGCGGATCTGGAAGGTCGAGCTCTCCTCGCTTCCGATGGTCTGCACCTTGGCGTTGGGGATGACATCGATCGCCTTGCGTACCTCATCGATGGAGGTACGGCTGCTGCCCTGGAAGTTCAACTTCACACTCTCCGGGCCGAGGGTGGCGGGAAAACCGTAGCCGGAGAGGAGTGTCGTCGACTTCAGCGACCCATCGATCGCCGTGGCCTTGATACCAGAAATTGCATTGAGTGAGGCTGCAAGATCGCTTGCCGTCGGATTCTCGCTGAAGCGGAGCATCGTCACCTTCACTCCTGCATCTCCGCGAGCCTCAATGGTGAGGGCGTTCGAGGAGATGGAGAGCACGACATCCTGGTTGCCGTCGTAGACGACCTCCAGGCCCACCGGTGCGATCCTGATGCGCTGGCTCAGACCGCTCTCAAAGTCAACGCCGAGGTTGAACCCCCCGAAGAGGAAGAAGGCGAGCAGTCCGCCGGCGAGGAGGAGGATGGCCAAGGCCCATGCACCCCAGCGCAGTTTGATGACTGGAATATCTGTTGTACGCATTAGTTGTTCCTCCAACTGATAAGAAGCTTCTTGCCTTCTCGGTCAGTGACCGTCGCATCGAAGATCAGGTGCGAGACAAAGAGGGCGGTGAAGACCGAGCTGACGATACCGATGGCCAGTGTGTTGGCAAAGCCCTTCACCGACGAGCTGCCCAGCTGCGAGAGGACCAACGCCGCGATGATCGTGGTGATGTTCGCGTCCATGACAGTCCAGAACGCCTTGTCAAAGCCCGCTTTCACCGAGGCGATGTCGCTCTTGCCCAACCGTCGCTCCTCCTTGATGCGCTCAAAGATGATGACGTTGGTATCGACAGCCATGCCGAGGGTCAAGATCAGACCGGCGATGCTGGTCAGTGTGACGGTGAAGTTGAAGGCACTGAGCACGCTGACCATGATGAAGAGGTTGAGCAGCAACGCCAGGTCGGCAACCAGGCCACTGACATGGTAGTAGGCGAACATGAGCACGACGACGAGGACGAAGCCGATGATGATCGCCTTCAGGCCGGTGGAGACCGCATCCTCACCGAGCGTTGCCCCGACAGCTTGCTGGCTGGAGACGATCAGCTCGATAGGAAGGGCTGCGGTGCGCAGCACGATGGCCAGGTCATTGGCCTCTTTGGCGTTGAAGCCGGAGATCTGGACGCTGGAGCGGATCCCTTCGTTGATGGTAGCCATCGCCTTGACCTTGCCATCCATGACGACAGCCAAGGTCTTGCCAACGTTGGTTGAGGTAAGCTTGTAGAAGATATCACCGCCGAGGTTGTCAAGGTGGAAGTTCACGACCGGCCGTCCGGTGATCCCATCGGTGCCGGTGGTCGCACTCTCCAGGTGTGTCCCGTCCAGTCCAACCTCCTCGTTGATGACTACATACCGTGCCAGCTCGTCGATGCCGTAGTCATCGCTGATGTAGTAGCCTGCCGCGATCTTGCCTGCCGGCAGGAATGCGGGCTGCTTGAGAGCTCCGGTATCGGTGTAGACCTCTGACGGATTGGCTTTGTAGTATGCATCAAGCTCAGCGGTCAGGTCGGTGTCGACCATCTTGAAGACCAAGGAGCCCTTGCCACGCAAGAATGAATTCACTCGCTCAGGATCGGCGGCCCCAGGGATCTCGATGAGGATTTGGTCGCTTCCCTGCAGCCGGATGACCGGCTCACTGACGCCGAACTGGTCGATGCGCTTCTCCAGGATCTCGATGTCCT
>LVBE01000233.1 GCA_001603105.1 Spirochaetales bacterium Spiro_03
ACCTAATATTGTAAGGTCACCAAACTCATCAGCATCACGGTCATCAAGGTAACCCAATACTTCATCACCCGAACGAACAACAATATCAGCTATAACCCGAGCATGCCCTCCAGCACCAATGATTATTACTTGTGTGGGTTTGTTGCTAACCGCAATATGTTTTGCACGCCTATTATCAGCCATCATATATCCACACATATGCAAGTCTCAATTTTTTAATCAGCATCTTCCAAAGCACCCTTTAATGATGCTAATCACAGTATCCTGCTCTTCCTCTGTCATCTTGATATCACTTGGAAGGCAGAGACCTCGAGAGAAGATATCACTTCCTATGTTGGTAGAGGAGTCTTTTGTTATGTAATCCATATCTTTGAAGACAGGCTGCATATGCATAGGCTTCCAGATAGGTCTGCTCTCTATGTTATGCTCNNTCTCTCTTGTCTATCAGCAAACAGGAGAGCCAATGGTTTGGCTCACTGTTTGCCAGATATGGATTCATTGTTACCGGAAGATCCTTCAATCCATCTTTGTAGGTATTGTAGATCTCTCTCTTCCGTCTGATATGTTCATCAAGATAGGGAAGCTGCCCCCTCCCAATACCAGCCACGATATTACTCATCCGATAGTTGTACCCGATCTCACTGTGCTGGTAGTGAGGGGCAGGGTCCCGGGCCTGGGTGGCCCAGAACCTGACTTTCTTGACCGCTTCTTCGTCTCTGGAAAGAAACATCCCACCACCGCTGGTGGTGATGATTTTATTACCATTGAACGAAAGCGCATTGTATCTACCAAACGTTCCTGTCTGTCTCTTGTTGTAGGTAGCTCCAAGGCTCTCCGCTGCATCTTCGATGAGCGGAACATCATAGTGCTTGCAAAGCTCTACGATCTGGTCCAGCTTCGCTGGAGTCCCGTAGAGATTTGCCACTATNNCTTCTCAAGAAGGTCGGGGTCCATGTTCCAGCTCTCCTTCTCACTATCGATGAGGACCTGAACCCCACCCTCATAGGAGACAGGGTTGATCGTAGCAGAGAAGGTGAGGTCAGAGCAGAAGACCAGGTCTCCTGCTTTGACGTCACAGAGTTTGACCGCAAGATGCAGCGCTGCCGTTCCACTGTTCAGCGCTGCAGCATAGCCTTCTCCAATATACAAAGCCATCTCTCTTTCAAACTCATCGACGTTCTTACCAAGAGGAGCTACCCAGTTGGTATCAAAGGCTTCCTGGATATACTTCATCTCCAGATCATGCATTGTAGGAGAGGAAAGATAGATACGTTTATTCTTCATTGGTTTGATTGTCCTTTCTGCTCTCTATCACGGAAATCCCCGTGAGAATGTTAGTAAATTCAATCTTGTGTTCTTCTAGTACCCTATCAGCCTCATTCTCCCAAGTAATGAAGAGCGTGTTTGGCTTGATTCGTGGAAGAAGAGCGCTGAGGCNNTAGGAGAAGTCATCATTGGGTCCAAAGAAGATGAGGTGTGTATCGTTCTTTACCAAGGGCTTGATCGTATTGGTAATACGCACTCTGAACAGCCCAATCTCCTGGTAGGTCCTCATGATGTAGGCGTAGGTACGTTCGATCTTGCTGGCCAAGCCCTGGGGGGTGAGGAAGTATCGCACGGAATTTGGCTGTAAGCGCTCTATCTTGATCAAGCCCTTCCTGACCATCCGCTTTACCAGGATGTTGATGCTACCCAGAGAGACCCCAATGTGCTCACTGAGCTCTCTCTGGGTAGCTTCAGAGTTCTGATCGATGTATGAGAGAACGGAGAGTTCTTTTGTAGGGTGGTCAGCAATCATGTATACAGTGTTCAGTTTTTGAACCAATCTGGTTCGCTAGGGAGTGAAGAGCCGTGCTCTTTTGAGATGAATACCGAGTCTGTTGGGGAAGAAGACCAAAGCTATCGCACAACATGGCAGGGCCAATGTTGTGTACAGAAGCGCTTTGGGGTGTATACCGGTTGCCGGAACAGACTCGGTATACATCTTCTCTTTCCCCACAAGAAGAAGGGTGTCACTCACTTTGCTTTTTGCAAGCGGGTAATCAAAAACATACTACCACCTCTTCTGTTACGCTTCAATACAAAACAATAATTCTTTCATCATTTTCAGCAATGTATATAGATAAAAACATGCTATCAGCCACTAGTGTCCGGTTATAAGTCTATAAGTAGTAACTGTTTAATTTCAGAGTCGTCAAATTCTTTGTAGTTAGAATTTTTAAATAGTTGCTCTAT
>LVBE01000234.1 GCA_001603105.1 Spirochaetales bacterium Spiro_03
ATAAGTGAATCCAAACAATATGCTTTTGAAGTTGTAGTTAATAAAAAACTTGTATTGATACATCACTCCCTCCTGTTCAAAATCTTCATCTTCTAGTTTCATCTTTCTTCTCCTCGTACCTATTTTCAAACTTGATACAAGTAACAGGATTGAGTGTTTTTAATTGAAACATAGACAAACAGGATTTGTTTTTCTTACACCAAGAGAAAGCTGAGTTTTCGTAATCTTGGTAATGTTTACAATTCCAGCAATGTACGGTTGCTTGGGTAAATTCGTTTCCGTGTGTATCTTTCATCTCTTATCCTCCCATCCATCAGGAACAGTAAGACTGTGCGAATAGTCACCCTTGTACTCGATGAGACCATCAGGAAGAGGGTTGCTGAAGATGTTCTCATGACAGAAATCGTTCCAAAATCCACCGACACAAACCGGAATATGAGGGTACCAGCACCATCTACCGTTCAGATCCATTGCAATTGGTTTTCCAATGAAGTTTGCTACGTCCTTGGGAACCTTCTTCCCACCAAGATCAACAAACAACAAAGCACCTCTCACCTGATTCTCGAACATCTGTTGACAATAGGCTTTCGCTTCTTCTGCTGTTGGAAAATCACTCGATTCAAACCCATCGTAGTCATTCGAATCGTTCAGGCTTCCTTCCCACCATCCATCGATCTCCTCAACGGTGAAAGCTCCAAAGAATCCATAAGCAGTCCAGTCACCGGAATGGTCTTGTTCCCACTGAAGTTCCTTTATTCTCATTTCTTCTGCTCCTTCATCAGTGTTTCCTTCAGACGAATAATCTTTCCATTCATCACCACTTCCACATCGATATCCTTGATCTGGTATGCAATCTTCATTTGTTCGATCATAATCAGCACATCAGCCATTTCCTCGGTCAATGCGATCACCAGCTCCTTGGAATCACCGTTCCTCAGTAACTTGGTGCTAGCCTTGGTGAGCTCTGCACACTCCTCACAGAGCATCACCGTCTGCATTCCTAGACCGTAGGTGTTCAAGGCTTGCTTGAGTATTGCTTCCACCATTTCAGAGTACCTCCACCTTCTTCACTTCCAGTGACACAGGAGAAAACAGGTTCCCCATGACAGTGAGCTCGATGACACCTCCGTCCTGCATCTGAGCGATCTCCTTCAGGGAAGGCTTCCAATAGGTACTGATTGATTTGCTTGTCTTTATTGCTGGAAGCTCGTTGCATCCTTCTGCTGTCAGAACTACGTTCACTTTCTTCGGTATGATCGGTTTCATGCTATTTCCCCTTCCCATTTGCAGGAGTCCAGAAAGGCATTCCTGATACTCTCCAGACGTTTCATGATCTTTGCGTCCTTCTTGCTGAATCGAACGTCATCAACACGCTTGCGAGCCTGTTCATAACATTGCTTGACAGCCTTCTTTGACATTTGTGTTTCCTCTTTCCCATCCATGACAGCCTTCCAATGGTTCATGTGATCCACGAGCTGTTCACTCGGTTTATGCTCTTTCGCTTTCATCTCCTCGAACTTGCACTTGAGCCACCAAGCGATGGATTGCTCACGAGCATCCCTCACCTCTTGTGGAGCGAGATCGTGCAGAACCTTGAAAATCTTCTTTACGTTCCCAATTGGGAATGGTCTGTCGGTCTCATACCCCTTTTCTGAAAGGAGTATCTTGTCCAGATCGATTGCCATGAACCCATTGGGTTCCCACTGTCCCTTCTGCGTGTAATAGCGGAACTCTATCCTCATCTTCTTCACCTCCTCAGAAGATCACGTATGCAAGCAAGGTCAGAACGAACCCTGCAACCATTCCAAACAGGTCTGCGAGTATGTCAGTCCAACTCCATTCGTTCCCTTCAGCTTTCATGTCCCCATATTCCTTGCCGAGAGAGAGTCCCCCTGCAAAGAGATATCCGCACAGTACGGAAATCCAGAACATTTCAACTCGTTCGAACTTGAACAATGAAAGCAGGAAACCCACATAAGCCGATGTCGCTGAGAAAGCGACCAGATTCACTCCGAAATGGAGTCGCTTGTCTTGTTTCATTTGGTACCTTCCTTACCCTAGAAAATCGCTGATACGCTTGTTTGCGAGCATCACGTACCAATCCCTGTCCAACCATGACGGACAGCCCATATCGTTGATATCTGTATTCACCAGACGACAGTGATCCGGTGTACCTTCCACCTTCGCTATCGATTCACGCTTCGCATGGAGCTTGAAGAGACCACCGTCATCAGGATGCTTGGAAGCGAAAGCCCTCACGCATCGTTCCGAGAGCTTCTTGTCTCCATGAAACATGGACTCGTATTTACCGCTGATCTTCTTGGTAAGCTGAAAATCCTTCAGGGAGTTGCAACCATAGATGATGCTTTCCACCGATGACTTGTGAATCAAATTCTCGATGACTGCTTTGTTGACCACAGCCAAGTCGTAATCAAGATCGGATAGCTCCTTCACATATGCTCCCTTGCTCTTGTACTTCCCATCAGGGGACACGATGATATAGTTGTTCACATCCTTCTGGATTACCTTCCTGTGCTCGTCAAATTCGAGCACCAGTCCGGTTCTCTGCTCCCACTCGTATGCAATGTCATCCACCTCATCGAACGCTTGCTGAGAGTTGTCTCTAAGCTTCACCAGCACACCATCAGTGTTGCTCTGGATGATCTGACACACAGGTTCCAGATGCTCTATCAGATCGAGCAGGAGTAGTTGTCCGTAGATGCAGACGTTGTTCGCTTGCCTTGGGTCAAACAGGGGATTGTACTTGTCCTTGGATGCTCCGTAGGTTCCGTTGATGACGATTTTCAATGGAGCTTGGAGAGGATTTTTCTCAGCCTTGTACTTGAGCCTGAGATCAACGATCTCCTTGAACTTGCTTCCGTCACATGCTCTGGAGATCAGGTCGTATCGGATCATCAGACTTGGATACAGGGAAGCAACGTCCATGTTGATGAAGTACCCTTCACCGTAGTAGTTCTCTATAGCACCATGTACCCCACCCCAACCGAACGAATGGGGGACACCTGCAACAGTGGTCTCAAGTGATTTCTCATAGTTAAGGTTGTCGGGGTTTTCATACCATTGTTTCACGTACAGGTATTTGTTCAGTCTCAGGGTATCCGGAAAACTTATGTCGAACTCGTCATCAAACTTGGTCTTCTGTGCATCCAGAATACTTGCAGACAACTGAACCTTGGTCTTGGATATGTAGGACATGGGAAGATTGAACATCTTCAGCAGTCCCAACTGAGCGTAGAAGTCGCTCTTTCTCTGGAGGAACACCTTGATGGTCTGTTCCACATCATGGGTACAATACCGGATGGTCTCATCAAGTTCTTTCTCGGTCAGTTTCCGGTTGATGTCGAAAGGAACGGAAGATTCTCGGATGTCATTCCCCATGCTTCCTTCGAGATATTTCAAACCCCTGTCGATCACTCCTGCCATTGCATCGTAGTTGTTTACCCTGATCCGGTTGAAAGCATTGCTGAATCTCCAACCATCGTTCCCTTCAGCGATAATAAAATCGTTGACTTCCTTGGGGTCGAACCCAAGCAGTATAGCCTTCAGGATATAGATGTCGTACCGTCTTGAGTTGAACCCAACCCAAATGTCGCTGACATGCTCGTCATAGTATGCCTTGAGCCTGTCTGGATCATTGACGATCACTGTTTTCTTCTTTGTTTCAGGTTCGATGAGCACCACCAGCCAATCAAACTTGAAAACCTCAAAGTCGTAGAACAAAATCATGTGCGGACTCCTTTGGAAGTTCCCACCGGATGACTAGCATCCGATGGGATATCGATTGTGAATCGAGTTTTAGACCTCGTAGACCTTCTCCACTGTGTAAGTGGGGAAACCCTTGTCGGTCTTGCGGAAATCGATTGCGAACTCAAGAGAGTCCTTCACAGCCTTGAACACATCATCGACCATCTTTGAATATGTTCTGAAGCTTCCTCCGAAACCGACCTCCACATCGGTATCGAGACTGGTCAGGAACTTATCAGCATTGTGGATTCCAATGCCATTGGTGAGCACTTGGTTGTAGAAGAACATGGAACCTTTGTCCTTTCCTTCCACCACCTTCATGTAGCACCTGAGCATCGGATCACCCTGCTTGGAAGCAGTAACCTCAAGCTTGGTGATCTTCACCACATACTTTCCTTCCGGAAGTTCCTTGAAGGTACTTCCACCGTTTTCCTCGATCTCTTTTGCGTCTTGTGCAAGAGCCTGTCCATCGATCTCTTTGTCCCAATCTGAAAAAATGTCTTTAGCCATGATTATTTTCTCCTTATGCTAAAATCGTTCGTGGATGCTTGAGCCTTGAGTTATACTCTTTACTCCAGTCATCGAATGGAAGTTCGGTCTCAAAGAGACCTCCTTTCACGTCTTCTCCTCGTGGGAGTCTCTTCGATCTCCTCGACCACCGGAGTCTCGGAGCGTCTTTTTCTTTCTCTTGTCTTCGGTGCTTCTTCCTCCTCTTCCTCCTCTTCTTCTATGACGGTGATCTCCTCACCATCGTCTTCAACAAGATATCCGGTACCGTTGCAGGGAGCACACTTGCGACCCTTTGAATTGACTCCAGTTCCACCACAAGCGACACAGGTAACATGACCTTCAGGAACTTCGGTATCTTCCTCAGCAACCTCTTCCTGAACAGGTTCCACAACCTTTGCTTTTCTGGTTCGCTTCTGTTCAACCTTGGGAGAAGGTTCCTCTGTCATTTCATCCAAGGATGAATTGTAGATATCCATGAGCTTCTCATACTCACAGGGAATCTCATCCTTCAGGAGGGAGAGACGACCACCACCGAACACCACTTCATCCTGCTTGAAGGAAAGGAGGTGTTCTCCATCCACGACCTTGCATCGGATGACGATGTCCACCATACCAGCGAGCTTGGTAGCCACCTTGTCAGCGATGTTCGGTTTGATACTGGTGATCTTGTCTCCAGTCCTCTTGGTGATGTCTTTGGTGCTGTCCTCATGACTGATCAGGATGATGTTCTCGTAGTCCAGCATCATCAAACGTTTGATGGTGGACAGGAACTCAGTCCTCACCATGTCCCAAGCCTTGAATGAATCATCACTCTCGTGCTTGATTCCCATCTTGTCGTACAGGTACAAGCGACATGCTTCATAGGTGTCTTCCACAAGGTCAACTACGATGGTCTTGAACTCGTTGTCCTTCTTGGAAAGCTCATCGATGGTGTCCTTGAAAACCTGCCATGCGAGCGTCTTTCTCGTGATCCTTCCGTCAACAACCACCTCTTCCCTGATGGGGATGAAGGGAGCTGTTACGAACCTGATGTTACCGTCTGTGTTCAGCATCAAAGGTGATGGGAAATTATCCACCAGAGTTGTCTTTCCAGAGAACGGTTGTCCGTAAATCCACATCGTCTTCTTGGACGATGAGCCGATTGTTCTTCGTGTAGTGCTTGGCAATACCATAAGATCCACTCCTTGTTCGCAAAATTGCTTGTATTCACACCAGTTGCACAAGTACGACTGGTTCTTCCAAAATTCCTCAGTACACTCGATCTGACCGATTGTCCTGAAGAAATCCTCAACCTTGTCCTCATCGAACGGTACATATTCAATCTTCGGTTCAACCTTCTGGAGTTCCTCCTCCAGACGCTGTCTGAATGTAACGATCGATTCAGTTTTCTTTTGCCTGATGGAAACCTTTGGGATGAACAGATACCCGATCTTCTCGATGTTTGTGTTGAAAAGCTTGTCAGAGTAGTGTTTGTAAACATGAACCTGCTTTGACTCGATGTAGTTCTTTACGTTGTTGCTGTACTTGAAATCGAGTATCGTCTTTCCATCAGTCCAGTCGATGAATCCCAAGAACTTATCCCCATCTTCCATCGGAGTTTCAAATCTTCCCCCTTCAGGAAGGATTGCAAGAACCTTTGGAATGAGAGCCCTGATTTTCATCGCTTCGTTCACATGCAGGTCGTTGATGATCGGATAATATGCGTAGTACTCCTCGATTGCCTTATCAACTCCCTGCTCGATGCCATGGTGCATGGCGGTTCCGATGATGAGTGGATTTGCAGGATCGTCATAGTCCGGAAATGTCTCGATCTTGTCGATGTATCTGAGCCTGAATTGACAGGGACATTTCACGAATGTATCAACCCTTGAATAACTCCATCTCATCTTCTGTGCTTCCTATTTGCTTCTCTGAGTTCTGGACTCAGTCCGTCCCATCCGAAAGCTCCCTTGGTCACTTTCCTTCGGTCTCGATGCTTTTTCCTGCGTTCCTTTCTGTTGAAGTATTTCATGTATGTACTCCTTGAATTCTTCGAACGAGTCCGGATAAAGAGCTATAGCTTTTCCTCCTGACATCCTGATGCTCTTCAGTTCATACTTCTGGAGATCACTGAGCCTACCGTTGGTAGCCTTAACTTCGACACCTATGAACTGACCATTGCAACAAACGATCAGATCAGGTACTCCAGCTCGTTGGAACCCACTGCTCCAAGTCTTCAGATACCAGCAACCCTGTTCCTTCAGGAAAGCTTTCACCTTGTTCTCGAATTGCTTTTCCTCAGCCATTGTTTAAATCCTCATTGAGAGAAGGAAAGAGCCACATGATCATCTGGAGTCGTATGAGACCTGCCAACTCACACACATCCCCGAACTGATCAGACAGATAGAATTCCATCATTTTGCCACTGTGAATCGAACGTAAGCCTTTTTGGTGCTCACCTTCGGATAATCCTCAAGAAGCTCCCCATACAACTTTGGTTCCTTCTTGCTCAGTTCTGTGAGATCAATACTCCTGCTCTCACTTGCTTCAACTCTGGTGATGGTGATCAGATCATTCTTTACACTGGTGATTCCGTACTCGTCCATCGCCTTTTCAATCTCAGCCTTTGCATCCTTCTCAATTTCTGCAAGTCTGTCCTGTTCCTTTTTCAGATCACTGAGATTCTGAAAAACCTTCATGTACTTCTGCTCGAACACTTGAATAGCTGTGGTTTCCATAGCTTTCTCCTTTATTCTCCGAACTGCTCTCTAAAGAGCTCGTCCGTATAATCCTTTTTCTGCTGGAGAGCCTTGAATATGTACTCGTCAATTGAGTTGGCACTCATCATGATGTAGTACAAGCAGGACTCTCCCTGTCCTATCCTGTGAATCCGCTTCTTTGATTGCTCGAACAACTCTGATCTCTCAGGAAGAGAGAAATACACAACGATGTGTGAACGTTGGAGATTAAGTCCCATGCTTCCAGCTTGGTACTGACACAACGTCACTGAGTTGTCTTCGTTCTCATATGCGGATAAGTCCTTCACATCTCCATCGATACGAGATATTGGCTTTCCTGCTCGCTCACAGAGCTCCACCAGTGCGTTCCGTTCCGTAACAAAGGAATAGAACACCACCAGTCGCTCATTCGTTGATTCCAGCATGTCAGAGAACGCATCCAGCTTTGCTTGCGAGTACCTTGATGCAAGCATCCTGAGACCAAGCCTATAATTCAAAGGGGTGTTCCCAACAAACTGGTTTCCTTCCACTTCTATGACACGAGTTTTCTTGAATTTCTTGTAATGGTTTGATGGTTGTGTCTTGACGGTGAAGAATCGTTGCTTGGGAAGTTCAAAGCATTCCTCTGTCTTCATGAACACTGCACCATGAAGCCTGAGATTCTCTTTCAATTCATTAACGTTCTTATACGGATTTCTCTTGGAAACAACTTTGTGGTACATGTTTCCGATCTTGATGATGTCCCAATTCACATATCGTCTATTGAACTCATCTTGGGTGATGTTCCAACCAAGCAATCTGCTCTGAGTCCAAAGGTTCTCGAACTTTCCACCACATGGTGTTCCTGAAAGGAGTACCACGTTTGTAGCATCAAGTCTCATGACGAACTTGGTTTGCTTTGCAGTTGCATTCTGGATCAGACTGGATTCATCCAACAGGAGGGTGATCTCTCCCAATCTGGAAAGCTCCGGTCTCCTCCAAGCAAGCTCATAGTTGATGACCACTATCACAATGGTGTGTGCAGTCATGAGAATCATATCCTCAGCTTTCAAATCTTGGTTCTTGGTGAAGTCTATGACCATGATACCCCTGTCTGAGTAATGGGTTTCGAAATGCTCACACCAATCACCAATCTTTGATTTCTGACAAATTATAAGATTCAACCTGTTCCCAAGTTCGAACAGTTTCTCAGAACCAGTGAAGGTCTTCCCAAGTCCCATGTCCAGATAATGAGCGACCTTGTTCCTGTCTTTTCCTAGCTGGAGCACTTGCTCCTGATGTGGATATAATTTCATCAGTAAAGCTCCTTGACATTGGATGGATCGGTAACGTCCTTACCTTCATAATCTTCAAGGAACTTGAGCAGAGCTTCCCTCCTGATCTTGTAGCAACCAAGCTTCATGAACTTCAGGATTCCACTCCTTCTGAGTTCATTCACTTTGTCAGGATTACACTTGAGAAGTTTTGCAACGTCCTTTACAGTGTATAGAAT
>LVBE01000070.1 GCA_001603105.1 Spirochaetales bacterium Spiro_03
GTCATCTAGGTGATGCAAGGAATAATTTTTTCAAAATATTCATTGAATTGGTAATTTAATATGTTTGCATTATCATTAATATTCTTTTTGGTAATATTTTTTATCACATTCTTCACTATTGGTGCACCATTTGACCATCTCAGTGTTCCCCTCTATCCTTTGTGCAGGAGGAGCCCATGAAGAGTTACAGAGAAGAGCTGGTGTTCAACACCCCAAGGCGGCGCTCGATCATCAACATCACCGCCGATGTACAAAAGGCCGTCGATGCAAGCGGCATCAAGGAGGGCCTGGCCCTGGTCAATGCGATGCACATCACCGCAAGCGTCTTCATCAATGATGATGAGAGCGGCCTGCACCACGACTGGGAGGTATGGCTTGAAAAGCTGGCCCCAGAGAAGCCGTACGCCCAGTACAAGCACAATGGTTTTGAGGATAACGCCGATGCACACATGAAGCGGCAGATCATGGGTCGAGAGAGTGTTGTCGCCATCACCGACGGCCGCCTCGATTTCGGCCCCTGGGAGCAGCTCTTCTACTATGAGTTCGATGGCAAGCGACCTAAGCGGGTGTTGATCAAGATCATCGGCGAATGACCCCTTGAGGGGAGAGTAGCCTTTGGGGCATACTCAGCGTGTATGAATCAGGTCATCTCTGTCAGCAAAACTGTCTACCACCACCACAAAGACGCCATCGAGGCGCTCAAAAGACGCGATGGCCTCTCCTATCGCGTCCTCGACCGTGTAGATGAAGAGCCCATCTACATCGATGATAATTTTGTAGTACGCCTGTGGCTGACGCTTCCTCACCGAGAGCGCGAGCAACTCGCCCTCTTTTTCCACAGCCTCGATGAGGCGTGGGCATTCGCTGTCGCCCACCCTGAGCCCCAGACTGAATATCCTGCCTTGATCAGCGAGTACGGCGCGCGCCTGAGATCGGGAGCGCTGGTCGCCTTTCCCACCGAGACGGTCTATGGCCTCGGAGCCGATGCTACAAACGAAGCGGCTGTGCGGTCGATCTTTGAAGCCAAGCAGCGCCCGCTCTTCGATCCATTGATCGTCCACGTCGCATCGATCGAGCAGCTCGATGGAGTGGTCGAGCACCTCGATGATCGCGCCAAGGCCCTGATCGACCACTTCTGGCCCGGACCTCTGACCTTGGTGGTACCCAAAGGAGATGCAATTGTTCCAATCGTTACCAGCGGCGGCGATACAGTGGCGATCAGGATGCCGGACAATCCCTTTGCCCTGAGCTTGATAGCCGAGAGCGGACGCCCGATCGCAGCGCCGTCGGCCAACCGCTTTGGCTACACCAGTCCCACCACAGCCGCTCATGTTGCAGCACAGCTAGGCTCGAAGGTCAGCGCAATTCTTGATGGCGGCTCTTGTGAAGTCGGCATAGAGAGTACCGTACTCTCCTTGGCGACATCGACGGCGACAATCCTCAGGCCCGGCAAGATCGGGCCGGCTGAACTGAAGCCGATCATCGGAGATGTTGTCTACGCCGATAGCGCCCACAGTGCGACGCTCGAGAGCCCGGGTCTTTTGGAGAACCACTACGCCCCCACCACCCCGCTCTACCTCGTCAGCGATGTGACTGCCTACAAGGACGACCCAAACGTCGGCGTGCTACTCTTCGATCGCGTGGACACCACGTTCCAAGGTCCGGTACGCCATATCAGCAACAATGAGGACCCACTGGAAGCGGCCCGTCGCCTCTATTGGGCGATGAGGGAGCTCGATGGATTGGGCTTGGCGATGATGGTCTGCTCACCGCTCAAAGAGGAGGGCATCGCAGTGGCGATCAACAACAGGCTACGTAAGGCATCACAGAAGCGCTGAGTTGACCGCCTGGGCAAGGGCGTCGATGGCCGCTTCATCGATACGGTGCACATCATCGCCGCTTAAGGCGAGGCGCATCAAAGAACGAGCAAGGACTCCCATCTGGGAGAAGAGGAACTCACCGCCAAGACATTGTACGGCAACGGCCTTCTTGCGTAGCTGCTCACTGAAGTTTGCCGCAAGCTGGCGTTGCATGCCTTCCCCCTCCTCCATGCCGCAGAGAAAGAGTGCCAACACCCGCTTGTTCAAGAGCCGCTCTTCTTCACTCTCGATAAAGGAGCGCAGACGCTTGTTGGTCTTGCCCAGGTAGACGGACCCGCCGACGATCACCGCATCATACTCATCCAGGTTTTCAACCGGCCCATGGGCAAGGTCATGGAGGTCGGCGCCATAGGTAAGTCGGTCAGCAAGCAACCGGCTGGTCTGGCCGGTCGTTCCGCGCTTTGAGGTGTATACGATCAGTGTCTTGGCCATGGGTACCTCGCTTTGGAAAACTATAGCATAGGTGCGCCCATTCTCCTAGCGTCAAAGCGCTGTCCAACCCCCATCTACGAGCAGGAGCGTGCCGGTGATCATCGAAGCGCCGTCGCTGGCCAGAAAGAGGACTGCAGAGGCGACATCTTCTGCCGTCGCATAGCGTCCTCGGGGGATGCGCGAGAGAATTGATGCCGCGGTGGCAGGATCATCGAGGCGCTCAGCGGTCCCGGGGGTACGGATAAAGGTCGGGCCCACGGCATTGACGGTGACATTTGAGGGAGCCCACTCCACAGCCAGGGTCTTGGTGAGCATGTTCAGCCCACCCTTGCTGGCACAGTAGACCGACTCGTGTTCGATGGCGACCACTGACGCCTGGCTTGAGATATTGACGATCTTGCCCCGCTTGCGCCCGAGCATCCGCTTGGCCGCCTCCTGGCAGCAGAAGAAGGTCCCCTTGAGGTTGAGGTCCATCATCCAATCCCAGTCCGCTTCGGTGACATCAACGGCGGGTATCGGATTTCCCATACCAGCGTTGTTGACCAGCACCTCGATCGGACCCATCTCTCTTTCGATGGTTGCAAAACACTGCCTGATGGAATCGACATCGCGCACATCAAGGTAGTACGGCCGCGCTCCCTTGCCAATCTGATCGGCTAGGCGCGTAAGCTCATCGAAGCTGCGCGAACAGAGGGCGAGGCGCGCCCCTTCTTCTGCAAACGCCGTAGCCAAACCGACTCCGAGTCCCTTGCTTGCACCAGTCACGACGACCACCTGATCCTTGAACATTCCCATCGACATCCCTCCCCCTTGGGTGCATGGTACTGCCGTCGACATCAGCTTTCAAGAGCGCGCTTGGTTGACATCACAAGCCATTGTGCGCATAGTCCATATATTGTGAAAACGAACAAGCCATCCATCTATCGAAACCAAGCGGGCCTGAAAGCCTTCTTGGCAGTGATCCTCTTCACCGGCCTTGCCCATGGCCTCTACAAAGGGGTTCAGGACAACTATCTTGCCGAGATCGTCAAGATCACCGAGTTTGAACGCGGAATCGTCGAGTTCTTTCGTGAACTGCCCGGTCTGATGCTCGTCTTCATCCTTGCCTGGATGTACCGATTCAGCGAGACAAAAGTCTTCAAGGTTGGGACCGCCATCACGCTATTGGGGCTGGTGGGCCTATTGGCCATGGGATCGGCAAAGTGGATGGTCATCCTCTTCATGGTGGTCTATAGCCTCGGTGAGCACATCATCATGCCGATAAAGAGCTCGATGAGCCTCTACTTCGCCCAGGAGGAGAAAGGCGGAGCGAGCCTAGGCATGACCAGTGCCATCAGCCATGGGGGCAATATCATCGGCTACGTCGTCGTCTCCATCCTCTTTGTCGTATTGGCCAAGATCGGGTATGGCAAAGACGCATTGGGCGGCTTTAAGGCCACCTTCGCCCTCGCTGCCCTGCTGATGGCAGGGGCGACATTCATCGCCCTGGGCATGAAGGAGCAAGGGCGTAGCGTCAGACGTAGCCGCCTCTATGTGCGTAGAAAATATACCAAATATTACATGCTTGAGGTCTTCTATGGGGCACGCAAACAAATCTTCATCACCTTCGCCCCATACGTGATGATCCTCGTCTATGGAGCCGATACCTCGATCATCGCCCTGCTGTTGGCTGTCTGTGCTCTCTTTGGTATGCTGCTTAGCCCCGCCATCGGCTATATCGTCGACCGCCTTGGCTACAAGTTCGTCATGGTCACCGATACCCTGATCCTGGTCATCGTCTGTCTGCTCTACGGCTTTGCCCACCGCCTCTTTCCCATGCACATCGCCTTCATCGTCATCTGTGTCAACTTTGTCCTTGACTCGATCATCAGTTTGGCGAGCATGGCGACCAACGTCTATGTGCGCGACCTCTCCGCAAGCCGCGAAGAGCTGACTGCAACCCTCTCAACCGGCATCTCGGTCAACCACCTCATCTCAATCCTCATCGCCTTGCTCGGTGGCTGGATCTGGAAGACAGTTGGCATCGAGATCCTCTTCTCCCTCTCTGCAGTGCTAGGGATCATCAACTCGATCTTCGCCGCGACGATCAAAAAACCAAGACCGCTTGAGGGGATGCTCAACAGCCAGCGTAGCTAGATGTCCATCACTTTTGCCAAGATCATGGCGATGGTGAAGGTGAGGGTGAAGAAGACATAGCCTTGGGCTGCAAAGCCCATGTGCTTGGATTTCGTCTCTGCCCGGTACCCCTCGGCCCGGGTTTGCTGATGCTTTGCGGTGAAGATTATCAGGGCGAGGGCGTGCAGGGGCAACAGGGTCCTGGGGTACAGGCCAAAGACGATCAGAAGCGCCGACAGCGCATAGGAGCCAAAGCCCTCGATTCCCACCAGATTGGCTGCCCGTCTCTGCCCAAGGAGGATTGCCAGGGTACGCCGTCCGTTCGCCTCGTCGCCGACGCGGTCACAGGCGTTATTCACCGACAAGATCATGGCGATGAAGAGCAAAAAGGGCAGCGTTGCCAGGATGTGCACCGCCTTTACGGCGATTCCTTGGCTAAAGAGGGTGATCAAAAAGAGAATCGAGCCGAGAAAACCACCGGCGAAGAGCTCGCCGAAGGGCGTGCGGGAGATCGGAGCGGGCCCTCCGGTGTAGAGGTAGCCGGTTGCCATGCACACAGAGCCGATAGGGATGAGCCACCAGCTGGTACGAAAGGCAAGGACAAGGCCTAACAGCGCCGCAATGACGAACATGATCGCCGACACGATCAAGGCAGAGCGAGGACTGACGTCCTCGTGCACAAGGACCTTCTCCTCCTCGACGGTGTAGACCTTGTTGTCAGTGCCTCGCATATAGTCGAAGAACGTATTGAACCCGGTAGTGCCCATGTCGACAAAGAGGGTGGCCAGAGCCATGATGATGGTATTGGTGATGTTCAGTTTCCCGTTGATATACAGTGCGTATGCGGTAGCACTGAAAAAGGTGCCCATGCTGATCACCTTGGTCTTCATCTCAACGATTCGTGCGAATTGATAGCGTGTCATGGCCCGATAATAGAAGTATTCCCAAGTTTTTGCTATGGGGTACGCGCGTTTTCCTTGATTTGTCCGCAGTATCGCAGTACGCTGTCCGTTGTATATTGATGCAATCCGTATGCATCGGTATAATGATTCTTTTAATACTGGGCAGCGGATCACTGTCTGCCTTGATATAGGAGATTACATGAAGAAACGTGACGTATTGTTGACCGCACTGTTGTTGGTAGTTGTAAGTTTCAGCCTCATCGGCGCAGGCCAGGGTGAGAAGGCCGCTGCCGGCCCCCTTGATCGCTCCAAGCACTTCATCACTGTCGCCACCGGGCCGACCAGCGGCCTGTACTACCCCATCGGTGGAGCCTTTGCCTCGCTGCTGAAGAACCGGCTCGGCTACCAGACCAGTGCCCAGGCTACCGGAGCGTCGGCAGAGAACCTGACGCTGATCCTTGAAAAGCGTGCCGAGATCGCCATCGCAATGAGTGACGTCGTCGCCCAGGCCTACGATGCATTCGCCGCCTACGAAGGGAAGAAGCCGGCAACCGAGCTTCGGGCCTTGATGAACCTCTACCCCAACATCGTGCAGCTGGTCACCACCGAGCGCACCGGCATCAAGAAGTTCACCGACCTGAAGGGCAAGCGCGTCGGTGTCGGAGCCCCCAATAGCGGCGTTGAGGTCAATGCCCGCATGATGTACGAAGCCCACGGCATGAGCTACGCCGACAGCAAGGTCGACTACCTCAACTACGGCGAGGCGATCGGGCAGCTGAAGAACAACCTCGTTGACGCTGTCTTCGTCACCAGCGGCGTTCCCAACGCGACCATCATGGAGTTGGGCACCACCCACCAGATCGTCATCGTCCCCATCGAAGGTGAGCCGCTTGAGAAGCTGATGGCCAAGTACCCCTTCTTCGTCAAGGAGACCATCCCAGCCGATGCGTACAACACCAAAGGTGATGTGAATACCACAGCGGTGAACAACATCCTGGTCCTCCATAAGGACATGGACAGCGATGTCGTCTACGACATCACCAAGGGAATCTTCGAAAACCTTGGCGACATCCATGCCGCCCACTCCACCGCCCGGGAGAACATCAGCCTGAAGAACGCCAAAAACGGCGTGGGCATCCCCTTCCACGAGGGAGCAGAGCGCTACTATCGTGAGATGGGTCTCTAGGATTCGCATTGGTGTAATCGTGTGCATTGTCCTCGCTCTTATAGCGGGGACAGTGCTCTTCTTCCCACTCTATCCCAACTCCTATTTGTTGATCCTAAGCGAACAAGCGGGCCACACACCGCTACGTTCGCGCATGGCACACAGTGGGGACCACCTTATCTTCAACTGGATCCACTCCTTTGAACTCATCCCATGGACAGAGGAGTACACGATCGAGGACGATGGGACCTTCATGTTGCATACTATCACCGTAGCCGGCTTTGGAGCGGGGATTCCTGCCAACAAGGGGGTCACCACCGTCGAGGATGGGACGGTGGTGATGCGCTCGATCGAGGAGCGATTCGACCACTTTGAGTGGTTCCATTCACAAACAGCCCTCACCTCCATTACAATCGAGGGCAGCATATTCATCAATGGAGCCGATGTGGAACACCATGTACCTGTCGAGCTTCTGGTCAAAGGAACTAAGAACTTATGGCAAAGATTTCGTTGGATGAGATGAGCCCTGAGGTGAAGGCGCAACAGCAAGCACTGCTACAGCAGTATGAGAAGGAGTCCAAAACCCGGACATTCAATGGCTTTCTGTTGGCCCAGACTGTCTATTGGCTCTCCATCGCCATCGCGCTCTATCACTTCATCACCAGCTTCATCGGCTACCCGGCCACGCACCTGCATCGCTCGGCGCACGTTGCGATGATGCTGTTGATGGCCTTCTTCCTCTACCCTGCCAGGTCGAAGGGCAGAGCTACCAGCGTTCCGTGGTATGACATCGTGTTGGCACTGCTCTCTGTGCTGGTCGCACTCTACGTCTGGATCGACTACATTCCCTTCATCAACCGGATGGGAAGCCCCAATACGATGGATGTGATCATGGGCACAATCCTCATCGTCACGGTCCTTGAGGCCAGCAGACGCATCAGCGGCTGGCCTTTGGTGATCCTCAGCCTCGTCTTCATCCTCTACGGCTTCGTCGGTCGCTCCCTGCCTGGCTTGTTGATGCACCGTGGATACAATTGGCGCGCACTGATCAACCACATCTTCATCAATACCGAAGGAATCTACGGCACCAGCGTCGATGTCGCCGCCTCCTACATCTTCCTCTTCATCCTCTTTGGCACCATCATGAACAAGTGTGGTATGGGTCGCTTCTTCAACGACCTCGCCCTCGCCTTCGCCGGCTCCTCCAAAGGAGGACCTGCCAAGGTCGCCGTCATCGCCAGTGGCTTTCTGGGCTCCATCAACGGCAGCGCCGTAGCCAACGTGGTGACTACCGGTGCGTTCACCATTCCGCTTATGAAGAAGACCGGCTACTCCAAGGAGTTTGCCGGGGCGGTGGAGTCATCAGCATCGGTAGGCGGACAGCTACTGCCGCCGATCATGGGAGCTGCCGCCTTCATTATGGCAGAGATGCTCGGCATCAAATACGGCTTGATCGTCATCAGTGCGACGATCCCGGCTCTGCTCTACTACCTGGGTATCATGGTGCAGGTGCAGCTGCGGGCTGAGAAGCTCAACCTCGAAGGGGTACCCAAGGAGCACCTGCCAAAGCTCGGCGCTGTCATGCGCGAGCGCGGACATCTGCTGCTACCTATCGCCTTTCTCTTGTACATGCTGCTCTTTTCCGGCTCGACGGTCATCTTCTCCGCGTTCTGGGCGATCGTCGCAACCATCGTCGTCTCCCAGGCTCGAAAGAGCACACGCATGAGCGTGCGCCAGCTTCTTGATGCATTCAGCGAAGGCACCATCGCCACTGTCTCAGTCGCCGTTGCCTGTGCGGTCGTGGGCATCATCATCGGGGTGGTGAGCCTTACCGGATTCGGCCTGAACATGGCCAACGCCATCATCCAGCTCGGCCGTTCGAACCTGATGCTGACGCTCATCCTCACCATGGTCACCTGCATGATCTTGGGCATGGGCCTTCCCTCCATCCCCGCCTACCTGATCACCGCCACGATGGCGGCACCCGCTCTGGTCAAGCTCGGCATCCCGGCCCTTGCAGCGCACATGTTCGTCTTCTACTTTGCCATGTTCGCCAACATCACCCCACCGGTGGCACTGGCCAGCTTCGCCGCAGCAGGCTTGAGCGGCGGAGACCCGATGAAGACCGGCCTACAGTCAGTCAAGCTCTCACTGGCCGGCTTCATCGTCCCATACATGTTCATCTACAACACCGCCTTGTTGTTGTTGGACACCACCTTCTCGGTGGCCTTGCGGGTGACCATCACGGCGATCATTGGGGTTTCGATGATCGGCATGGCCACCGAAGGATACCTTTTTGCCACCCTCAATTGGATTCTGAGGATTATCATCTTCGTCGGGGCCTTGCTCTTGATCACAGCGAACCCAATCCAGGATGCCGTGGGCTTGGCGATCCTTGTCGCTGTCATCTTCATCCAACGCGCCGTCAAGGCAAAAACGCAGCGAACCTAAAAGGCTGCCCCATCGGGACAGCCTAAGCGAACGCTCTCTACCAGAAGAGAGACGATACCTACTCCTCCTTTTTAGGGGGAGTTTTTGGTTTGGCTATAGTGGTGCTCGCACTCTTCGCAGCCGCAGGTTTCTTGCTAGCGGGCGTTGCTGTCGCCTTCTTGGCTCCACTTGATGGAGTTTTTGGTTTGGCCGCACTTGATGAAGTTGGTTTTTTCGCTACAGGCGTCGCTTTTGGCGCTGCTGCTGGCTTGGCAGCAGGTTTTTCAACCGCTGGCTTCTCGGCCTTGGGTTCAGCTTTTACTGGTTCGGCCTTTGTGATCGGCGGCTCGGGTTGTGGCGTACGCTCTGCCTTGGACTCTGGCC
Organism: Spirochaetales bacterium Spiro_03; assembly: GCA_001603105.1. Lineage (GTDB taxonomy): Bacteria > Spirochaetota > Spirochaetia > Sphaerochaetales > Sphaerochaetaceae > Sphaerochaeta. Next base: position 9,309 of record LVBE01000070.1, read on the forward strand.
TATCAACCTCTTGCGGCTTCTTTGCGATGATCAGGTACTGTACCCCAATGCCAATCGCACAGACCAAGGCCACCAGGACGATCAGGACGGTCCTTGACTGCTTGGATGGGACAGCGATCAAGACGAGGAGGATGATCGCAATTGCGATAACCAGGTAGATCAGTGATTTTTTCTGTGCCTGCTCTCTTTCGTGACTCATATTCGCACCTTCTCCTATTAGAATACTATATCCCGGGAGGGAGGAAGTCGATTAATTGGTTACTTAAGTATAGCATATACCAGCGTATGGCACTTCTCAAGGAGCGCATTATGTAATCTTTGCCGGTTCTGGGTGTTTTATAGGCGAGGGTATCGCTATGAAGAGACGGACGAACATAGCACTATTGATAACACTTTTGTCCACCTTGCTGCTCTCAGGGTGTGGGGCATTGAGCAAGAGCCGCCCAAGCCTTCCGCTCGATAGCAATTGGGAGGGGCCGATGGGAGAGCTCTCCGATGTGCGTATCCTCCTAGAGCCTGATGAACATACGATCACCCTCGACCTTGAGGATCTGAGGATCCTCTTTGGGGATGTGAGCCTAAAACGGACGATCACTCACTGACTGAGATCGACAACAGCGCCCACCGCCCATCATCCTGGGCTATCCAGACCATGCTGCCCCATCGATAGGTCGGCTCCGTTACAACAAACCCAACTTCCCACAGCTGTGTTCGCTCTACGGCTTTCCCCATTTGGATGGCTTTGGCAGGCAAAAGATCGGAGAGCAATCCATCATAGGTGTGGACAAATCCTACCTGCAACGAAGGGGGGATATAGGTGGCAACCCACTCAGGGCTGTAGGCGCTTGAGAGCGCATTCTCTGCGTACGCCTCGATGCTGGCAGCCTCAGGCTCAACAAGCTGGCCGATGTCACGGTTGTATGGCAATATATACGATGCACAATTGATATGTATGGGAACAAATATAGCTATGAGCAAAAGCATTGATAGATTTTTTTTTGCTGTTTGTATCATCGGTACCCACCAGTGCACAATCTTTTTAGACAAAAGTACTGCGATTGACAAATTTAGTAGACAATTCTCAATCCTGTGATATTGTATACGTAAATACGTCATCGAGACAACAATTATGAGGAGAACTGTACAAATGAAGATGGGAAAAGTGCCGATTTTTGACACCATTAACAAGATCCCGGGTGGGATGATGGTCGTTCCGTTGCTGCTGGGAATGTTGTTCAACACATTCTTCCCAGGTGCCTTGAATATTGGAAGCTTCACCACTGCATTCTACAAGACCGGAGCACTGACGTTGATTGCACTGCTCTTCTTCTGCAGTGGTGCACAGATCAATCTCAAGACAGCTGGAGTAGCCGTCTACAAGGGAATGGTAATCAACACCAGCAAGGTCTTCTTCGGTGTCATCATCGGAGTGCTCTTTGCAAAGATGGCAGGCCCTGAGGCTGCGTTCCTCGGTGTCACCCCACTGGCCATGATCAGTGCCATGTCAAACTCCAACGGTGGGCTCTACACTGCCCTCGCCTCCAAGTACGGTGATGAGGCGGACGTCGGAGCCATCGCGATCATCAGCTCCAATGACGGACCCTTCTTTGAGATGATGTTCATGGGAATTGCCGGAGTAGCCGCCATCCCCATCATCAGCCTCGTAGCGGTCATCGTACCGATCATCGCTGGCATGATCCTCGGAAACCTTGATGAGAAGTTCCGCGACTTCCTCAAGCCGGGTATGTTCATCGCCATCTTCACCTTCTCCTTCCCCCTCGGAGCAGGTTTGAGTCTGCAGACCTTGATCCAGGCAGGTATTCCGGGCATCATCCTCGGCCTGATGACCCTGATCGTCACCGGTGTGCCGACCTATTTCATCTATCGCCTCTTGATTCCCAAGAAGATGCGCCGCACCAGTGCTGTCGGAGCCGGTGTCGGTACCACTGCCGGTAACGCCATCGCCACCCCAGCTGCAATCGCAGCAGTCGACCCGTCCTGGCTGCCGTTCGCTGAGCGCGCCACCGTCCAGGTCGCCGCCGCAATCGTCGTCACCGCGGTCTTGGTCCCGTTCCTGGTCGATTTCTTCTACCGCTATGAGTTGAAGAGAGGATTGGTGACCGATGAGCCTGCAGCCATCGATAGTGGCATTGACGATAGGGGCCAGCAACTATAAACTGCACATGCTCGTTTGTATACAATAACCAAGGCGGGCTCTTATGCCCGCCTTTTTCAGGAGGACTTCATGCACGTACCCAATCCGTTGATCGCCAATGCCGCTGACTTCGCCCTTCCTGCCGAGACCACCATCTACGGCATGAGCGCGCCAGCGGCATTGCCAAACCCTGCAAAAGCAGTCAGCGACGCCCTTGAGAATCCGATTCAGAGTAAGCCGCTACGCATCATCGCCCAGGAAAAGCTTGCTGCCAAGGCCGATGCCAGCGCTGTCATTGTCATCAGTGACAATACCCGCCCTGTCCCATACAAGGGAGAGGGGAACATCCTCGTGCCGATCATTGAGATTCTCTTCCAAGTCGGCTACAAGAAGGAGAACATCCTCGTCCTGATCGCTACCGGTACCCACCGGCCGATGACCGACGATGAGATTGAGAAGATCATTGACCCATGGGTCTTTGAGAAGGGAGTGAGGGTCATCAACCACGACTGCCTTGACGATACAGCTCTCACCTACCTAGGCAAGACTGAGCGCGGCAGCGAGGTGCGCATCAGCAGCCTCTACGTCAATGCTGATCTGAAGATCCTTACCGGTCTTGTTGAGAGCCACTTCATGGCAGGTGTCAGCGGTGGACGCAAATCGATCTGCCCGGGCCTGATCAGTGAGATGGGGACCTTCCTCTTCCACGGAGCGGACCTGATGGGCCACCCCAATAGCCGGGACCTGAACCTCGATGGCAACCCGGTGCACGAGGAGTCGACGGCCTTCGCCCGCATGGCAGGGTCGGACTTCATCATCAACGTGACGCTTGACCACACCTTCGCCATCACGGGCGTCTACGCCGGTGATATGGAGGCTGCATTCCACAAGGCATTTGAGATGGTCAAGGGCTATGCCCGTATTCCCATCGCCGAGGAGGCGGATATCGTCATCACCCACGGTGGGTTTGTCGGCATCAACCACTATCAGACCGCCAAGGCAGCCTTTGCTGCCATCGGGGCGATGAAGAAGGAT
>LVBE01000071.1 GCA_001603105.1 Spirochaetales bacterium Spiro_03
GCTCAGTCTGGATAGAGCGTCTCCCTCCGGAGGAGAAGGTCGTGAGTTCGAGTCTCGCCGGGCTCATTGTTGGCAAGCCATCATCTGATGGCTTGTTTTCGTCTTTGATGACGCCTTGCCTTCTTGGCAAGAAAGTCGGTACGCTAGAGCTATGAGCATCAAGGTATTGTTTTTGGGAGAAATCGTTGGCAAGGGGGGCATTGCGTGTATAAAACATGCGCTGAAACCCCTGAGGCAAGAGCGCTCCATTGACCTGGTCATCGCCAATGGAGAGGGTGCTACCGGCGGTTTCGGCCTGGGCAAGGCCCACTCGATGCAACTGTTGAAACTGGGCATCGACATCATCACCGGCGGTGAGAAGCTCTACTACAAGCTGGATATGGTTGAATTCATTGCCCAGAACCCCTCGATCCTGAGGCCGGCGAACTACCCACAGGAGAACCCGGGCCGCGGCGTGCGGTACCTGACGGTCGGAGAGCAGAAAGTGTGCGTCATCAATCTGCTTGGCAACGCTGATTTTCCCCGTACCCACCTCTCCAACGCCTTCAGTCTCGCCCTTTTTCTGGTCGACCGCGCCCTGGAGGAGGGAGCCATCCCGCTGGTGCAGTTCCACGCCTCCCCCACCGCCGAGAAACTGACGATGGGCCACATGCTCAAAGGCAAGGCTGCTGCGGTCATCGGCACCCACACAAAGGTCCTGAGCGCCGATGCGACCATCCTCGATGGAGGCACTGCCTACATCACCGACAACGGCCGATGCGGCAGCCAGATGAGCGTCGGCGGCTTCGATCCCGCCCTTGAGATTGAAAAGCAAATCACCGCTGTGCCGATGCGCAGCCAGGAGTGGTGGCAGGCCCTTGAGCTCGTCGGTGTGCTCGTCACTATCGACGCTGATGGCAAGGCAACTGACATAGAAACGATACGACTTCCCGTAGAGGGACAATAGGAGTGTAGCGATGTACGAACACGTAACGATAACCAAGCTCCTCGCTGACGAATTGGTGGAGGTCCAGTGCTCCACCGCCGCCTGCAATGGGTGCAAGGGAGCAGCGTTCTGCAATACCAAGGACAGGACCTTCAAGGCCTGGAACAAAGATAAGATCCAACTACAAAACGGCGATACCATCGCCCTGTACCTGCATCCTGCACGGACGATCGGTGCCACCTTGATCACTTTGATCACCCCGCTCTTGCTCTTTCCCCTCTGCTACTACCTGGCCAAAGCCCTTGGCCTCGGAGAGGGACTCTCCTTCCTTTCGGCCCTCGGGGGGATCGGTGTGGGCTTTCTTGGTGTCTGGCTCTTCTTCAAGAATCGGCAACGGCGGTACATGCCAATTGTGACAGCCCAACAAGCCAACGATTGAGATTGCCCAAAGCCCAAAGGGCAGGTATACTCAAGCCATGTCCCGTAGAATGCTTATTGGCATGGTTATTGCATCACTGTTGATTTCCTGTTCCCTCTCCACTGAGGCCGAACTGGTGCGCCATACCCTGGACCTGCCCGACCTTGCCCTCGTCGATGCCGAATATGTACTCAAGGACGCACGACAGGACCCCATCGCCATCAAGGCTCGGACCATCTCCCTCTACGATGCGACCAACACCGCCCATCTCACTGACTTTACCTTCAGCCAGCGTGATAGCAAGGGAGCTGTCACCCTCACCGGCCAGGCTGACCGCGCCGAGGCGAACACCAAGAGCCTTGACGCCACCCTGAGCGGCAACGTCATGATCGTCGATCATGTCAATGACCTCTACATCGCCGCCGACCAGCTCTTGTACCGTCATGACGACAAGCAGATCAAAGCCGAGAGCGATCAGCTGGTCACCATCGTCTATGGACAGGGAAAGCGCGTCGAAGGCTACGGGCTGGACGGTGACCTGGGCCACTCGATCTTCAGCTACGATCGCATCGTTACAGGAGTGATCGACCAATGAAACGGCTCATCATGATATGTTGTTTGCTCTGTGCCACACTCACCCTCTGGGCCAGTGAGCCGATCACCTTCAGCGGAGGGGCGACCAAACTTGTGATGAAGGAGGGAAGGCAGAGCGTCTCCCTCTCCGGTGGAGCGCGTGTTACCAGCGGCTCGATCCAACTGAGCGCCGATTCGATCACCCTCAGCGGCGAGGAGTACCGCTTTGTGACCTGCACCGGGTCGGTTCGCCTCATCGATAGCGAGCGTGGGCTGACCCTGACCACCCGAACTCTCTCCTATGACCGCCAAGATGAGCAGATCCTGGTCCCAGGCTACGTCGAGATCGACGACGCCAAGACCCAGGTCCAGGCCTCAGCATTCCACCTCGCCTACGATATCGAAGCCGGGCAAATGGAGCTGGAAGTCTCAGCCATGCTGCTGCGCCACACCTCAAGCGGTGCCATGGTCTGCTCAAGCGACGTCATCACCTTCAACCGCAGCGATGAACGGTTGAGCATGTTTGGCAATGCCCGGGTCGTGTGGGATGACGATACCTATGAAGCGCAGCGCATCGATGTCGACCTCAAGGCAGAAGAGATTGTCATGAAGGGGGCGATCAAGGGGGTGATCGGTGGTTAGGAACACCCTTTCGGTACGCAATCTGGTCAAGTTCTATGGGCGCAAGCAAGTGGTCAAGAACGTCTCATTCTCGATGACCAGTGGCGAGATCATTGGCCTGCTCGGGCCCAACGGGGCAGGCAAGACTACCAGCTTCTACATGATCGTCGGCTTCTTGAAGAGCAAGGGCGGCTCGATCACCCTCAATGGGGAGGAGATCGGTGACCTGGCGATGCACCAACGCAGCAAGAAAGGGCTCTCCTACCTGCCTCAGGAGCCCTCGATTTTCCGTAAGCTCTCCGTAGAGGAGAACATTCGCCTCGTCGCCGAGAGCAGACAAGATCTGAGCCGAAGTGAACAGAACCGGCGCGTTGAGGAGCTACTTGAGGAGTTTGGCATCGCCCAGGTGCGCAAGCAGAAGGGGTACACCCTCAGCGGCGGTGAGAGACGCCGCTGTGAGATCGCCCGCTGCCTGGCCGCCAACCCGAAGTTTTTGCTGCTCGATGAGCCGTTTGCCGGCATCGACCCCAAGGCCGTCTACGAGATCAAGCTCCTGATCAAGTCGATGGCTCAGAGAGGGATCGGGATCCTGCTCACCGACCACAATGTCATCGACACCCTGTCGATCACCACCACCAGCCATATCATCAACGCCGGTTCGATCCTGGTCAGCGGAACACGTGAAGAGCTGCTAGCCAATAAGGAGGCTCGGGAGATCTACTTTGGCAGCGAGTTCGGGGAGCGGGTGTGATGGAGATAGGTGCACAGCTGAGTCTGACACAAAAACAGCAGCTGAAGCTCAGCCCGCAGCTCTTGCAGTCCTTTGAACTGATGGCCATGCCGCTTACCGAGCTGCAGGAGCGCATCAGGACGGAGATCGAGGAAAACCCTGCCTTGGAGATCCCCCCTGCCTGGGAGATCTCCTACGAGCGCTTTGTCGGCCAAAAGCGGCAGGCCGAACAGCGACGCAACGATGACAGTTACTCCGACTCCTCCTCCTACGGCAGTGACCAAGGCGGCTATGACACCGAAGCCACCGAGCGCCAAAGCCGCTTTTTGGAAGGCGCGCTCAGTGAGCGTATCAGCCTTGCCGACCACCTGCTCAGCCAATTGGGTTGTGAGCACCTCACCGACGAACAGTACGAAGTCGGCAAGATCCTCATCACCGCCCTCGATGCCAACGGCTTCTTCATCGCCGAGCCCGAGAGCCTGCTCACAGAGGACCAACGCCAACATCTTGCCCCGGTCCTCGCTGTCCTACAGCGCTTCGATCCTTCTGGCATCGCGGTAATGAACTGGCGCCAGTCATTGATCTTGCAGGCGTCGCTTAAGGGGATGGAGGGCGAGGAGCTGGATCTCTTCTCCCGATTTGTCCATGAGAAGCTTGAGCTGATGCGATCGGGCAAGAGCGCCCAGGTAGCACGAGAGCTCGGCATCGATGTCTACGATGTCGAGGTCCTCTACACGTTCCTCAAATCCCTGACCCCCTTCCCCGGCCAAAGCTTCTCCGCCGAAGATGAGCAGTTTGTCATCCCCGAGCTCTCCATCCGCCGCGATGGTGAGGATCTTGTGATGCAGATGAACAACTCAGCGCTCCCGGATCTGCGGATCCAAGCCTCCTTTGAGCACCTGGCCGACTCGATCGCAGACCGCGAGGAGTCCAAGCGGGTGACGCAATACATCAACGAGCAGATCAAGCGCGCCGAGAGCCTGATCTTCCAGGTCCAGGTCCGCAACCAGACCCTCTATCGCCTCGGCCAGGTCCTGCTCAAGCGCCAGCGTGACTTCTTCCTCCACGGGCCACTGTACATCAAGCCCTTGACGCAGAAAGAGGTCGCTGCCGAACTGGGCGTCCATGAGACGACAGTGAGCAGAATCAGCACCGCCAAGTGGATCGACACTGATTGGGGCATCATCCAAGTCAAGGGGCTCTTCAGCTCAGCGGTAGGGGATGAGGGGGCCCAACACTCCAAGGAGGCGGTCAAGGAGATGATCAGGCGGCTCTTGGAGGAGCACCAGGGGACCAAGGCCCTCAGTGACCAGAAGATCAGCGACCTGCTCAAGGAGAGCGGGGTCTCCGTTGCCCGCCGTACAGTGGCCAAGTACCGCAATGAACTGAACATCGACCCATCGTTTGTCAGGGGTACCAACTGACAGAGAGAAGGGGTGCTCGCGCACCCCTTCCTCGATCCAGGCAATCACCACTCATCGCTCCTGGATCTTTCCCTTCTCCTTACGGGCCGTCGCTTCGATCTTGTCGACCAACAGCTCGATGCCCTCGTATAGTTCATAACAATCATAGCTGACCATCTTGATGGTCCCCCAAGAGAAGTGGAGCTTCCCATCCAAATGGAACCCCTGACCGACGGTCTCTCGTGTGATCACGATATCCAGGTCGTGCAGGTATCCTTCGGCGAACTGCAGTTTCTGAAGCTTCTTGTCCAAAAATGCCCGGGTCTCGTCACTTGGGTTGTACCGGATGCCTCTGACTGTCAAATTCATAAGCCCTCCTTTGACTATGGTCGTATGCTAAGGATACGGCTTGCCACGCCCCTCGTCAATGGACAAAAAAGGCTCAAGCCATCACCACCGCCTTTTTCTTGCTTGCCAAAGGGGGACCAACAATTGTATAGTGGAACATGCAAAGGAGTCGTTGTATGGCAAGCTTCACTGTCCTGGACCTCCTGGACCTCGATCTCAAAGAGCAGAACCACCTCGGTCTTTCGTGCATCGCAGGGCGCAGTGGACTGTCGCGCACCATCACCACCAGCAAAATCAGCCGTCCGGGCCTTCCGCTATCCGGCTTCTTCGAGCAGTTCTCCGCCTTTGCCATCCAGGTCTTCGGCAAGGGAGAGCAGGCATATGCCGAGAAGCTGGAGAGTGAAGGTAGCATGGCCTCCATCGAGCAGTTCTTCGCCTACGACCTGCCTTGCTGCATCTTCAGCGATGGCGGCAGGCCTTCGAAGAAGCTCATCGAGCTGGCCAATGAGACCTCTACCCCGCTTCTTACCACCTCGCTGGCCTCAAGTGACTTCACCCGCCGCCTGATCCAGACCCTCGATGAGGTCTTCGCCCCCACCCAGACAATCCACGCGGTCTTTGTCGAGGTGTACGGCATCGGGGTCCTGATCACCGGAGAGAGCGGAGTCGGTAAAAGTGAGACCGCCCTTGAGCTCGTCGAACGCGGCCATCGCCTCATCAGCGACGATACGGTGAAGCTGCGCTCCATCAGTGACAACTACCTCATCGGCATGGGGCAGAACCCCCTGTTGGCCCACCACATGGAGATCCGTGGCCTGGGGATCATCAACCTCGCCTCGCTCTACGGCGTCGGCTCGATCCGTGAACGCAAGCAGGTACAGCTTGCCGTCCACCTGGAGCCGTGGGACACCAACAAGCACTACGACCGTATCGGTGATGAAAAACTTGCCGACACCTACCTGGGCATCAGCATACCCAAGGTCATCATCCCAGTAAAACCGGGACGGAATGTCCCGATCATCATCGAGACAGCTGCGCGCAATGAGCGGCTGAAGAAGATGGGGTACTACTCAGCAAAGCAGTTCGACCAATCGGTGCTCAGGTGGTTGGAGAGCGAGGCGGTGCGCCACTCATACATCGACGAGACGGAGGCTCCCTGATGGTCAGCCGAACACTGAAAGTCACCAACCGGGCCGGGATCCACGCCCGACCCGCCGCGGCGATCGTTAAGACCGCCAACCGGTTCAAAAGTGACCTTTTTTTAGAGAAGGACACCATGAAGATCAACGGCAAGTCAATCATGGGGATCATCACGCTGGGGGCAACCCACCAAAGCACGATCACCATGGTCTGTGAAGGCCCCGATGAGCAAGAGATGGCTGACGCCATCACCCTGCTCTTCGAAAATCGATTTGAGGAGGGATAGATGCGTCAACTTACCGATCGACAGAAGGACATAGCCCAGTTCATCAGCTCCTACATCCAGCGCAACAACTATGCGCCGGCTGTACGGGATATCGCCAATCACTTCAACTTCTCAGTCAAGGCAGCCCACGACCACCTACGTGCCCTGGAGGCCAAGGAGGTGATCCGTACCACCGGCGGTATCTCCCGGTCGATCGAGATCATCGGCCAGGAGTTCTCCCCCTACGACAACCTGGTTGACGTGCCGGTCATCGGCTCGATCGCTGCCGGCAAACCGCTGATGAGTGAGGAGAACACCGAGTACATGCTCAGCCTGCCTACCACCATGCTCAACGGAGGGCGTAGCACCTTCTTCGCCTTGAAGGTACGCGGCGAGTCGATGATCGAGGAAGGGATCTACGATGGGGACATTGCCATCATGAAGAAGTGTGAGGTAGCGGAGACCGGGGACATCGTGGCTGCCACGGTCGGAGAGCTCGATGAGGGCATCACCCTCAAGGGTTTTTACCCAAAAGGGGCAAACATCGAACTCAGACCGGCCAACGCGTCGATGGGCTCGATCATCACCCGCTCATGCACGATCCACGGCAAGCTCCACATGCTGATAAGGAACTACGCGTGAGCGTGTACCTGTTGCTCGGCCCCGAGGCGGGAGCAAAGGAGGAGGCTCTGCGCGATATCCGAAACCGACTGCGAACGCAGTACGGCGGAGCTCTTGAGACCATCCGTTTCTACCCCTTTGAGTGTGAAGGCGGACAGCTGACGGCAGCGCTGCTGAACACCTCGCTCTTCAGCGAGCACCGGCTAGTCATCCTCAGCCAGGCCGAAGGGGCCAACGCCGCCCTCATCGACGAGGTGGCTGCCTACCTTGCAAGCCCATCACAGGGAGCAACGCTGATCATCATCTCAAGCGAGCTCTACATCTCGACCAAAATCAGCAAGCTGGTGCCCAAAGCCAATACCCAGACCTTTTACGACCTCTTGGAGCGAGAGAAGGGGGAGTGGATCCGCACCTTCTTCAGGCGCATGGGCATCATGATCAAGCTCGATGCCGTCGAGACCCTGATCGATATCAGTGAGGACAATACCCAGGAGCTGAGGACCATCTGCAACCAACTCGGACTCTTTTGGAAGATCGCCGACAAATCTCGTCCGATCGAGGATGAGGATGTCCAGCAGTACGTCTTCCACAGCCGCCAGGAGGATGCGTTCACCCTCTTTCCCCTCATCGCCCGAGGGGATCTGCCCCAGAGCCTCAAATCACTTGCGGTGATCTTAGGCAGTGGGGAGAGCCAGACCTCGATCCTGCTACTACGGGGCCTATTGTGGCAGTTCAGGCGCCTGTTGTCGATCCAGGAAGTGCTTGAGGGCGGGGGCAGCGAAGCCGATGCCTTCCTCCAGGCCATGGTCATGGAGAAAGCGGCTGCCATCAAGAAGCCAAAGGACAAGAGCACCTTCAAAAGTGCCATCCAGCACTACAACCGAGAGCAGACCCAGGCGATCATCGCTGCCCTGATCAAAGCGGATGTGGCACTGAAAGAGGGTGGCAGTGAGTTGACACAGACCCTCTATGAGCGCCTACTCTACCAGATCATCGTCAAGAAAGGTGCCCCCCTGGCCCAGCCGACCTTCGCAGCCCTCTAAAGTGAGAGCTGCTTGAGCAGCCGCTCGGCAACGGCAAGCGGGATCGAGGCTTCGCTCGCTAAAGTTGTAGCACTACGCTCCAACATCGCCTCCAGACTTCCGTACTGAGCCAACAACGCCTCACTGCGCTTCTTTCCGATGCCGGGGACCGACTCCAAAAGCCGGAAGGACGCCTCCTTGCTGCGCAGTGCCTGGTTCGCCCCGGTGGCGAAGCGGTGACACTCATCGCGTACCGCAATGACCAGGCGCAGCGCCTCACTCTCCAGCCCCAGGTGCAGATCAGCGCGTCCGTCATCGAAGATGATCGTCTCATGCTCCTCGGCCAAGCCGATGATCGGGATATCAAAGAGGCCCAGGTCATCGAGGATCGCCCGGGCAGCATTGACCTGCCCGTGGCCGCCGTCGATGATCAGAAGGCCTGGGCGCTCAAGGTTCTCATTGAGGATCTTGGTGTAACGCCGGGCCACTGCCTCCCGGATCGACTCGTAGTCATCGATCTTACCACCAAGTCCCTTGATGTTGTAACGGCGATAGTTGGGCTTGTCAGCCTTGCCGTCTCGGAAACTGATCAGCGAGGCGACGGTGTACTTGCCCTCAAGGTGGGAGACATCGAAGCCCTCGATGAGGGCCGGTGGCTCGCTCAGGCCAAGGATCTGGGCAAGTTCGACGAGCGCCTGGGTATTGTCCCGACTCTTCAGGCGTTTTTCGACATCGCGCGATGCATTCTCGCGGGCCATGCGCAAGATCCGGTAGTGCTTGCCATCCAATGGCAGTGACACCTCAAGCCGCCCTCCGAGCTGTTCGGTGAAGTAGCGCCTGATCAGGGCGATATCGATCTCATGGGAGACGTAGAGGAACTGAGGCAGCTTCAGCCCATCGGCGTAGTACTGCACCAAAAAGTTCAATAGCGTCTCAGTCTCGTCGGCGAGTGTCTCGGCGCGGTAGAGGGCGCGGCCGATGAGCTGGCCCTCACGCATCTGCATCAAGCTGATGGTACACAGCGGCCCCCGCATCTCGATGGCGGCGTAGTCACGGCTCTCCTGGGTGAAGTCCTGCACCTGCTGTTCAACCCCGATGCTCTTGATGGCGGCGATCTGGTCGCGCTTGGTCGCCGCCTCCTCGAAGTTCAGCCGCTTGCTGGCATCGCGCATCTCCTCCTCAAGACGGGCAAGGAGGGCCTCGTTATGCCCCTCCAGCAGGTTCTTGACCGCCTGGATCGACTTGTTGTACTCCTCTTCGGTGACCAAGCCAGCACAGGGACCGCTACAGAGGCCGATGTGGTAGTAGAGGCAGGGTCGATCCCGCCTCTTCAGCGGCGTCGAACAACGGCGCAGCGGAAAGAGGCGGTTGATCAGATCCAGGTACTGCTCAAGCTTGCCTGCATCGGGATACGGTCCGTAATAGAGCGATCCATCATCGATGATCCGTCGTGTCTTGAAGACCTTGGGAAAGGGCTCATTGGTGATGCGGATCATCGGATAGCTCTTGCCATCCTTCAGTGAGATATTGTAGTGCGGAGCGTATTTCTTGATGAGGTTGTTCTCAAGGACCAGCGCCTCGTATTCGTTGCCGGTGATGATATACTCGATCTTGGCAATCTTGCGCACCAAGGCTGCGGTCTTGGCGCTGCGGTTAGCGAGAAAGTAGTTGGCAACGCGCTTCTTCAGGTCCTTCGCCTTGCCGATATAGATAATCGTATCCGATGCGTCCTTCATCAGGTAGACACCGCTGTTGTGGGGCAGCTCCTTGGCCTGCTCATGGGCCGACAGGCCCTCCCCCACCATGGTCCCCAGGCTCTCTACCTCACTCTCACTGTGGTAGCGCAGCGGATCGGTTGGTCGTTTCTTCATAACTATGGCAATGATAGTAATCCCCTCGGCTTTTGGCAATGGACAGGCGTCGCTGCACTGCCATCTACCTTGAGTGCGAAAGCCCGGGGCGCTATACTACATATCACCTCATCTGTCCAGAAAGGAGCACTCGCATGAGTACGCGTAACGATGCCACGCGCGTCTGGGATATTGCACCATACAAACAGATCTTCCCCTACATCATGCCCAGGCGCGCCGACTCGCTGGTCTATCAGAATATGGTCATCGACCTGACAAAGACCGTCGCCTTCATCAAGACCCACAAGAGCGAGGGTGGTCGCTCGTATCGCATCTTTGAGCTCTTTTTGGCAGCGATACTGCGCACTATCGCGCTCAGACCTGAACTGAACCGCTTTGTCGCCAACTATCAATACTGGCAACGCAACGAGCTGTCGCTGAACTTCGTCGTCAAGGAGTCATATAGCGATGAGGCGGCGGAGCACTCAATGCCCCTGATCTTCGACCCATCGATGACGTTGGACGAGATCGCTGACATCATAAACGGCGCCATCGAGGCGCAGCGTACCCCCGCCTCCTCCAACTTCACCGATCGCGCCATCGGCTTCTTCTTGCGATTTCCCCGCCCCATCATCCGCTGCATCATCACCTTCGCCCGCTTTCTTGACCGTCACGGCAAGGCACCGGCCGCGTTGCGTGAAGCCGACGGGCTGCATACCTCGCTCTTTGTCTCAAATCTCGGCTCGATCGGCCTCGGCGGCTGCAGCCCTCACCACCACCTCTACGAGTGGGGGACCACGAGCCTCTTTGTGACGATGGGGTTGCTACGTCGCCAACGCGCCGTCATCGACGGCAACGTGGTGACCAAGGATACGATGGAAGTGGGCTTCACCGTCGATGAGCGGATCACCGACGGGTTCTACTTCACCCAGTCGATCAGGCTCTTTCAGGAGCTCTTGAACAACCCCCACAAGCTATGTGAGCGACCAGAGCTCCCCCCGCCCCCTTTGACGAAGGCCCAATGGCGCAAGAAGGTGAAATCTATCCGCCGATCTTCTGCTCAAAGAGCTCGCGTGCGCGACCGGTGAGCGGATTCTCCTCTCCCTTCAACAGTGCCTTCAGCGCCTCGAGCTCACGGCTACTGAAGGTCTGTGAGCCCAACTTGTACTCTTCGAACGCTTCGACGGCGATCGGACAGACGCGACGGATGATATCCAAAATCACCTGCGCGTATACCCTGATCTCATACTGGGCGTGCTCATCGAGGCGGAGGCGCAAGAAGTGGAAGAGATTGTGCAAGTCCATCTGCCAGTACCACTCGGTATAGAGTGACAGCGGAAGGTTGATGCGGCTGAGCTCGCGCGCTATTCCGAGGTCGAGAAGCTGCTCATAGCTCTCATAGACCCGCTTCTGGTCAGCCTCAAGAATCGCCAGGACCTGGTCGGCGACCTCGTCGCTGACCGGCTGTGCAGCCCTGCCCTGCTTGTTGTCCTCGCTCTGCACGTTGATTTGATCGCGGCTTGGCAGGTAGTGCTCTGCCTTCATGACGCTATAGCGACCACTGATCTCATTGACGCGCGCAGTGCGGTGGCGGACCCACTGCCGGGCTACGAAGATCGGCATCTTGATGTGGAAGGTGAAGTTCACCTGCTCAAAGGGGGAGGTGTGGTCATTTCTCAAGAGGTAGGCGATCAGGCCCTTGTCCTGACGCCAGGTCTTCGTCCCAGCGCCATAGGAGACGCGGGCGCTCTGTACGATACGTTCATCGCTGCCCAAGTAGTCGACCAACCGTACAAATCCATGGTCGAGGACACCAAACTCCTGATCCAGGATTGCCTCAGCTTCTTCTACAATGCAGTGTGCCATATAAACTCCTTCGCTAATCTTTTCTATTATGGCCAGAGCACAGCCCTAGAGCAAGCCCATCCGCCCCAACAGGACTGCCAAACCTGCACTGACAGCGGTCTCGGTACGCAGGACCCGCTCTCCAAGGGTAGCGAAGCGAAAGCCTGCCTGATCAAAGAGCGCGCGCTCGCGGTCACTGAAACCCCGCTCCCCGCCAATGGCCAAGGTCACCGCAGCCTTTTCATCAAGGATCATCTGCGAGAGTGCAGAGCCAGCGCGTTTGTTATCTAGCACAATCGGTATGCTGATCGGGTCACAGAGCTCAAGTGCCTCATCGACGGAGGAGGCGAAAAAGAGCGGTGGAACACCGGTGGACGCGCTTTGCATCGCCCCATCGATGAGGATGGAGCGGTACTGTCCGCTCTCATAGAGCTTGGCCTGTGCATAAGAGCGCTCGCTGGTGTCGCAGCTGACCAACACAAGCTGCCCCACTCCCAAGCTCACTGCCTCGCGCAAGATACGCCGCATCGAGATGGGGCGGACTTGGGCCACCAGGAGGGTGACCGGGTACAGACGCCAACGTTCGCTGTCGGTTGCCTTGAAGCTGAAAGTGATGCCCTCGTCCGATCGAGCGAGGATCGTCGCCTCCCCGGCTTCACCATTGATGATGCCCGCTGCGAACGTGCCTCCGACACCGAGGCGCAGCACAGCGGTGATATGCTGGCTGCGATAATCCATCGATGGGATGAAATTTAGCTCCTGTAGTGCATCAAAGAGGATTATGTTCATCGCCCGAGTATAGCATGGTGGACAAGAAAGGCGGTAGAGTGGGCGTATGAGACGCGCAATATATCTGGCCCAGTCCCACGACTGTGCAGCAAACCTTGCCGGTGAGGCGTACTTGATGGGCCTCGACTACGACCGGATTCTCTACCTCTGGGAGAATGATCCCTGTATCGTCATCGGGCGATATCAGAACCCGTGGGCGGAGTGCAACCTAGCAAAGATGGAAGAGGACGGAGTGCGCCTGGTCCGTCGCCAGAGTGGGGGCGGGGCGGTCTATCATGACCGCGGCAACCTGATCTTCACCTTCATTGGCGACAAAGCAAGTGCGAGCAAGGAGGAGAACTTCAATCTCCTACTCACCGCCCTCGCCTCCCTCGGCCTTGACTGCGAGCTCTCCGGACGCAACGACATCACCCTCGATGGGAGGAAGGTCAGCGGCAACGCATTTCAGAACACCGCTACCAAATTCTGCCACCACGGCACGCTCTTGGTACGCGGCAACCTCGCCGTCATGGGAGACTACCTCACCCCCAGTCAGACCAAGCTCGCCTCAAAGGCGGTAAAATCGGTGGCAAGCCGGGTCGGCAACCTCTCCGAGGTCCGCCCTGACGTCACCAACGAGATGGTGCAAAGAGCCCTGATCGACGAGTTCAATCGCCGCTACGGCCCCAGTGATCCGATCGGCCTTGACTTCACCACCCTTGAGGAGGCGAGGGCGAACTACCATCGCTTTGGCGACTATGCCCAGATCCTTGCCAAGACCCCACCTTTTACCCACGAGATCCACCACCGCTTCACATGGGCGGAGGTGAATCTACGCCTCGCTGTCGAGGAGGGGGTCATCAAAACAGTACACCTCTACACCGATGCCCTGGACACCTCCATCGCCCAGGCTCTGGAAGATGCCCTCATCGGCTGTGCATACACCGCCGAGGCGATCGAAGCGCGAGCGGCGCAGGTCGATCATGTCCACACCGCCGAGGTTCTCACCGTCCTGGCAAGCGAGGTCTAGCCCTCCCTTCCGGTGATCTCGATCAGGGCGCGCAGGCGCCCGATCCGCCACGGTTCGATCTCCACGCTCCCAAGGCGCCAACTCCAGTTGCTCGACCCGACAGTCGAGGGAACATTCATCCGCCCCTCTGATCCCAACTCAAGCCAATCCTGCATCGGCAAGATCGCATCCTTGCTCACCGACAGCAGCATCTGACGGATCAATTGCCATACCACCGCCTCGTCGGGACACTCAAGGTAGCGCCGCACCAGATCACGGGTCGCCGGGTCCAGGGCCTCATACCAGCCTCGGGTGGTGTTGTTGTCATGGGTGCCGGTGTAGATGACCGACTCGTAGATGGCGTTGTGGGGAAGGTACGCATTGGTGGTATCAAGATTGCCATCCTTGAGGTTGAAGGCAAAGTGCAGGATTTTCATCCCCGGGAAGTGGTTATCATCCCGCAAGGCCTCAACATCCTCGGTGATGACCCCCAGGTCCTCGGCGATGATGGGAAGGTCGGGACCGAGCTTCGCCTTCACAGCAGCGAAGAGCTCGGCTCCGGGAGCCTTCACCCAGGTGCCGTTGATGGCATTCTGCTCCCCCTCAGCCACCTCCCAATAGGCAGCAAAGCCACGGAAGTGGTCGATGCGGATCAAATCACACATCTTCAACGTCTGCTCGATCCGCTTGATCCACCAAGCAAATCCCTCGCTCTGGTGAGCCGGCCAATCGTAGACCGGGTTGCCCCACAGCTGGCCGGTATCGCTGAAGGCATCCGGTGGGACACCGCTTTGAGCGCTCTGCCTCCCCTGTTCATCCATCTTCAGAAGGTGGCGATTTACCCAAGCGTCACAGCTGTCGGGGGCGACGAAGATAGGAATATCTCCGATGATCTGGACCTTGCGTTTGTTGGCATAGGATTTGGCACGTTCCCACTGGGAGAAGAAGAAGTACTGGATCACCTTTGCCACTTCGATGGCAGCGCGATGTTCGGTCCTCAGGGCGCTCAGCGCTTTGGCTTTTCGTAGGCGGACATCGGTTGGCCACACACTGAACCAGCGCGAATCGCCGTACACCTTGGCCAACACCGCATAGAGGGCCCAGTCGTCGAGCCAGTGGTGGTTCGTCTCGACAAACCTCTCATAGGCTTGGCGCTCTTGTTGGCTTGCATCGCGCAAAAATGCGCCGGCTGCCTGCTCCAATAGTGGCTCCTTGTAGGTGCGCACGAGGCCATAGTGTACCCGGTCAGTCGGGAAGGCGGGCGCGATGATCACATCTTCGACATCGAGGTAGCCGTCAAAGGCGAGGGCCTTGAGGTCGATGAGCAGCTCATTGCCTGCAAACGAGGAGCGGGCAGCGTAGGGAGAATCCCCCCACCCGGTCGGTCCAAGCGGCAAGATCTGCCACAGGCGGACTTTGGCGCTGGCCAATAGGTCGATGAACTCATAGAGCTCCTCACCGAGGCAGCCGATACCGTGGCTTGATGGAAGGGAAGTCGGGTGCAGCAGCACACCGCAGCGTCGGGGTTTCGTTCTCATGCTATTACTATACTCCATAGGCGACGGTGTTGGCTATCATAGTTATCTGGGCAGTTGCACCTCGCCTTGTTGATAATCGAAAAATGAGATATACTTGCGCTATGGATTTAGAGCAGGACAACAACAAATTTGCCGTAGGGGAGCACGTGGTCTACCCGCTTCAGGGTGTCGGCGTCATCAAGCGCATCGAACAGCAGGAGTTTCGTGGTGTAGATACGCTGTACTACGTCATTTACTTGGACATCTCTGACATGACGGTCATGATTCCTGTCGAAAAATCCAAGGAGCTGGGCATCCGCGGCATCGTTGCCAAGGGTGAAGCCCAGAAAGCGATTGACTCGATCTCCAGCAAGTACGAGCCGATGCCTGTCGATTGGAAGGCTCGCTACCAGATGAATGTCGACCTGCTCAAAGAGGGATCGATCGCATCGATCGCCAAGGTCGTGCAAGCCCTCTACCACCGCAGCAAGATTAAGGAGCTGCCGGTCCAGGAGCGCAAGCTCTACGACAGTGCCCTGCGCCTGCTCATCGATGAGACGGCCATCTCCCTTGGAAAGGCGAAGAAGGACATTGAGATGATCGTCTTCTCCCGTCTGGAAAAATAAGATGGCATTCCCCCGCCACGCCGTGATCATCACTGCCGCAGGCAGTAGCGATCGTTTCAACAATAGCGAAACCAACGTCAAGAAAGAGTACCTCTTTATCGACGGTCACACGATTCTCTATCGGGCGACGGCCCCGTTCCTGCAGGTGCCCGGACTAGAGGCTATCATCGTGACCCACCCGCCGCATATGAGCGGTGAGTGTGGGCTCGCCTTAGAGGACCTCTTGGAGCAGAACGCCGTGCCAATCATCCTGGTGGAGGGCGGCTCCTCGCGCCAACAGTCGGTCCATAGTGCCCTCGCTATGCTCTCTACGCTCTCCCTTGAGATTGAATACGTAGCCATCCACGATGGGGCTCGCCCCTATGTCTCCCCTTCCTTGATCATCAGCACTCTGGCCACTGCCACGGTCTTCGGTGGCGCTGCCCCAGCTCTTCCCACCGTCGATACGGTGAAGATCATCGACGATAATGGCGTCATCACACATCACGTAGAGCGCAGCCACGCAGTGGGTGTCCAAACCCCGCAGGTCTTCCGCTATCCTGCGATCTGGGAAGCGCACCAACACGCCAAGGGCAAGGATGCTACCTATACCGACGACACTGAGATCTTCACCGACTTTGGCCTGGTAGTGGGCATCTGCGAGGGGGAGCGCGAGAATCGTAAGATCACCTTCCTCGATGACATCCCCGATGCAGAGGAGCAGATCAAGGCCTACCAACAGAACCGAAGCGAAGCACAGAAGACGATTGAGGCAACCAACCGCTTCAAGCAGTCGGTTGCCCAGTACCAGCGAGAGCAGCACGTATGATCAGGGTAGGCAGTGGCTGGGATCTTCATCGGCTTGTTCCAAACCGTCCCTTGCTCATCGGTGGGATTGAAATCCCATCGGCCAAAGGATCTCTTGCCCACAGCGATGGGGATGTGCTCATCCACGCCCTCATCGATGCCCTGCTCGGTGCCTTGGCAAAGGGTGACATCGGCTCCCACTTCCCCGATACCGACCCTGCCTACAAGGATATCGACTCGATGGAGCTGCTCAAGCGTGTCGTCAATTCCGACCTGCCTCCGTACTCGATCATCAACATCGATGCCACGATCATCCTACAGACCCCCAAACTCAGAGATCACATCGATGCCATCCGAGCAAACCTCGCCGATGCGTTGGGCCTCGCGATACAGCAGGTGTCGGTAAAGGCAAAGACTGCGGAACATTCCCTTGCTGAGCTCGGAAGCGCAGATGCCATCGCAGCCCAGGTCACGCTCTTGATTTCTGGTTGACACAATCAAAGCAAATACTCTATAGTTTCGCCTAGGCCCAGATGGCGGAATTGGTAGACGCGCTAGGTTCAGGTCCTAGTGGTGGCAACACTGTGCAGGTTCAAATCCTGTTCTGGGCATTTTCTCAAAACCCAATTCCTTACAATACTACAAAAAAAGAATGTATGGTTTTGTGCACTTGTACATAACTGTACATTTTTTCGACTCAAATCCTTTTCTCTCACGTTTCTTTCAAATGCCCTTTGTTATCAGCATCTTTGATCATCGACGAATTTCAGATTCTTTCATGACAGATACGATGCTCTACAAAACATTTGTAGTCAATGAGAACAAGAATCTCTATATCTGGTGCTCTAAAGCCAGAGTCTGATCTGATCTATGTATGAAACATTGTCCTGACTTTCGGACTTGCTGAAAGAAAATTCAGCCAAAAATGCTGAATGGCGCAGCCAGATGCAGATTTTGGGGGAAACTGAATGATTATTTTTCTCCTACCAAAACTCAGAAGAGATTCTTGTTCAAATCAAGTTTTGTAGCCGAACGGAACTGGATCACCGTCATGTTCTGCCTCAGCGATGAATGAGTACGATCCCCACGTTCTGGTTGATGATTTTTCGGATGTGTTACAGATCACGTCACAAATCACTGCCAGATAATCAGAATACATCGTCCCTAACCCCTGCTGAAAGCATTTTGAGGACGACCAGCACAACGATTGTTGCTTTTTTGTCATTCAGACTCCTGTATTTACACAAACTTGAGCACTCTGTCATCGGAACTGTGGCCAATCCTTCCATGAGGCATATTGGATACCATCCACTGTGCAGGAAACATCACCAAGATAGAAAACAATACCCTTCGTTTCCGGATCTTGTAACAATTCAAGGTATTTCCGTGTATTCGTCCCGTACTTCCGTTTTGGGGTACTATCACTTTACACCGAACTATAGTTTGATGTGAACACCAACTCCGGAAGAGTGATCAAATTGATAGGCGGATGCAGTAGTCACAAAGCATCCTGAATGTGCGGAACCCAGACTCAAGTATACGGTCTGGATCCTGCCGAATGGAGTGTCATTATGACTTGGCACATCATATTGCCATTGTTAATTAGTACAGAAAAAATCTTCGTTTAAGAATAACACACACCTAGATATTGATATCGACTCATAATTTATCCTTATTTTTACCAGCAAGAGGATGTCTGTGCAAAAGTCTTTAAGAAACGATAATTTTGGCATGAAAATTGCAATATTGTTTGATGAAACCAATAAAAAGGAGATTGAACTCTTGGGAAAACTTACGTTTGCAGGGACATATCCTGCTGAAGCGAATGAGCTGTTGATCAGTAAGTTGTCAGGCTATTTTGAAATCTCGTACATCAAAGACCAGAAAACTCTCGATAATTGCAGTGATTTAGAATATTTAGTTCTGCGAACTCTTAAAGTTGACAGGAATATCATAGCCAACAATAAAAATCTAAAATTGATCCAACGGTGGGGTTCAGGATTTGACACAGTAGACATCGGTGCAGCGTCAGAAAGAAATATTCCAGTACTGGTTGCTACCGGGGTTAATAGCTGTGCTGTAGCAGAACATACGATTCTCTTGATTCTGGCACTCTACAGACATCTCGTACCACTCGATAAAAAACTCCGCAATGGGATATGGGATAGGACAACATTCGCCTCTGACTCCTACACGATCAATGACAAAAAAGCAGGACTGATTGGTTGTGGTGCCATCGGGAAACTGGTCGCCCAAAAACTCCAAGCATTGGGGGCAGAAGTTCAATATTATGACCTATTGCGGATGAATCCAGAGACGGAAAAAAAATTCGGCGTTAATTTCCTTGATTTGAAGTCACTGCTGGTAACAAGTGACATAATAAGCATTCACCTTCCCCTAACCTCTGAGACAGTGAACTTGATCACAGCCGCGGAGCTCAAGTTGATGAAAAGAAGCGCAGTAATAATCAACACGTCGCGGGGAGGAATCATCAACGAAAACGACCTTGCTGATGCACTGCAGACGGGACAAATCCTCGGTGCGGGTTTGGATAGCTTTGAAGTCGAGCCGTACCCGGAAAATGGACGGTTCACCACCTTGGACAACGTTGTCATCACCCCGCATATCGGAGGCACAGTCTCCGATCTTGTTAAACCGATGGCCGAGAAGGTTGCTGACAACGTGTTGAGGGCATTGATGCAGAAAGAACTTAATGCGGGTGAATTCATCAACTTGAAAGAATGTACATATCCATCGAAGCACTAGGAGGGGTTCATGAATAATGCTGCTTGCAAAGCATATCGGTGTTCAATAATACGAGGAGGGACGAGTAAAGGAGTTTTCCTAAAGGAGAACGAATTACCTCCTGTAGGGGAAGAGAGAGACCGTATCATCCTCAGGCTTCTCGGAAGTCCCGATCAGAGGCAAATAGATGGTTTAGGTGGTGCTAACTCCCTTACAAGCAAAATCTGCATAATCGGACCATCAGAAAGAGAGGATGCAGATGTCGATTATACATTCGGCCAGGTTTCTGTTGAAAAACCGATTATTGATTGGCAGGGCAACTGTGGGAATCTATCGTCTGCAGTCGGGTTGTTTGCCATTGACAATAATTTTGTAAAAGCAAAAGAACCTTTTACAAAGGTCAGGGTATACAACACCAACACCTCCAAGCTGCTCAACGTCATTGTTCCTGTAAAAAATGGGTATTCAGTCTTTGATGGGGACCATTCCATCCCTGGGGTGCCTGGAGCGGGAGCAAAAATAAAGCTTGAGTTCCTAAATCCACAGGGGGGAGTAACTGGTAAGTTATTGCCTACGGGAAACCCTGTTGATAGGGTCCGCACATCCGATGGGAAAGAATTCAATATATCGATTGTTGATGCTGTAACTCCCGTTGTCTACATCAAGGCTGAAGAGATGGGACTGACTGGCACTGAGCTACCAATAGAAGTAGAACGGATGCCTGAAATACTGAAGACCATGGAGGAGATTCGTTCCATAGCTGCCGAATTATCGGGAATTGTAAGCAGCCGCGCCGATGCCACATCAAGTAGCCCTGCTTTTCCAAAGGTCGGCTTCGTCTCAAAAGCAGCCGATTATATGAACCCTGATGGTGTCATGATTTCAAAACATGATATAGATCTTGTCGCGAGACTTGGTTCAATGCAAAAGATGCATAGAGCATACATGGTCGGTGGTGCGGTGAGTACTGGCGCAGCTTCAAAAATTCCTGGAACAATCATATGGGAAGCTATGACAGAGGAGTCTCGAGAGAGACACACATTGAGAATTGGCCAACCATATGGCCCTATGGAAGTAGATATCGTTGGTGGGAAGGATAATTCATTCGAGAAGATCTGTGTCGATAGAACTGCTAGAGTCATATTAGATGGAATAGCGTATATTCCCAATAATGAATAATCGGCCAGTTGAGGTGATATGATGAAAGACACGATTAGGGATTTGCGGTCAGGCGTGGTAACAGTGGCTTGCTCTCTTCTTACGTATTTTTGGCTGATTCCAAGCCAAATAAAGATAAGAAGAGTAGTTCCCAACGGACCAGATTTTCTTCCAAAACTCTTGGTGATAATCATTGGAGTTTGTGGCATGATCATGGTTGTAAAAAGTCTGTATTCCCTGCGTAAGCAAGGGAAACTGTCCTTGCAAACCGTCATAGGTTCAAGCCCGTCGAATAGCATAAAAACGTTCTTGCCCCAAATAATTTTTCTTGCGGCTTGTGCAATGTACATGGTTCTCATACCATTGATCGGATTCATAACATCAAGCGTGCTGGTTCTTACCTTCTTGCTCTATTTCTTTGGCAATACTCGTATCATGATGAATCTAATTACATCCGTCATATATGTGATTGTGATTTTTCTCATATTCACCTATGTATTCAGGATAAAATTCCCGATGGGACCGTTTGGATTCTAGATTGACAAGAGGACAAAATAATGGGAATACTGTTAAATTCTTTTACTAATTTCTTATCATTTCAGGTTATATCAGCTCTTTTCATTGGAGTTGCATTTGGAATACTCGGAGGTGCGTTACCTGGCATCAGCCCGAGCATGACAATCGCTTTGCTTCTTCCTATAAGCCTCTACCTCCCAGCAGATGTAGCGATTGCAATGATGATGGGATCCTATCAAGGATCCATGTTTGGTGGGTCAATCTCGGCAATACTCATCAATACGCCGGGAACTGCAAGTGCAGCTGCGACAACTCTCGACGGGTACCAAATGGCATTGAAAGGACAGTCGGGTAAGGCCTTGCATATGGCACTGTATGCCTCGGTAACTGGTGGAATGGTCGGGGTGATTATTCTATTGGTCATGGCAAAGCCCTTGTCGATGGTGACACTGAAATTTGGTCCTCCAGAGTATTTCGGGCTCATGGTCCTTTCACTATCACTCATTGCTGGCATATCTGGCAAATCATTCACACGAGGACTCATCTCCGCATGTCTTGGTCTTCTTATGGCAACTGTCGGGATGGATCCAATCTACGGAACCAAAAGATTTACGTTTGGCAACATCAATCTGGGGGATGGTGTGCAAACCCTCTCGATCTTCATTGGGGTTTTCGCACTAGCAGAAATCCTCTCCCAACTTACCAAGGGTAAAGAAGAGTTGACGAGAAAAGAGGAGACACTCTCACTTGAGCAGAATACCCTGACATTCAAGGAGTACTTCGGTAACTTATGGACCATTATCAAGTCTGGAGTCATCGGGGCCCTAATCGGTGTCTTGCCAGGTATCGGGGGAAGCACGGCATGTTTCATTGCCTATGCTGAAGCCCAAAGAAACTCAGACCATCCTGAGAAGTTTGGCACAGGTATTATTGAGGGAATCGCAGCCCCAGAAGCAGCCAACAATGCGGTTGCTGGAGGTGCTCTTGTGCCAACACTCACATTTGGCATCCCTGGAGACGTCGTGACGGCAATTCTGGTCGGAGCGTTAATAGCACACGGAATCAAGCCCGGGCCTCTACTCTTCACCGACGATATTGGCAGTGTTTATACTATCTATATTGCGATGTTCTTTGCAGTCGTCGCACTTCTCGTTGTGGGCAAGTTAGGCGTTCCCCTCTTCGCAAAAATCATCAACCTCAGGAAATCCACTCTGCTACCCATGATTTTCATCATCTGTGTTGTAGGAACGTATTCAACAAGAACAAACCTTTTCGATGCCGCTTCAATGCTCTTTTTCGGGGCTTTGGGATTTATACTACGCAAGAACAAGTTCCCTATCCCCCCCTTTGTCATAGCCTTCGTAATAGGGGCCCAATTGGAGTCAAATCTAAAGCGTAGTCTAATCCTTTCGGATGGGAGCATGAGCATTTTTTTCACACGCCCGATTTCAGCGATACTGATCTTGGTTGCGTTGACCATGGCCGTTCTGATGCTTGTCAGAAATTATAAAGACCAGAAAAAGGAGGAAGCAAAATCAACAGAATGAGCAGACAGAACACAGACCTAATGATGTACAAACAAAAACATGGAGGAAACAAATGAAAAAACTACTTGCAGTGTTAATGATTGCGATGGTAGCAATTGGATTTTTGACAGCCGGCGGAGCCACGGAATCAACGGCTAAAACCACTATCGACTTTCCCACAAAACCAGTGGAACTTATCGTAGGATTTGCTGCTGGGGGTGGAACCCACATCGCCGCCGAATTGTTGAGTCCAGAAGCCACAGAGTTTTTAGGGAAACCCCTACAGATTACCACTAAACCTGGTGCTGGCGGTGCAATCGGAGCAACATACGTCGCTGACTCGAAACCGGATGGATACACCTTGCTCTATGCAACAATGTCCCTTCCTATCTCGCTTTATATGGATAGCGTAGATTTCAAGAAGGACGATTTTGTAGGTATAGCATGTGCTAGCAACGTAGCTCCCGTACTCGCAGTCAGAGCGGATGCACCGTACAATAACGCCGCAGAGTTGATCGCATGGACAAAAGCCCATCCCGGACAATTTTCATGGTCTCACCCTGGAGTAGGTTCTACTTTGCACGTGCTTGGCGCTGACATGATGTTCCGTATGGGAATCATTGACACCATTAAGGAAGTTCCATTCAGTGGGACCGGAGAAGGTACTGCCGCGGTCCTCGGGGGACATGTCAATAGTGTGGTCGGATTCCCAACCTCATTCATGGACCAGGTCGCAGCTGGTAAAATGAAGATCTTAGGCGTTTCGAGCCCACAAAGAATCGCTGAATTCCCCAATGTTCCCACTTTCCTCGAACAGGGCTACAAAGCTGTTCTGACTTCGACCAGAGGTGTTTTTGCCCCTGCTGATACTCCGAAGGAAGTCTTGGATATACTTGATAAGGCGTTCGAAAAAATTATCAACAGTGAAAGCTATAAGCAGAGAGGAACTGCTATCGGTGAACCTCCGATGTATGCCAACGCCCGGGATTTCAATCAAATGTATCAAGACCAATGTAATATGATCGAGGAACTTCTTATTACACTGGGCCTTATCTAACTTTAAGACATTATCAACGACTATCGTGCACCCCAGGGAACTCTTCCCTGGGTGCTGATAGCGCAACTACAAAGGAATAGATTGACATGAATAACATCGGTTTTAGGATCTTCAATAATGTGGAGAGGCCGGATAGGGCTCTAGTCGAGAAATTCAGAGGAGTCCCGGTAGCAAATATCAGTGACACCATGGGAAGAATCTACTGTATGGATCATGCACTGCGACCCTTCAACAAAGTACCCCTCCTTGGTACCGCCCTCACCGTTAAAGTCCCACTTGGAGACAATCTGATGCTCCATAAAGCCTTGGAAATGGCGCTGCCTGGTGACGTAATCGTTGTGGATGGTGAGGGGTGTTTGGACCATTCCCTGTGTGGTGAAATTCTTTACCGAACAGCGATGAAGAAAGGGGTCATAGGTTTCCTCATCGATGGGGCGATACGCGATATGGAATCGCTTGAGACTTTAGATTTCAGCGTCTATGCACGCGGAGTCCAGCCCAAGGGTCCTTACAAGGAAGGCCCAGGAGAGATCAACGTGCCAGTAGCCATCGGAGGACAGGTGGTTATGCCTGGAGATATCATCATCGGGGACCAGGATGGAATCATTGCCTTAAGACCACATGAGGCAGAAGCCATTCTTGCAAAGGCGATTGCACACAACCAGATGGAAATTGAAAAATTCAAGAAGATCGAAGAAGGGACGTTAAAGAAGACATGGATTGATGAGACCCTTAAAGCAAAAGGATGCACTTTCCTTTGATAAATACCATCCCGGAGGGAGAAATTGGCTAGGAATATCGTAGAAAAAATATTGGCCGATCATGTGATTGGTGGAACCATCGTCCCTGGAGATTTTATTGAGATCAAAGTTGACCATACGCTTCTACAGGATGCCTTAGGAACGATGGCGTGCCTTCAGTTTGAAAAAATGGGGTATGCGAGTGTCAATACTGACCTCTCCATCATCTACGTAGACCACAATACCTTGCAAACAGGATACGAGAATGCTGATGACCATCGGTACCTGAAATCGTTTGCAAAAAAATATGGTCTTCTCTTCTCCAAGCCCGGGAATGGCATTTGTCATCAAGTTCATCTCGAACGGTTTGGCTATCCAGGTGGTGTCCTGATCGGCTCTGATTCGCATACACCTACCTGTGGAGGCTTGGGAATGCTTGCTGTCGGGGCTGGAGGATTGGAGGTCGCAGCCACGATGGGCACCGGCACGTACTATCTCAAGGTTCCCGAAGTAATACAGGTTGAGCTAAAAGGATCATTGAGAAGTGGATGTTCTGCAAAGGACATCATCTTGAAGTTGTTGAGCATCCTAACGGTCAAGGGTGGTGTAGGCAAAATAGTCGAGTACGCGGGTGACGGCGTACAAAGTCTATCCGTCTATGATAGGGCAACTATTACTAACATGGGTGCTGAACTTGGCGCCACGACCTCAATCTTTCCATCGGACGCACAGACGCAGAGGTTTCTGTCAGCACAGGATAGAGCACGTGATTATCGTGAACTTGTGGCCGATGAGGGAGCGGCATACGTGGAGAAAATCAGCATTGATCTTGCCAAACTTGAGCCACTGGTCGCGTTGCCTCATAGCCCAGACAAGGTCAAAAAGGTATCAGAGATAGGAATCGTCAAGGTCGACCAGGTATGCATTGGGTCATGCACGAACTCGTCGTTCTCTGATCTTATGTTAGTCGCAAACGCTCTCAAGGGTAAGACGATCCATAAGGATGTCTCTCTCACTGTCTCTCCAGGATCCAAGCAGGTATTGAACATGCTAGCCCAGAATGGGGCCCTATCGGATATCATATCCTCAGGTGCGAGGATACTTGAAGCAGCGTGCGGCCCTTGTATTGGAATGGGACAAGCTCCCGCCAGTGGCGCCGTATCCCTGAGGACTTTTAACCGTAATTTTGAGAAACGCTGTGGCACTGATGACGCACAGGTCTATCTGGCAAGCCCCGAAACTGCTGTTGCATCAGCACTTAGCGGCTATATCACCACACTCTCAGATGGGCAGGCTATGCCCAGAATCGAATTACCAGAAAAATTCATAATCAATGACAATCTTATAGTGATACCTGATGCAAGCGGCCAAGACACTGCATTGGAGAAGGGGAAAAACATAAAATCTTTCTCCATATTTGATGCGATTGAAGACGAGGTCAGTGGAAAAGCTCTCATTAAAGTCGGAGACAACATCACGACCGATCATATCGTACCTGGTGGAGCTGTAGCCCTTGCGAACAGATCAAATATTCCCTTCTTGTCACAGTACTGCCTCACTAGATGCGACGGGCAGTTTCCTGAAAATGCCAACAAATTTGGTGGGGGGTTCATCATTGGTGGTGAGAACTATGGACAAGGCTCATCTCGTGAACATGCCGCCCTTGTGCCCGTATTTTTGGGTATACGAGCAATTATTGCCAAGAGTTTTGCCCGAATACATAAAACAAACCTGATCAATACAGGCATTCTTCCTTTGGTCTTCCAGGACAAGGTGTTGTATGAATCCATAGGGCACCTTGATGATATCCAATTGGTTGACGTCAGAAAGAGCCTAGATACAGGGGTACCGATCCAAGCCAAGCTTTCAACGAGGGGTATTATTTTCGAACTGCTCTGTGAGGCTACCAAACGAGAAAGGGAGATCCTTCTTGCCGGAGGGCTGATCAATTACATCAGAATGAAAGAGTGATGCGAACAGCCATCATATCACACGTGCCATGAAAAGATTGATGCTGGTGTAATGTATTTCTTCGATTGGTGCCAGGTGAGCATCATAGCGGAATCTAGACTCTCTGCATCTTTTCCAACTTCCTTCTGAATGTCGAGAGGCTAATTCCAAGCCTCCGTGCCGCAGCGGTCTTGTTGCCTTCGCACTCCTTCAACATGCTCGTTATCATCAGGTCCTCCATCTCCTCGATCGTTCCTAAGCGTGAGGGCAATTCGTGCATGAAAGCCTTAGTCTGGGAATTCCCGAGAGCTTCCAGAATACAATTGCCGGTAATTTTGGAGAAATCAGAGAGGACTAACGCCCTCTCCAATATATTGGACAGCTGCCTGACATTGCCATCGAAAGAAGTATTCATCAGAACACTTATCGCCTCGTCAGTAATTATGATTTTTTGATCACAGCCCATCCTTTTGCAGATATCGCGAATCAGACAAGCACAAAGGTCAGGCATGTCACTCTTGCGTTCATTGAGCATTGGAAGCTGTAGCTCGAGGACACTCAACCTATAGAAAAGATCTTTTCTGAACCTATTATTCCTGACTTCCTCCATAAGATCCTTATTTGTCGCAGAAATGATTCGTACATCCACTGGGATGACCTTGACATCTCCAATTCGGATAATCTCCTTTTCCTGAATGACTCTCAACAACCTGGATTGTACCTCAAGAGACGCTTCACTGATCTCATCCAAAAAGATCGTACCAGTATGTGCCAGCTCAAAAATCCCCGCCTTGCCTTCGGTATTTGCCCCACTGAATGCACCTTTCACATACCCAAATAATTCGCTTTCAAGAAGGCTGGGGGGCAAGGCAGCGCAGTTTATTGCAACAAATGGCTTTGACGCCCTCTTGCTCGCATTATGGATGCTCTGAGCAAACATCTCCTTTCCAGTCCCTGTCTCCCCCCGGATGAGTACTGTGCTATCGACACGAGCTGATTTGAAAGCCCGCAACTTACACGCTCTCATGATATCGCTCTCCCCAATAATATCGTCGAAAGTCTTTGAGGCAATGTGGCCCTTATTCATCTGTTTCATTCTGATTTTTGAATCGATTTCCTTGATATTGCTCGTCTCCTGGACAGTAACAACCACACCTCTAATCTCCTCATCAACAATGATAGGAGAAGAGCTGAATACCAGGTCGTGGGCGCCAATAGTAATAAGCTCCCCTGTGATGTCAATGCCATCATTTATTGTCTTGATAATCCTGGAATCCGATAAAATCCTTTTCAATAGATTATTTCGGGCATAGACCTCCATATCTTCCATATCCAACAGATGAATAGCCTTCGGGTTGAGAATGATGAGATCGCCACTTCTATCCAAGGCAAAGATACCGTTTGAGTTGTTTGAAATTACAAGTTTTATCAACTCGTATTTCTCTTCCAATTGGATGTGGATTGACAATTCGTACAGTGCATCCTTGATCGCTTCGGTTATTGCCGTTTCATCAGCTTGGAGCAAGACAGCATTAAGCCCCATGTCGATAGCCGTCGTGACAACAAGGTTACCTCCAACAAATGTATTAATCCCTTCGCAATGAAGGGCTTTAATTATCTCTACGATCCCACTTCCGTCTGGCAAGATCACCACATGTATCTTTTGCCCCTCCCTCTCCACATATTTAACCGCCTTATGAGCAACATGAAACGCATCGGTGAAACCAATAATCGCCACCTCGTTACTGATGGCCAACGCTTTTTCTAACGCATCAGCAAAATGGAAAAAATCATATTTTATGTCAATTACTGGAATATCCAGATTATTCTTGAGGTAGTTTGCTGTCATTCCCCTGC
>LVBE01000072.1 GCA_001603105.1 Spirochaetales bacterium Spiro_03
TGCTCGGACATCCGCTTCCTCATCTCCTTCGTCTTCCCCCTCAGTGGGGCCATCATCGCCGTGCTCGGTCTCTTCTATGCAGTGGGGCAGTGGAACAAGTACTTCGACGCACTGCTGTACCTACAGAGGCAGGCCCTCTACCCGCTGCAGATCGTGCTGCGCAACATTTTGATCATCAACCGCAATACCCCGTCGATGACCGTCGATGTGGAGGCGGCCATCAGGGCCCAGGGGCTCAGTGAGACGATCCGCTACGCGGTCATCGTCGTCGCCAGTGTACCGCTATTGGTCATCTACCCCTTCGTACAGAAGTTCTTCGTCAAGGGCGTGATGATCGGGTCGGTCAAAGGATAGGAGACATCAGCTGCCTGGCAGCTGATACCATAGGAGGATAAGGTCATGAGAAACCGTCTGTTACTCGCTCTAGTCGTCGCCCTCGTGGTGCCGATCGCCCTGTTCGCTCAGGGAACCAAGGCCGCCCCGGCAAAAGCCGCGGTCGAGTATACCCCGCTGGGGACCTTCCCGATCGTGAAGAGCCCCATCACCGTTGACATCATGGTGGCTCAACCGCCGTGTGTCGAAGACTACAACACCAACCGCTTTACCAAGTACATGGAGGAGAAGACCGGGGTGAAGGTGAACTTCATCATGGTCCCCGAGCAGGCTGCGACCGAGAAGCTTGCCCTCGTGCTGGCTAGCGGGGACTACCCGGATGCATTCTTGGGCTTTGGTATCACCTTTGACCAGGAGACCAACTACGGAACCCAGGAAGGCCTCTTTCTGCCGTTGAACAAGTACTACTCCAAAGAGTGGATGCCCAACTTGATGAAGGCGTTCGATGAGTTCCCCGGCGGCGTTGGCTATATGACCAACATCGACGGCAACATCTACTCACTGCCACGCCTTGAAGGGTGCTACCACTGCTCCAACCAGGCAAAGCTCTTTGTCTACCAGCCCTTCCTCGACAAGCTTGGCCTGAAGACTCCGACCACCATCGATGAGTTCTATACCGTCCTGAAGGCGATCAAGACGCAGGATCCCAACGGAAACGGCAAGGCCGATGAGATTCCGCTCGCCGGCTCGATCATCGGATGGAGCGACCAGGTCGAGCGCTTTTTGCTCAACTCCTTCATCTACTGTGACCTCGATACCGACATCAACGCAAACGCCGTCAGCGACGTTGGCTTCTTGATGAACGGCAACAAGGTCGACACCGCCGTCAACAAGGCAGCCTACCGTGAGGGCTTGGCGTTCATCAACAAGCTCTACCGCGAAGGCCTGCTCTACAACGGCTCCTTCACCCAGGACTCCAGTCAGCTGACCCAGCTTGTCGAGAGCTCTGCACTTCCAACCGTCGGCTTTGTCGCAGGCGGCTGGAGAGGCCAGTTCTCCACCATCGGTGGCGACCGCTTCAACAACTACCGCGCCATCGCCCCGCTGAAGGGACCGAGCGGGGAGCAGAACGCAGTCGTCTTCTTCCAGAACCCCGGTATCGGTCGGGTAGTGGTCAGCTCCAAGAGCCCGTATGCCGATGCCATCATGCGCTACTTTGACTTCATGTACAGCCTTGAGGGAACGCTCCTACAGCGTAACGGCTTTGAAGGCGAGGCATGGGCATGGGCAGACAAGGGCACCGTCGGTCTCGACGGCAAGCCGGCGATCTGGAAGTCGCTGAAGCAGTGGAACGACAAAGACCCGCAGAACGACACATGGATTCAGGTCTATGCAGGAGCTCCGACACCGACGATGAAGAACGGCCTTGCCGTAGAGGACATCAGTCGCAGTGATGCACGCTACTACCTGCCGGACAACAACGAAAAGGTGCTCTACGATGAGACCGCTGAGCTCTACAAGCCGTATGAGAGAACCGATCTGGAGGTCCCGACTCTCAAGTTCACCGCTGAGGAGAGTGAGAAGTACGCAACCGTGCAGCGTGAGCTGGCCAACTACATCCGTCAGAGTGCGGTCAAGTTCATGGTCGGATCTCTTGACGTCAACGATGACAAGGTCTGGGGCGACTACATCGCCAACTTGGAGAAGCTACAGCTGCAGCAGGTCTTGAAGCTGATGCAGACTGCCTACGACCGTCAGTACAAGTAAGGATCATCACCGCAATCGATGCACAAGGCCAAGCAATTGGCCTTGTGCCATATACCAACGCATGAAACCAAACATTGTCTACATTCTCTTCGATGACCTGGGCTATGGGGACGTGAGCGCACTCAATGAGCAGAGCGCCTTCAAGACTCCGGCCTTCGACCGCATTGCCAGCCAGGGCGTCAGCTTCACCGATGCCCACGCCACCAGTGCCGTGTGTACCCCAAGTCGCTACTCGATCATCACCGGGCGCTACAACTGGCGCTCAAGGCTGAAAAGCTCCGTCCTCGGCGGCTTTTCCTCTCCCTTGATCGAAGCCCATACCCCGACGGTAGCCCAACTACTCAAACGGTGTGGTTACGCCACCCACCTAGTGGGCAAGTGGCACCTAGGCCTGGGCCTGAGCAAAGGTAGCGATTTTGTCGAAGGCGAGGATTTTAGCGACAGTGCGCCGATCGACTACACCCAGCGTATCGAAGGCGGCCCGGTGGACCTGGGCTTTGACACCTTCTACGGTATCGCAGCGTCACTGGACATGCCCCCCTACGCCTATATTGAGGACGACCACTTCACGTGCGTCCCGACGACCACGACACGGGGCGAGGGTATGGGCTTTTGGCGCTCAGGGGTGACCGCCCCTGACTTTGTCCACCAAGAGGTGTTGGACACCCTCGCTAGGCGGGCAGTGCATGTCATCGAGGGGCGAGACCGGCGTCCTTTCTTTCTCTTTCTCTCCCTCACCGGCCCCCATACCCCGATCCTACCGGCCAAGGAGTTCCAAGGCCGATCGAAGACCAATGCCTATGGGGACTTCGTCCTCCACTGCGACAGCGTAGTGGATACAATCCTTGAGACATTGCGGAAAGAGGGTATCGAAGATGAGACGCTTCTGATCATGACTAGCGACAACGGGTGCTCCCCGCAAGCGGACTTTGAGGCACTCGCCCGATGCGGTCACAACCCCTCCTACCACTTTCGGGGGATGAAGAGCGACATCTACGAAGGCGGGCACCGCGTTCCGCTGTTGATGCGCTGGCCGGGGCGCATCCCTGCCTCACGGGTCTGCACGCACCTGGTCTCTCTGGCCGACCTCTATGCAAGTCTTGCAGACATTCTTGACTGCCCCCTTGGCGAACAGGAGGGAGTAGATAGCGTGAGCATCCGCTCCTTGATGGAGGATCCTGACAGCGATGCGGTGCGCTCGCATCTGGTAAGCCAAAGCATCGACGGCTCGCTGTCGCTGCGGCGAGGGCGGTTCAAGCTTGAGATGTGCCCGGGTTCGGGAGGGTGGTCCTATCCTCGATCAGGCAGCGCCGATGAGGAGGGGCTGCCGGATTTGCAACTCTACGACCTGGAGAGCGACATCGGTGAGACGACCAACATCCAGCACCTGTATCCCGATATCGTCGACTCAATGAGGGAAGAGCTTGCCACGGTGGTCAGGCGTGGACGCTCGACCGAAGGGCCACCGCTTGCCAACGATGGGGTAGCCATTTGGCAGCGGGCCGCGTGGCTCGGTGATTGATAGCTGTGTCGACTCTGATTGTGCTGTGATATACTGTCTCTCTGATGAGAGAGCGCGAACGCACCATCCCCATGTCTCGACAGATGATTCTCTTTTTCGTTGTGATCGCGCTGTCGTTTGTCCTGTTGCTCTTCAGCCAGCGATGGGTCCTCAAGACCGTGCGGTCTGAGAAGGAGGCGCAGGCATACTCGATGCTGAACTTAATCAGGACGACAGCCGACCTCTCCGTCGACCAGGCGTTCAAGCTCAGCCAGCTGCTACTGCTGGACAACACCATCGCCAAGTTCATGTACCAAGGGCCCATCGAGGTAGGAAGCGATGAGATCCAGACCCTCATCGACGCCAAGGGGGTGCTGCCGGTAGCGACGAACATCAACGCGATGCTCAGCGAGATCTACCTCTACTCCAACCGCAGCGGCTACATCCTCTGCTCTACCAATGCCTTCCTTGACCCGGAGCAGATGTACCCCTCCCTCTTCGCCTTCGATGGGCTCAACTACCGTCAGTTCCGTAGCCGCTACCTCACAACCGTCACCTCGCGCTCCTTCTATCCTGAGGTCACTGCCCTGATCCATGGCCGTGAGCGTCGGGTCATCCCATTGGTGCAGACCTTCCCGCTGAACAATCCCACCTCCAATGCCGGCAAGGTCGTCATGCTCCTAGACAGCGAGTACTTCGCCGATCTCTTGCGCATTCCGATCGAGGGAGCCAATCCGACAGTCTATATCACCGATCTGGACGGGACACTGATCACCGCCTCCGGCAACCGCTCCCTGATCACACCGGCCCAATATGGCGATGGGCAGCACCGCCTGATGATCGCAGGCGAGGCGTACATCCTCTCGGCCCTCACCAGTGAGGCGAGCGGGCTGCGCTTTTACAGCCTGCTCAGGCTCAAGGAGATCAACGCGATGCTGAGCCCGATGTGGCTAGCTGTCGCGTCCGTCTCCATCCTCCTCTTCATCCTGCTCAGCCTCTCCTCGATCCTCATCATGGTCAAGAGCAATCGCAGCTGGAATGAGCTGCTCGGCCTTACCGCCGATGGCCGACGCCCCTTGCCCTACGAGCAGGCGGTGCGCTACATCTCCTCGATCGTTGCCGAAGAGCGTACACTGGTGCGCCAGAAGGGTGGAACCCCCTTCATGATCGATACCTTCTTCCGCCGCCTGATCCATGGGCGGATGCTCACCGTCGACGAGATCCAGACGATGCTGCGCCAGGCGCAGGCCGATATTGACCTCAGCTCTCCGCTGCTCTTTCAGATGATCCACATCGCCAGCAGCGATGCCAAGGATGTGCTCAGCGATGAGCTCTTGGAGGACCTCGACTTTACCCGGATCGCCGCTCACAAACAGGCCCTTCAGGCCTTTGGCGCTCAGCACTACCTCTACATGGACTCCTCTTTCTCTATCTGGGTGATGATTTGGCACGTCGACCGGGCGCTGCTCAAAACCCGTGTCGATCGCTTCTACGCTGACTTTGCCAAGGTATCGCCGCTCTCCTTCACGATGGCCGTCAGTGCGGTCAAGTCGGCCCTCGATGAGATCTTCAGTGCAACCGTCGAGTGCAGTGAGGTGCAGCAGCGCCTTGGCAACAAGCGCTCCCTCTCCGGCTTTGCCCGCTACGAGGAGCTCTCCTTCAAGCGAGACCCGTGCCACTATACTCCCGAGATGGAGCGAACGCTCCACGCCTCGGTCATCAGAGGAGAGGTTGCGGTCACCGAGGAGATCCTCACAGCCATCGAGGCGGAGAACTTCACGGTCCGTTCGCTGGGCAGTGAGGAGCACGCTGCCTTGATGAGGGCGCTCTATGCATCGGCGATCTCGCTGGTGCACCTGTTGAAGGGGACCTTCTCAGAGCCGCCTTTCACCTCATACGGTGAAGCTCGGCGTTTCTTCCTCGCCCAGGCAGAGGCCGTGGGCAAGGCCAAAAGCGATAGCGATGAGCTGCTCATCGCCCGGATCGTCGCCTACATCGAGGCACATTACGGCGATGCTGCGCTGAACCTCTCCCACATGGCCTCGAGCTTTGGGCTGAAGGAGAGCTTTCTCTACCACTTCATGATGACACGGATGCAGAGTTCCTTTGCCCAATACCTTGAAACCTACCGCCTTGAGCGTGCTCGTACGATCTTCGCCGAGGGGCAGATCCCGGTCGGTGAGGTATCAGCGCTTGTTGGCTACGCAAGCGCCCAGACCTTCAGACGGGCCTTTCAGAAGCGATATGGCATCCTGCCTTCCGAGTACCAAAAGCAAGTGCTCTACCAGCGCTGAAGTATAGTACATAGTGCACCGATCATGGCAGTATGGCCGCAAAACGTGGCAATTGCGTTGACTGAGACTCTGAAAGCCTTTACTATTCGACTATTAGTTGTGATTTACAAGGAATACCACGCTGTATGGGAAAAAATATTGCCAGATATCTCCTGATAGCACTTCTTCTTATCAGCGGTGGAAGTGTACTGTTTGCAGAGCAGGGATTGGTGATTCCCAGTGACCAGATCAAAGGATATGCAATCGGGAAGTATGAGTTCTCCATAACGGGTAAAACCAATAAAATTGCGTTGCGTGAGGCAATTGTTCCTGCCGGAGGGGATCGCGTCTATGCAAGTGAGAAAGAGCTGGTAAAAGCCCTGGATTCAAAGCGCCAGACGCTGGTGAACAAACAAATCTTCATGAGTGTCGAGTATGAGTACAGCGTGTACTCGTTTACTGACGGCATTCTCTCCTATGTGGTTACGTTCTCCATTGAGGACTCCAGCACCTTCCTCGCCCTTCCATACCCTAAGTTTGACAATAATAAGACCGGATTGCTGGTAGGGGTGAAGGCAAAGGATACCAATTTATTTGGAACCTTGGGTGAAATGAACCTCACCGGTTACACATCACAAAATGATGGGACACTGCAAAGTTGGGACAACCGCGAAGATCGGCTGACAGTCGATATCGCCCGGGTCCGGTTCCTTGGTACATCGTTGAACTTGAACTTTGACTATGCACGACAAAAGACAACCAACCCACAAGGTGAACTCAAGTATGTGCTTCAGTGGAGTGGGATCAAAGTCGGGACTTCAACGATAGGGGTTTCCGTTGAAGGAACACACAAACCTATCGTGGCAACACAACAATTCAAATACTCCATCTCGATTGGAGGGTTGAAGGTCACCGGAGTGCCGACTGCCGTGCGTACGTGGGGAGACCTACGGCCACGTACCGATCTATCGGCTTGGAATCCAGAACTGTTCGGGTTCTCGATCTCATATGGTCCATTCACGCAGGACAAAATACGCTATACGCTTTCCACACTCTTTGAATTCAATGGGAAACTGACCAATGTGAAGAGTCAAACAACCCTGCAGCAGCATGATCTGAAGTTTTTCACAAGGCCCATGTCGTTCAATATTGTAGTGACCACCAACCAAAAACGGGATAAAAGCTCTCTTGATAATATCCTCATCACCTCAACGCTTGGCACAAACTTCACCTTGCCTCTGAAGTTGCGATGGACGACATCGGTGACAGGTGGCGTGTATTATGTAGATAACAGCGCCCCTGTTCAGGTGTACCAGGAGTATGTAAATACACTCTCCAATGGGGGAAGGATCAACTACTTCTCCAATCTTCATAAGTTTAGAGAAGGGTTTATGTTCTCACTGAAGCATGTCATGCGTGACTACCCCCAGCCAGAGTACACTACGAAGGACTATTGGTATATTGAAGGGTCGATGACATGGTTCCTCTTTGCAAAGTGGCGGATGAATCCCTCTATTCGGATCAATGGGTTCTATGCTGGAAACAACAATACCAGTTACAAGTTCTTGCCCTCAAGTGATCTGGATGTGTCCGACTATCTGAGAGGCTCTCTGAGTCGATCCCAGCAAATCAAGGATGTGAATGGGTATCTATCTTCTGGGGTTGTGGCAAACCTAAGCCTGACCATTGACTTCATCGATTTTGGTTTCGCTCGTTCATACGTCACACCGTTCTTGGATATCGGAGTCTTTACCTCACCAAAATTCGATGATGGATCTTCCATTATCAGCAGCATCGGCGTTGAGGGATGGGGTGTGCTTAGGCGCTTCCCTAGCCATCCGATGCGGGTATCGCTGGGCTTCAATACCCTGGACGTGATGGCAGCTCTTCGAGATGAGATGCCGTTCAAGGACGTTGAATGGAAGGCGTCCATCAGTTTCGAGCTATACTTCTAAGCGACGCAGAAAATTGTAGACCAATTGACTTACGCCAACGCTGTTCATTGAATGAACTAAAATTTCCTTGGTTCGCCCATATGTTCAACTATTGAACAGTTGGACTTGTTGTCTCTGTGGACCCTTATAGTAGTGTTCATACTATGAACAATAGTGTTGATAGTTGGTTTGTATCTACCATAATGTTCAAAGAATGAACAACTGAGGACGCAATCGCTTGCCTTTCATGTTCAAACAATGAACAGCGTATAGATGGTGAGTTTGGACTCATTACGAGCCAATCTCTGCCCCACAAGGGTGAGAGTTATGATAGACTAGGCACATACCACACGTGGGAGGAGTGCATGCGCCTTACAATTGCAGGGACCGGATACGTCGGATTGGTGGCAGGGGTCTGCTTTGCCAAAGTCGGTCACGATGTGACCTGTGTCGATATCGATGAACAGAAGATCGATCGGCTGAATAACGGCATAAGCCCGATCTATGAGAAGGATCTTGAAGAGTACCTCAATGATGGGCTGAAGAGTGGACGGCTCCACTTTACCACCGACTATGCCAGCGCCTACAAGAGCGCTGATGTCATCTTCATCGGGGTAGGGACACCGGAGCTGCCCGATGGTTCGGCAAACCTCTCCTACGTGGCCTCCGTTGCCCGCCAGATCGCCGAGCATGTTGAACGAGACTGCCTAGTGGTGGTCAAGTCGACCGTCCCGGTGGGCACCAACGACAAGGTTGAGCAGTTCATCAAGGATTCGTTAGTGAGACCGGTACGGATCGAGGTCGCCTCAAACCCTGAGTTCCTCGCCCAAGGCAGTGCAATCCACGATATGATGCACGCCCAACGGATCGTCATCGGTGTCGAAGACCGTAACGCCGAAGCGACGCTACGTGAGCTATACAAGCCCTTTGACCAGCCGATGGTCGTCGTCAGCCGGCGCAGCGCCGAGATGACCAAGTATGCGGCAAACGATTTTCTGGCACTGAAGATCTCCTATATGAATGATCTGGCGAACCTGTGTGAGTTGGTAGGCGCCGATATCGAGGATGTGGCCCTCGGCATGAGCTACGATGACCGCATCGGCAGCAAGTTCCTACGAGCCGGCATCGGCTATGGCGGCAGCTGCTTTCCCAAGGACACCAAGGCCCTGCAGTACCTCTCCGCCCAGTACGGTTACAACCTCAGGACCGTCACGGCAGCGGTGGATGTGAACAACGAGCAGCGCTATCGGCTCTTCAAGAAAGCCAGTAGTCGGATGATCACCTTCAGTGGCATCAAGGTGGCGGTCTTGGGGTTGGCTTTCAAGGCAGGCACCGATGACCTACGCGAAGCTCCTGCGATCTACAATATCCCCCGCCTCCTTGAGCAGGGAGCCCTTATCACAGCTTTCGATCCGGTAGCTGAAGCGAACTGCAAGGCGCAGTACAACTTCGATATGCAGTACGCCAAAACCGTCAAGGAGGCGATAGCTGGGGCACAGATCTGCTTTATCTTCACCGACTGGGCAGAGATCAAAGCCTTGGAGCCTGCCTCCTTCAAGAGCCTGATGCGCACTGCCCTCGTCTACGATGGACGCAATCTCTTCGATCCCAAGAAGATGTTGGAAGCCGGGGTGGAGTACTACTCGATCGGGCGTTAAAAATGGGGTCCGCTTGGGACCCCATACCAATCGATGCGTGTACCTAGCGCAGTACAAACTCCATCATATGTTGCTTTGCACCAGCGACGTTGCCGCTCTTCATCGCAAACTTGACTCGATTGAGAATCCGCTTGCCCTCATCTTCGGTGAGGGTGTTTCCCTCAAGGGTCTGCACCAGGTTGATCAAGAGATCCAGCACTCCATACGCCTCGGCGATATTGCCTCGCTGAAGGTTTTCGATCAAGGCGGAGTCAAGGATATCCAGCAAGAATGGGGTAGTGACAATACTATGCCCACTGTCGATGATTGTTGCTTCGTGTGGTCTATAGTTCACCATGGCTCTCGTCCTCTCTGGGGTTTGCAGGCCTGCCGAGTGCAGGTGTGCTCGCCCCTCTACTCATACTATCGGCATTCGCCGCTGAATAGGCAAGAGGGGTGAACCCCCCTTTGTTGCAACTGTCTTCGCCAATTGTTTGTTGCCCACAGGATGATTCTCATGGTAGGGTTGTCTCAACAGAGAGGCCAGTGATGTACACAATTGATGCCACCACGTTGCTCATCGCATTTGGATTGACGTTGTTTGCCGGCCTGAGCACCGGCATTGGATCGCTGATGAGCTTCTTCTCCAAGGAGTTCAGCCCCAAGTTCCTTGCAGCCTCCCTCGGCTTCTCAGCCGGGGTGATGATCTACGTCTCGCTGGTCGAGATCTTCGTCAAGGCCCGCGTTGCCTTGGAGGGGGCCTTGGGAGCACGTTCTGGCTACCTGATGACGATTGTCGCCTTCTTTGCCGGAATCGCCGCCATCGCCCTCATCGACAAGCTCATCCCTGAGGCGGAGAATCCCCATGAGGTGCCTGTCCACCATGAAGAGGGGGCGAACAACCACAGCCAGAAGCTGATGCGCATGGGCTTCTTCAGCGCCCTGGCGATCGCCATCCATAACTTTCCTGAGGGACTGGCTACCTTCATGGCGGCTATCAGCGACCCGGCTTTGGGGGTGAGCATCGCCATTGCCATCGCCCTGCACAACATCCCAGAGGGGGTGGCGGTCTCCGTTCCGATCTACTACGCGACCCAAAGTCGCAAGAAGGCCTTCCTCTACGGCACCCTCAGCGGCTTAGCCGAGCCGGTAGGGGCCTTCGTCGGCTTCTTCCTGCTCAGGCGGTGGTTCAATGATATCACCTTCGGTTTCGTCTTCGCTGCTATCGCAGGCATCATGGTCTACATCTCCCTCGATGAGCTGCTGCCAACCGCCGAAGAGTATGGGGAGCACCACATCGCCATCGGTGGGGTGATGGCCGGCATGGTGGTGATGGCCATAAGCTTGGTGCTGTTGGCGGCGTGATCCACAGATCCCCACCGAATTCAGCTAGAGCAGTTCTCTGCCCGGTATGCGAATGTAGTCTGCATGAAGACTGATGACCAACAATGGGATGAAGAGCGTGTCGCCAGCATGGAATGGGAAGAGCATCTCGCCAGCAAAATAGATGCCTAGGAGGAGCAGGAGACCCAAGAAGAGTGTTGACTGCTCAAAGAAGTTCCGTAAAGCGATCAGCATTGCTCCAAATGGAATCAAAGAGAGTGCACCGAATGCGGCAATCATCCATAGGTATGTGTTGGGCAAGCCCTTTGTCGCAAGAAAGGATGGGACAAAGCCGGTAAGTGCGTGTATTGGCGTCAGTTCAGCGAAGAACAGGTCAATGATGGCGACACGACCGCTATGGTGGATCTTTGACTTATAGAGTCGCAGCCCTTGGTACAGATATGGGCCGAGCAGGAAGAGGGCTATGCCAACAAGCACCACAACGATGATGAAGATCAGTTTGTATCGCTTGAACGATGAACGTATTGATCCAACATAGAAGAAGTGCAGATATCTGAGGTTGACCAAGACAATCACCGAGAATAGCAGGAAGGTCATGGTCACGCCACTGATCGATTTCAAGAAGAACGATGATATCAGAGCAAGGATGACAGGCCAAAATACCGGGCGGAATCGGTTGTTGAAGAAGTCTGCCATATAGAGTTGTGTCGCAGCGATGAAGAGAGCGAGAGCATGGTATCGTGGCCTGATCGTGGAAGCCAATGTAATGGGCAGTGACGGGTAGTGGGTAAATGCCACGCTGTAGCTGAGGATGATGCAAAATACGATAAATTGGACTCTAAATGTCATAGTCGACCACCGTCGATGGACGAGGAGCAAGCCAAGAGAGTACCCAACAAGACAATTGCTCAATCCAGTCGATAGTGAAACACCTGGGCCTTGAATATATTTTCCGTATCCCAATAGGCCAACCATCGTAGTAAGGAAGATGAAGTCGGCGATTTCAACAACCGAACGTAGATGGATGAGCGTGTAGGTGGTGACAACAATTGAAGCACCTACAGAAAACAGCGAAAAATATGGTAGCGGCCTAAACAGGCAAGCAAGAGATGCAACGATGTATGTTACAACCAGTATTTGAAGGGGCAAGGGAACAACGTCTCTGTCTCTATCATCGTTTTGGAGCAATAGATATTTCACTTGCAGCCCCTCAATCTGGACCTAAAGCCCCTTATCGTCCTGATGTCTTATTCAGGAGAACTGCTTCTTCGATTGTTGTATGATCGAGCCCACATGCAATTGCTTGCATCCTTTTATTGTGACGGGCTACCTCAGATCGTTCCGTAGGCGATGGCTTACCCAAATAGTTGTTCAAGACAACCCCATGGACCGGGATATTGCAGAGCTTCATGGTGGTAAGAAGATTCTTCAGTTGCTTGCGCGATCCGATATGGGTACGGATGTTGATGACCAGCACCCCCGAAGCTTGTGCGACGGCAATGAGGTTCGCCGGTGTTTTGAATGTCGGGGCATCGATGAGCACGAGGTCGTAGAGCGTAGAGGTTTGCTGAATGAATGCGGCGAACTCGCGGCTATGGAGCAATTGGGAGAGTTCGCTATTTGCAACATCGGTGGTAACAACATAGAGCCGCTGAGGGTCGCCATTGAGGGTGAAGGGCTTTGAGAGGTCAAGAGGGGAGAAGTGGATCAATTCGTTGATCTCTTCATGGGCGCTCATCAGTGAATATATCTTTTGATAGAGCAACTGGTCGGTTGCGGTGCCAATTACCAGAACCCGCTTTCCACTCTGGGCGAGGGCAAGGGCGGTATTCATCACCGTATACGTCGTCCCTTCACCATATCCCAAACTGGAGATAGGAAACACGTTGTGTTCACGTAATCCATGAAGGAGAATGGATGCTAGCTGGTAGTATGAAACGCTTGCAGGAGAGCCTTTGTGATCGATGGTTTCAAGTGATACCTGCTTAGCGTCTTTTGTAGCTGGGATCGTTGACAAGATAGGAATTTCTGGGCCAAGGATTTTCTGGCAGGCCTGGATATCAGTGATTGAGTCGCTCAGGTATTCGGCTAGGAGCGTGGAAAGCAGTGCGATGGCTGCACCAAGGAGGATGCCGACTGCCAGGATGAGCATCTTGTTGGTATCACCATTCTCGTTCTCAAGCTTTGGGCTTTCAATCGAGATCAGGGCAGTGGGTGATTGGCTAATAAAGCTATCGAGTCGTTTCAGCTGTTCGGTAAGCGAGACTATCGTCGATTTCTCTCGGGACAGGTGCGATGACTGTTCTGAGAACTCGAGGTTGAGCGTTGTGTGCTCTTGAATACGTGCAATGTATTCTTTTTCGAGGACAGAGAGAATGGATAGTTTTACTGCATTGGTCGTATTGGTCAAAAGAGAGGCAGCGGTGGTATTGTTATAGCCAAGATCTGCCAAAGTGGTAGCCAATTCGTCCTCGAGTACTTGAAGGCGCTTGGCAGCCTCACTGGTCTCTTGTTGGACCGGAATCTCGTTGGCACTTGCCACAAGGAGGCGGGCAAACTGCTCAAAGAGGACAGTGCGATA
Organism: Spirochaetales bacterium Spiro_03; assembly: GCA_001603105.1. Lineage (GTDB taxonomy): Bacteria > Spirochaetota > Spirochaetia > Sphaerochaetales > Sphaerochaetaceae > Sphaerochaeta. The sequence continues at coordinate 13,371 of LVBE01000072.1, forward strand.
TGCAGCGCTATATTTGGCTTCCCACTCTTTGATGATTGTAAGCTCTGTCTCCGAGACGGGTTTTGCAGTGGTTGTGGTACTGACTGAGATATCCGCAATCTGCATCTGGATGTGTGAGAGGATCCGCTGGTTGATTGCGCTGTTGGTTCGCAAAGAAATGAAATTTGGGTCGTATTGTAGTGTATCAACAGAGTCCTGATACGCTTGGCGCAGTGTTTCAGCTTTTTGCAGATCATTTTGGAAATTTTTTGCTTGGTTTTGGAGGTCCGAGGTTGCGTATCCGACCAGAGCTCGATCAAAGGCGGGTATGAGCGCGCCAATGAAGTCCTGGGCGAAGGCAACGTTGGTGTGCTTGAATGTTATGACAGCTGAGTTGGTGTCCTTGACGGGTGCCGCCTCGACGGATTTCTGCAGAGCTTTGATCTTTTTCGAATCGGTCAGAAGGTCTTCGAGGGTCGTGCCGTCACGGTGCGTGTAGGTGGACAGATCCATGGAGGAGAGCGCGTCGAGGACAGTCTCCCGTTTTGTCAAAAACTGCAATTCAACGGTGATATTCTTCGTATCGCTTCTTGAGGTATTCCAAGCTGTGAGGTTTCTGATGGAGTCAACAGCAACGGTAGTGGTTGCTGTGAACGTAGGGGTCGCCGTCGTGATATATGTCAAGCTGGCAAGGACGACAAGTCCAAAAACCAGCAAGAGCAACTTGAAATGCTTCAGGACAATTCCAATCAATTCACTGATACTAATACCTTCATCTTCATACATGAACTCTGACACAGCATATCCTCACATCTGTACATCCGTTGACACGGACAACGGATCTCAAGGTGGTGACGGGACAACGACACAAGATGAACAACTATAGCTGGGTCAGCACCTCTGATTTTTTGATAGTATCATGCCCAAAAATCAATGTAAATGGATTTGATGAAACGACGATTATTTTACGCTGGCGTGACAGTATATGTGTTGGAAAACAGCAGAATATCAGACAAAATCCAATCGTTGTGATACCATCTGCATGTGAGAGGTCGCTGTGATGGAAAGATGGATCTTTTTCCACAGTCTTATGGTCATGATGGTACGCGTTGGGCATGATCGTCACCTGAAGTTGACGGATGTGAGTTTGCTGGACGACCTGACCCGGTACCTCTACAAGATCAGGACCTCAAAGATGGATGGCTAATGGCATCCTACGAAGGTGATCTAAAAGGGACAGACCTTGTATAAGAATCTATGGTACAGGTGGGAATACCAAGGGGGCAACAGTCACTGCAACCAATAGTGGACAGTGTGAAAATTGTTGACAGGACGGAATTTGGGTCTTATTCTTTCAATGTACACACCAGTGTACATTGAGGATTGTCGATGGCCCGCTCCAAAACGCTCAAGACAGTGACTCGCAAGGATATCGCCGCTGCCGCTGGCGTCAGCGAGACGATTGTCAGTTACGTCATCAACGGAAATCGATACGTGCGTGAAGATAAACGTGCGCGTGTCCAGCAGGCTATCAAGGATTTGAAGTATCGGCCCAATGCCATGGCACGGGCATTGAAAGGCAAGCGCTCCCACCACATCCTCTTCATCGCCGATGATATCACCGGTGAGTACTTCGGCAGGCTCATCGGTGAAATTGACCGCCTCGCGTACAAGGAAGATTACTTCATCACCCTCTGCTCCGATCGCCCTGATGAGGATTTTGTCAATCGGATCTACAGTCGTTTCTTTGACGGCATCATCATCGGTTCGGCTACCTTCCCCCTTGCCAATATCCAGCGCCTCATCGACAGTGGCGTTGCCGTAGTGTTGCTGGAGATCAGAGATTATCAGTCGATCACCGGCTCCTTCGGACTGATCAACACCGGCCTATTGAAGGGAATCGGCCAGGCGGTGGATGCCCTCTACGAACGGGGGCGGCGCCATCTTTTGTTCATTGACCGGGTAAGCGATAGCGGGCAGTGGAGTGGTGTCGATGACTGGCGCCTTGGCGGCTTCCTCGATCGCTGCAATGCCTTGGGTATCGATAGCTCAATTGTAAGCGGTGCCTATAGTGAGGAGGAGCTCTTAGAGGCTGTATTAGCCCGCCTGGCCTCAAACGAGCGGGTAGATGGCATCATCGGGCGCAACGACCTGTGTGCCCTGATCGGCATGCAAGGGTGCAAGCACGTCGGCCTTATTGTACCACAAGAGGTCTCAGTCATCGGATTCGATGACACCAGGATATGCCGGTACTGCTCACCGACGCTCAGCTCGGTAGCGATCTCGCAGAAGAGAATCGCCTATGCGGTCATTGAGATGATGATGAGCCTGATCGGGGCCGAGAAGGGGAAGCAGAAGCCCTTGAAGACCTATCTTGATACTGCGTTGGTCATCCGCGAAAGCGTATGAGGATATACCAATCAAAAGGAGTGATGCTATGAAACGAATCAGTGTATGTATGGTGCTGTTGGTTGTGGTGACGGCCCTCGTGTTTGCGGGGGGAAAAGCTGAGAGTGCCGCCGCTCCGGTCACGATCAAGGTGGCGAACTACGCGCTCTTGGAGAGCGGGTATGAGCCCTTCTGGAAGCAGGTCAAGGTTGACTTTGAGGCTGCCAACCCCGGTATCTCCATTGAATGGGTGACAGCTCCCTATGGGGAGATCGTCAATCAGGTGGTGAATATGGCCGGTGGTGGCAACAAGGTCGATGTCATCTTCGGTGAGATCGATTGGGTCCCTGGCCTCGTCGATGCAGGTCTGGCTTCCCCGATCACCGACATTCTCTCCAAGTCGTTCATTGACGACTTCTATGTCGATGTCTTAAAGTCCTTTGAGGTCGATGGAAAGCCCTACGGAATCCCGCTCTACGTCTCCCCGTATGTACTCTACTACAACAAGGACCTCTTCACTCAAGCCGGTCTTGACCCGGCAAAACCGCCGAAGACCTTCGACGAGATGCTCAGCTACGCTGAAAAGCTCGCAAAGCTGAAGGATGCCAACGGTAACAAGGTCTACGCTTTTGGGCAGACTACTGCGAGCGTGCCGGTCTCAGGTGCGTCATTGAATGCGTTGGTCTTCAACTTTGGCGGCCAGGTGCTCGACGCCAAGGGGGCCTTGGCTATCGACAACAAGGGCTTCCGCGATGCCTTCGCCATGGTGCAGCTTTTGGACCAGAAGGGGTACAATCCGCAGAATGCCAAGCTCAAGGACCTACGCAATCTCTTTGCCCTAGGACAGCTGGCGATGTACTACGACCAGAGCTGGGGCTTCAACGGCGTCAAATCCATCAACGCCGATGCCCAGCGCTTCACTGCCAGTGCCGAGCCACTGAAGGGAGGATCAGGCAGTGGACAGAGCCTTCTGCAGGCCCACTGCTTCATTCTGGTCAATAACGGCAAGAGCCGAGCGGACGCGACACGGAAATTTGTTGAGTTCGTCATCAGCGAAGAGACGTTGAACGCCTACCTGCGCGACCTTACTCCGGCGTACCCGGCAAAGCACTCGATGGCAGCGATGGAGAGCGTCGTCAACAGCGGGATCCTCGCCGGAGCTTCTCCGGCAGCCGGGCGGGTACAGGTGCAGACCTTCATCCCCAAAATCAGTGATCTGAACCTTGAGTTGTGTGCTCTTGCTCAGGCCATTACCGTCGGCAAGGAGAATCTTGATTCGGCAATCGCCAAGTTCAAGAACACAGCAACCGTCAAGCTCTCACAGTGAATCATTGTGCGAGGGGCTGTGCACGCAGCCCCTCGCCTTGGAGTGATATGAAGACACATTTCTTGAATCGCAGGCAGCGCGACGGCCTCTTTGGCTTTGTGCTCGATATACCAGCCCTTGCCCTGACGGTAGCGTTCATCATCGTGCCGATCTTTGACTCGGTGATCAAGAGCTTTCAGGAGTATGGGGTTCGCAACATCATCAGCGGAAAACCTGGGGTATGGAACAACTGGGCAAATTACCTCTACCTATCAAAGACCGACCTCTTCCTCAAGGCCACCATCCACACCTTCAGTTTTGTCACCGCTGTGGTAGTGGTGCAGTTTCTCCTCTCACTGGCCCTTGCCCTGATCCTTAACACGGACATCAAGGGGGCACGATTTTTGCGTAGCATCATGATGACTCCATGGGTTGTCCCGACGGTAATCTCAGCTTTGATCTGGATGTGGCTCTTCCAGCCTCAATATGGCCTTGTACGCTATCTCATCTCGATCGCCTCCTTTGGTGCTGTCACTGACTTTGCGATTTTGAACAACCCCAAGACTGCGTTGATGGGCGTGGGAATCGCAGCTTTGTGGAAGCAGATTCCCCTGATGAGCCTGTTGCTTCTGGCAGGGCTGCAGAATGTGCCGCACGATATCGAGGAAGCGGCGATGATCGATGGGGCAGGGAAGGTGCGCCGCTTCTACTCGGTCGTGTTGCCATACCTCAGCCCGGTCATCAAGGTGACGATCTCGATGTCGATCATCGAGAATTTCAAGCAGTTCCCACTCTTTTGGACGATGACTGGCGGCGGGCCGAACAACGCAACCACCACCCTTGCCGTGCTCAGCTACCGTGAGGCGTTCGTCTCGATGAACTTGGGTGCAGGATCGGCGGTGACGACGCTGTGGATGGTCATGATGATCGCAGTCGTCTTCTTCTACAATCAGATCTTCCGCATCCAGGATATGGGGTGATGCTATGGCGATCAAAACACTGAACCGAGATCCTCTGGCTTTTGTCCTGGTCAAATACTTCTTGTTGGTGATCATCCTGCTCTTTTTGCTCTTTCCGCTGTACTGGGTGCTGATCACTTCCTTCAAGACTAACATGGAGGCGTACCGCTACCCTCCGACGTTCTTTCCCCATGAGCCGGCGGCTACGAGCTTTATCAAGCTCTTCAGTGAGCACAATCAATTCTTTGTCTACTACCGCAACAACCTCATCGTCAGCACTTCCGTAGCCGTGCTGTGTTGTGTCTTTGCAACCTTCAGCGGCTATTCGATGGCACGATTCAAGAATCGATGGGGGCGTATGTTCTTTGCCATCTTGCTGGTCAGTCAGATGTTTCCGGTCATCAGCCGGATGATCAGCCTCTACGTGATCTTGGGCAGAATCGGCATCATCAATACCCTCGGCGGTCTCATCTTCGCCCTCTTGGCCGCACAGGTACCGTTCTGCATCATCCTGATGGCCTCCTTCTTTGCCAACATCCCCACCGAGATCGAGGAGGCTGCGTTCGTTGACGGGGCAGGTCGTTGGATGATCCTCTTTCGGATCGTGACGCCGCTGGTGAAATCAGGGCTTCTGGCCGTCGGCATCTACGCGTTTTTGATGACGTGGGATGACTACCTGCACGCAGCGACCTTGATCCAGGCGGACAACCTGCGGACTCTGAGCGTTGGAATCGCCCTCAGGTACCTCGGCGAGCTCTCCTATGACTGGTCGCTGGTCAACGCGATCTCGATCATCGGCACGATCCCGGTGGTCCTGATCTTCTTCTTCTTCCAAAAATACATGATCAAGGGCCTTGTCGCCGGTGCGGTGAAAGGCTGATAAGGAGTGACCCATGCCTAGACAATTCGTACTCATCATGACCGATACAACGCGCAAAGATATGCTCGGCTGTTACGGCGATGAGCGGATGAAGACCCCCGTCCTCGATGCACTCGCTGAAAACGGGATCCGCTATGAGCGTGCCTACTGTGCCCAGCCGGTGTGTGGACCTGCGCGTTCGGCGCTCTTCACCGGAACCGCTCCCCACTCCAACGGAGTGGTGACCAACAGCGTTCCGCTGGGGATGAACGTGAAGACTGTCGGCCAGAGGCTCTCCGATAACGGTATCCTTGCAGCCTACACCGGCAAATGGCACCTCGATGGGGCAGATTACTTTGGCCTTGGCATCTGTCCCGACGGTTGGGATGAGGAGACGTGGTATGAGATGCACAACTACCTTGAGGAGCTGAGCGATGAGCAGCGTAAGCGCTCGCGCCGAAGCGAAACTGCCTGGGATGAAGATTGGACACGCCAGATGACCTACGCCCATCGGGTCAGCAACAAAGCCATTGAGTTCCTTGACAGCCACCGCGACGACGATTTTCTGCTCATCGTCAGCTACGACGAACCCCATGGCCCCTGCATCTGCCCCCCGCCTTTCAATGCGATGTACGAGGGCTTTCAGTTCAACGACTCTCCTGCCTATCATGACAACCTTGAGGACAAGCCGCTCTACCAGCGCCTCTGGGCAGGCGATGATCTAGCCAAGGATTCTGAGGCGCTACGCGCTCCTTCGACGATGCTGTCGCTCTTTTTGGGGTGCAATAGCTTTGTCGATGATGAGATCGGACGGGTGCTCGAGCACATCGACGATGGAGCGCTGGTCATCTTCACCTCCGACCACGGTGATATGCTCGGTTCGCACAAGCTTCAGGCAAAGAATGCGGCCTTCTACGATGAGATTACCAATATCCCCTTCATCGTACGCCCGTCGAAGCGACACGAACACAACTGTGGCGTAGTCGTCGACTATCCGACAAGCCACATCGATATCACCCCAACAATCCTCGATTTCTTTGGTGTGCCGATCCCGAAGCTTTTGGAGGGGGTGAGCATGCTCAGCCAATTTGAGGACCCGACGGTCAAGATAAACGACTATGTCTACTGCGAATTCACCCGCTACGAGATCGACCATGACGGCTTTGGTGGGCTTCAGATGATGCGTTCGATCACCGATGGGCGATATAAGCTTACTATCCACCTCTTAGATAGCGATGAGCTCTATGACCTTGAACGCGATCGGCATGAGGTAGTCAACCGTATCAACGACCCCTCTTATGCTTCGGTCCGCAACCGGCTTCACGACCGGCTTTTGGAGCGAATGGATCACAGTCGTGACCTCTATCGGGGCTATCAGTGGGCGGTGCGCCCCTGGCGGGACGACAAGCAGAGACGGTGGCAAAACAGTGGCTATACCCGCCAGCGTGAGAATGAGGAGTATGAGGCTCGCCAGTGGGATTATGACACCGGCCTTCCTATGAAGGAGGCGGTACGCTCAAAACTTCTCTACGACGTGAAGCGCTAAGCTTGGGGTGTGAGGAAATCTACAGAAAATACCCTACCATTCTACTTGGCAATCTGCAGTGCTCATTTTACACTGGATCTAGAGGGGGCGCAATGCGCCCTCGACGCTACCACGGTCCGGTGGGACAAAGGAGCCGACTATGAGACAGAAGAATAGAATCGTCCTGTTGATCGCGCTTTGCCTTCTGGCGGCAAGCGCTCTTGTCGCAGCAGCTGCGGCTGAAGAGAACATGGCAAAGCCTGCTGGCCAGACAGCGGTGATCGTCGGTCCTGAGAGCCGCTTGATCAAGTACCCGAGCCTTGCGCGCTGGGGCAGACAGATCGCCGTAGTCAATGAGACCGGGTATGACTTGGTACACTTTGACCTGTACAGCCAGGCGATGATGCGCCACCACCAAGAGCAGGCCAATTTGTTGACAGAGAACCTTGAGGACGGGCAGCGCCGCGTCATCGATCTACTCTCGTCGCTGTTGCTCTTCAACGCGATCGCCGAGCGTGATGGCGAGCTCTTCTACTATAGCGCTATCAACGATGAGGGCGACTACTACTGGGGCCAGTGGAACCCGGCTGTCGACAACTGGAACATCACCATCACCTTTGCCAACTACGTGGAGCGAGTAGAGACTCTGCTCTATCCGCGCTATGGTGAGAGCCTTGCGGTGTTGAACAAGACCGAGGCGCCCCTTGTCTCATTTTCGATGGAGTGGAAGAGCCACGACCTCTTTGACGGCAGTGAGCACAACCTGATCGAGAACATTCCGATTCCCGCTGGCCAACGAGCCCTGATCCCTACCTCAACCATCCCGCTCTTCGACGAGGTCGCCGGACACGGCATCCTCTACTACCGGGCCCTTGACAGCCGAGGGGTGCTCTATCGCGGCTCTTTCTATCCAGATGCACGATCATGGTCAGTTACGGTCAATGAACGGGCCTACCACGAGGGCGGCTACACGCTCTTTGTAAATAATCTACTCGAAGATGCGATCTGGTACCTTTGGGCGATGAGCGGTGAGGAGTACCTTGGTGGCAATTGGGGTGATGATGTTCTGGGCTCACACATCATCATGGCCAAGGATGGCAAGGATATCGACCTCTATGAGAACGATCTTTGGGCCGAACGCCTACAGAGCGGGTGGCAGGGGCGTCTCTACCTCATCGCCCAGACCAATGAAGGGGAGCGCTACTTCACCTACACTGAGTTGGATAGCCTCTATCCGGATATGTTCGTCAATATCGAAGAGCAAGATCGGATCGAGCAGGGCCCGGAGGAAGACTCCTACCAGCTGATCGGCTACAACCGGACCGGTGAGAAGATTTGGTATCTCTACGCCGTCACCGGCCTTGATGAAGGTCAGTCTGATAGCGGAGAGGATCTGCTCGGAGACGAGGTGTGGCAGTGGGATGATTTCATCACCATCTCCGTCGAAGATGAGGATCTCGATGAGAGCGGAATCATTCGCTTCTACGCCATCGACTGGAATGATGGGGTGTACATGCGAACCTGGTCGCCAGGGGCCGAGCGCGTGATCGTCTTTCGCCCAGGCGACAAGGTAGAGTAGCAGGTCTTTGCTTGTCTCTTGTTTCGATACGGTATATAACAGGGCATGGGCAAGAGACGAGCTTCTTTGACGGTCATGGTCAAGCCCGCTTCCAGTGCGTGCAACCTGGCCTGTGACTACTGCTTCTACCTCGATACAGCGGCGCATCGCAAAACGGCGGCGTGGCCGGTCATGGCTCGCGCTGTCGTTGAGGCGACCATCACCAAGAGCCTCGATGAGGCCGACCACGTCAGCTTCGTCTTTCAAGGCGGTGAGCCTTCACTGGCAGGCTTGGCCTTCTTTGAGCACTTTGTTGCTACCGCCATGGCCTACAAAGCCCCCGAACAGACGATCCACTGGGCGTTTCAGACCAACGGCCTGCTCCTTGACCGCCAGTGGGCTGCCTTCTTCAAGACCCATGGCTTTCTTGTGGGCATCTCATTCGATGGCAGTGCCCGCCTGCACGACATACACCGCATACGCCGTACCGGCGAAGGCAGCGGACGGGCGGTGGCCCGCTCCATCGCGATGGCCCAAGAGGAGGGCGTTGCCTTCAACACGCTGTCGGTTGTCACCGACCAGATGGCCGACAATACCGCCCACACCTGGCAGTGGCTGACCGAGCACGGCCTGTACTACCACCAATACATCCCCTGTATCGACCCGATCGAGCACGGATCGAGCTTCTTGAGCCCTGCCTCCTACACCCGCTTCCTCAAAGAATCGTTTGACCTCTGGTACCGCTCGTTCATGGACGGGCAGCAAGTCTCGGTCCGCTTCTTTGACAACATCGTCGGCATGATCTTGGGCCTGGAGCCAGAGAGCTGTGATATGGCAGGGGTCTGCTCGGTAAGCTATGTCGTCGAGTCCAATGGCAACATCTATCCCTGCGACTTCTACTGCGACGATGACAAGAGGCTGGGCAACATCCTCACTGACTCCTATGAGCAGCTCGACCAGGTGCGCGACAGGCTGCGCTTCATCGAGGATTCACCCAACACCATCGACGGCTGCGACCACTGTCAGTGGAGAGCGCTGTGTCGCGGAGGGTGTAAGCGCTACCGCACCGACAGCGGCTACCGCTTCTGCTCGTCGATGAAGGAGTTTTTCCCCTATTCGATCGGGCGTTTTGAACAGGTTGCCCGCCTTGTGGCAGGAGGGAGGAAGAGATGAAAGCTGACACTACCATTCAATGGGAGCAGAAGGGAAAGCCGCCGGTCAACCTGCGTTTCTTTCTCAAGCTCTTTTGGACGACCTTCACCTTATCGATGTTCACCTTCGGCGGCGGCTTTGTGATCATCAGCCTGATGCGCAAGAAGATGGTCGTCGAGCTTGGATGGATCAACGACGAGGAGATGCTGGACTTTGTCACCATCGCCCAGTCGAGCCCGGGCCCGATCGCGGTAAACGGCTCCTTGATGGTCGGCTACCACCTCGCCGGCGTTGCAGGGGCCTTGGTCGCGACGCTGGGGACCGTACTGCCGCCGATGATTATCCTGACGTTGGTCAGCCTTGGCTACAAGGCGGTGGCTGACAACCACATCATCGCCGCAGCGTTCTCTGGGATGCGTGCGGTGGTGGCCGCCATCGTGCTACAGGTCTCGTGGGCGCTCTTCAAGCCTTTGACCCACGCACGCAAAGCCCTTCCGCTCCTCCTCTTTGGGGTGAGTTTTCTTGCCCTCTTTGTCTTCAAAGTCAACATCATGGTGGTGATGATCTCAGTCATCCTCTTCTCAGTTGTCCATAGCCTGGTGGTGATCAGGGGAGAGGAGGGGCGATGAGTATCCTAGCCAAGCTCTTTGCAAGCTTCTTTCAGATCGGGCTCTTCTCTATCGGAGGCGGGTACGCGGCCATGCCGCTGATCAAGGCACAGGTGGTGGATCTGCATCACTGGCTCACTGCCGTCGAGTTCTCCGACCTGGTCACCATCGCTGAGATGACCCCCGGTCCGATCGCCATCAACAGCGCAACCTTTGTCGGCATGCGGGTAGCGGGGATTGCCGGGGTCGTGGTGGCAACGCTGGGTAACGTACTGCCGTCAGTGATCATCATGCTGATCTTGGCCAAGCTCTATGAGAAGTACAGCGAGCAGACGCTCTTGAAGCGGATCTTGGAGGGCGTGCGCCCGGTCGTCGTCAGTGCGATCTTCACCGCAGGCCTTGGGCTCCTGCAGCTGGCTCTGAAGAGCTACCGGGTCCCGGATCTCTTTGCCCTAGTGGTCTTTCTCCTCTCCTTTATCGCTCTCAACAGTAGGAAGATCAAGGTAGGCCCGATCGCTCTCCTCGGCCTTGGGGCGATAGCGGGGGTTGGATACCATCTTCTTTTCTAGCGGATCGGATCGAACTCTGCTACACTGAGCCTACTGCAAGCGAGGACATACGACAAATGATACGAATTACGAAGCGGGTGTTTTCCGATCTGGCCATCTTTATGATGGGTTTTGGCATGCTGGTGGGCATCGTCTTCCCCTTCTTCATGGCACTATTGGGCATGAGCGCTGCGATCGCCTTCAGCTGGTGGTTCTTCACCGTCTGCATCCTCGCCGGCCTCTTTGTCGGGGCGGTCAACATCCTGCTGGCCAAGAGCATCGTCGGCCAGCGCCTGATCCTCATGGCCAGCAAGATGCAGCAAGTAGAGCAGCACCTCAAAGAGATCAGCGGCAAGGGTGAGGAGATGGAGTGCACCCCTGAGGCGTGTCACCTGCCCATCGACAGCGCCGATGCGATCGGATCAAGCTCGCGCGCCTTCAACTCCCTCGTCGATACGCTCGGCATCTCGCTACAGCTGGAGAAGCGGATGCGCTCCTACACCAGTATGCTGACCAGCCACCTGGAGACCGCCGAGCTCTGTAAGAGCGCGCTATCGACGCTTTTGGGGATGTTTGACCTTGAAGGGGGAGCCATCCTCGTCGAAGAGGGCGGGGCGCTGAAGGTGCAAGCCAGTGAGGGCCTGATCAAACAAAGCAGCCTGAAAGAGAACGCAGTGGTGCTTGCCTCCCTACAGAAGCTGAAGCGCATGAGCATCGATCTGCCTGACGATCTCTATGTCGACGGGGTGCTTGCAGCCTTCCGCCCACGGGTGGTGGTCATCCAGCCGATCGTCTATAAGAGCGTGAGCCTTGGGGCGATCGTGCTTGCCTCAAGCCAAGAGATTGGTGATGAAATTGGTGAGACCCTCGACCTCTTCTCTTCTAGCTTTGCCTTGGCGCTACACAACGCGGTCACCTACGCCCAGATCCAGCAGCTTGCTGCCGTCGATCCGCTGACTGGCATCTACAACCGCCGATTCGGCCTCTCCCGCCTCCATGAGGAGTTCGTCCGATCGGTGAAGCAGAACAGCGCCATCGGGCTATTGATGATGGATGCCGACAAGTTCAAGGAGATCAACGACGCCTATGGGCACACGGTCGGAGACCGGGTGCTGCAGTCGATCGCCTCCACTGCCCGCCGCCAGCTGCGAGACGGGGATATCATCGCCCGCCTTGGAGGCGATGAGTTCATGGTGGTGCTCATCGGAGCCAACCGCAGCGACACCATTACCCTCGGCGAATCGATTCGTCGCTCCATCGAGGAGAAGCGCATCAAGTGGGGCGAACAGGAGATTCGCATCACCGTCTCCATCGGGGCGGCATCATTTCCTGAGCAGGATATCACTGGTGAAGAGGGCCTCATCGAGGCCGCTGACCGCGCCCTCTACCTGGTCAAGGAGAGTGGGCGCAACCGGGTGACGATCTGAGGTACGGTACGACTCTTTTGAAAGAGTGAATGTTTGGTATAGAGGCGAGGAATCATCATGGTAATCATCTACCCCAAGCGACTGAAGGGCTGGCTTGACTACTCTTGTAAGCGTGCTCAGGCAGTCTATGACGACATCTATGCGTGGAGTGTAGCCTACCTGCACTCCAAGGAGTGGGACCTGTACCTGCTCTTGCGTAACCGGGCAACGGGCCTTGCTGTGCTCCACCAGGTTGTGATCGGCGACGATGAGCTGTCGACAATCGACGACAAGAAGATTTCCACTGCGTTGAACGAGCGGCTTTTGGCATACGGCTTCGATGGCGACGATCTTGCCTTCTACCTCAAGGAGGGAGAGGCGATCACATTCAGCGACCAATTTGAGAGCGCCTATGAGCGAAAGAAGCTGAAGGACCTGGAGACGTGGGTCATGGAGACGGGCTTTGCTGAGGCAATGCAGACGATCGGCGATCTTGAGCCGACCATCAACCGACGCAAAGTTGACGCCAAAGCTCTTTTTGCCAAAGCGCTGAGTGAGCGTAGGGGTGAGAAGACCAAAGACCTCTATTCGGCGATCTCGGTGAAGATTACGCTACGCATGCCCAAGGAGTATCCGGTGTGGCGGCGCTTTCACATCCCAACTGACCTAAGCTATGGAGATCTGCATACCCTAATCCAAGTAGCATTTGGTTGGGATGGTAGCCACCTACACGAGTTCAGACTCGGCTCTTGGGCTCGGATCATGCCTGCCTACGACATAGAGCGCGATTTTAGCTGGGATGACGCAGAGCTCTACGATGAGGATGAGGTGACGATACGGGAACTGAACCAGAAGAAGATGGTCTACATCTATGACTTTGGTGACGACTGGACACACGATATCACTTTGGAGAAGATTCTCTCGGTCGAAGAGGAGCCTAAACCGATTTGCGTCGATGGGTTTGGCAGCTCCCCGTGGGAGGATTGTGGCGGGCCCTGGGGTTATGCGGCGATCCGCGATGGGCTTGACGACCCTGACAGCCTTTACCGATCGTGGGCACTGGAGTGGCTTGGCCTTGAAGACAAAGATGAAGACGACCTTGACCTCGATGACGAGGATTTACATGGGGTTCCCTTCAGCCTGGCAGTGATCAATGCTGGACTGAGGCACCGACTCTGGTAAGCGATGCTCTTCAGTATTGCCCATCACAGTGCATTTCTTTCATATCCGAAGATCAGGGCGGCGTACGACCCGCTCTTTGTCTGGGAGGTGATGACCGTTTCGAAAGAGAAGGGGGGCGAGGCCATCGCCGCGCGTAATGACTACAGTGGCTTCATCGTCTTTTCCCCACTCTCTTGGTTGATGGTCGTCGATCCTGATCATTTTCATGAGGCATTGCGCGCTGCCCTGCACAAAGAGGGCATTCCCCCCTCCCAGATCGATCGCTACATCGCCCTCGGCTCTGAGACGCGGTTTACCCAGATGGGGGGAGGGTATGAGCGCGAGAAGCTCAAAGCGGTGGTCGACGCCATCGAAGGGAGGACGATCGGGGAGGTTCGAAAGACGATAAACAGAGAGCGCACTGTCATACGTAATCGGTCGGTCATCCCCAGTTGCATGATGGCCCAGGCGCTGAAGGATCTACCTTCAGAGATGGTCGACCCGAATGAGCTTGAGGTCGAGGTCAATGTGACCCTTGCGCTGAAGAGCTCTCCACCTCCTTGGCGCCGCTTCGCCCTTGACTCGACGCTTGCGCTCTCTCTTCTGCCTACGATCATTCGAATCGGCTTTGGGTGGTGCGCTGACAAAGAGCATGGCCTTCAGGCCAGTGATGTAAATAGTCACGATGACCAGCTACAGGCAGCGCTATTGCACAAACGCCGATTGACCTATACCGCTGGGGTGAATCAGAGGTGGACCATCGCAGTCGAGCTTGTAGCCATCAAGAGACGGGGCGAGGGTGCCAGTCCTCGTTGCATCGCCGGCTCATATGCCGCCCCACTCGAAGACCTTGGTGGAGAGCGCGACTATACCAACAAGCGTGTATCTCGTATGAGCCGACAGACCTTGCTGTTCCCTGATTCTGACGAAGAGAGCGGCTTTGATACGCCCTTTGACAAGGATGGTATCAACAAGGCGCTCAGCGCGTGGGCCCACGGCTAGCGCATCGAGTGGGAGCAATGAGCAGAGCGGCCTCTGTAGTGCACCGCAAGGCCCGGTTGGAGCGGGTGCGGAGGATGAGCATGTTCTGGATCCTCGAGCAAGGTGTAGTGCGCCCCCTCCTTTACCGCGGCGATGAACTCGTCGATCGAAAAGAGAGGGTAGTCAAAGGCCATGCCGCGGCTATTGGGCCCGAGTTCTGTGACATCGTGCATATCAGTGCCGCTTGTCATCAACAGGCCATGCTGCTGGGCATAGAGGCGGGCGCGCTGGTCGAAGACTAGGTCGTTGGCACCGTTGACCACCTCAACGCCATGTACGGTTTCGCAGGCGAGGTAGATGGCACGGTTGTAGAAGCGTTCACGAAACGGGTGGGCCTGGATCATCAGGGCCCCGAGGCTGTCCACTACCTCAAAGAGAAGGCTCTGGTCCCACTCCATGATATCGGGGTGCTCGACAAGCCACTCTGGGCTCAGGCCATAGACGAGGTACTCATCCTCGCCAAAGCACGCCTCAAAGCCAAAGAAGACGGCAAGGCCCTCTTCGTCTCCCGCTCGCTTGGCACTATCATAGCCTGATGCAAAGCGTCGTACCCGCTCCTTCCACCGCAGAGTAGAGGGAATATTGGTGTTGCCGCTAAAGAAGTGATCGGTGACGATGATGCCGCTGTAGCCGGCTCTGAGGTAGGGGCGGATGTAGGCAGACGCCCACGTCTTGGCGCAGGCGCTTGCCTCGGCGGTATGGAGGTGCGTTTCATATCGATAGGTGTGCATTGGCCCTAGTATAGCAAAGCCCCCCTATCGTGTCAGTTCAAACGATTCGGGGGTCGATGTCCTTGGCATAGTCGATCCCATCGAAGCCAAAGCCGTGGATCTGGTCATATTCGGCCCGTACACCGCCCAGATCCCCCTCGACGATTGCTGTTCCCTCGACCTGAAGGTTCCACCTGCGCTCAACTTCCGCTTGGATGTCCGCCCTCATCTCCCAGTCGTCGATGCGTAGCCGCCCTTCGCTGTCAGTGGGAATCTGCGATCCGCTGTAGAGGATTGTAGTGAAGAGACGGTAGATCTGCTCGGTACACCCCTCATGTAGACCCCTCTCCTTCATCACCTGATAGAGGAGGGCCATGTAGAGCGGAACGACGGGGATGACAGCGCTTGCTCGGGTGACCAGGGCCTTGTTCACCGAGACAAAGGCCCGCCCTCCGGCCGTAGCGAGTAGCTCATCAAGGCGCTTGGCACTTGCCTCCAGGTGCTCCTTGGCCTTGCCAATCGTCCCTTCTCGGTAGACCGGATAGGTCAAAGCCGGTCCGATATAGGAGTAGGAGACGGTCATGCATCCACTTGCCAGTAGCTTTCTCTCCTTAAGGTACTGAAGCCAGAGGATCCAATCCTCTCCACCCATGACCTTGACCGTCTCCTCGACCTGATCCTGGTCAGCGCTCTCGATGGTCGCAGAGGTGACGATATCGCTCTCAAGACCCACCGAGAGGGCTGTGAACGGCTCACCGATCGGCTTGAGCGTTGAGCGGTAGGTGACCCCGCTCTCGGGATCTATTCGCAGCGGGCTCGCCAGCGAGTAGATGATCAGATCCACACTGCCAAACTCCTGTTCAATGAGGTCGGCGACCATCTGCTTGGTCTGGTTGGAGAAGGCGTCGGCGAAGAGGGAGAAGGCCTTCAGTCCCTCCTTGGTGGCAAGATCATCGAAGACCTTGGAGTTGTACCAGCCAGCGGTAGCGGTCTTTGTCTCACTCGGCTCACGCTCAAAGCTCACGCTGATGGTATCAGCGCCGCCGGCGAACGCAGCCACGATCCGGCTGGAGAGGCCGTAGCCGGTCGAGCCGCCGAGGATGAGCACGCGCTTGGGTAGATCAAGGGCGGCACTAGGTGGGTACGCTTCTTCGGCTGAGGCAGTTTTATGGGCCTTAACCCAGGCTACCTGCTCTTCGACTGCACGTCGACAGCCGATCGGGTGGGCGCTGAGGCTGACATTTCTCAGAATCTTCTGTGTTATGACCATAGTGTTCCTACGCGCCGGTATTGCCGACGATGCACATCCACGACGCTTCAGCTGCGACCTTCCCATCAACGGTGATGGTCCCCTTTTGACGGAGCATCGCCTGGCTTACGCGGGTGTTCTCAACGGTGATCACAGCCCTGTCGCCAGGGCGGACTTGACTGCGAAACTTCGCCTTCTCGATCGTGGCGAGGACAAAGAATGCCCCATGGGGCAGAATCCCTGCCTGACAGAGCCCGGCACCCCCCACTTGGGCCATCGTCTCGATGAGGATGACACCGGGGACTACCGGATAGCCGGGAAAGTGGCCTTCAAAGAAAAAGTGATCAGGCCCAAAGAGCCGCTCGGCCACTGTGTGTTCGTCATCGACCTCGATGAGGCGGTCGATGAAGAGAAATGGGTCGCGGTGGGGCAACAGTTGATCGGGTCGTTCAAATGACTGGTCCATGGACTCTACTCCTTGTACGCCTTGAAGAGCAGCACACCGTTGTGCCCCCCAAAGCCCAATGAATTGCTCATAGCATACTCGATTTTCCCACTCTCTCCTACCTTCGGCACGTAGTTGAGGTCACACTCGCTGTCCGCCTCATCGAGGTTCTGGGTAGGGGGGAAGAACTGGTCGCGGATGGCAAGCAGGCAGACAATCGCCTCGACGGCTCCTGCTGCACCGATGAGGTGGCTGGTCATCGACTTGGTCGATGAGACCTTCAGGCGGTAGGCATGCGCACCAAAGACCGCCTTGATCGCCTTGGTCTCCATCGGGTCATTGACCGCTGTCGAGGTGCCGTGAGCGTTGATGTAGTCAACATCGCCTGTCTCGATTCCAGCCATCGCAACGGCCCCGATCATTGCCCGGGCAGCTCCGTCACCTTCGGGGTCGGGGGCGGTGAGGTGGTAGGCGTCGCACGTCATGCTGTAGCCGACCACTTCGCCCAGGATCGTTGCCCCACGTTTTTGGGCATGGCTTAGTGACTCGAGGATCAGGATGCCGGCTCCCTCGCCCATGACAAAGCCATCGCGGTCCTTGTCAAAGGGGCGGCTGGCTTTCTGGGGGCAGTCGTTGTATCGGGTCGCCAGCGCCTGGAGGCGACAGAATCCGGCGATGGCGAGCTG
>LVBE01000235.1 GCA_001603105.1 Spirochaetales bacterium Spiro_03
TTGTCACACTTGTCACACTTGCCTGCTGAAAATCCTCACTCTCTCCTGTCCAACCCTCACCAACCTGATATTGCAAGTGAGCGTCCGGTTGATTTGCTTGACGAATGAAGTGTAGGTCATCTCGCTGTATCCATTGCTTATGCAGAAGATACGGTACTGTGAATACACATCCTTCGCTTCCTGATTCAGGATGTCCTTCTCCTCCTTATCCTGAAGGAACATCATGATGGGATTGTTTTCCATCTCGTATTCGTTCAGTGCATCAGTGACCTTCTTGCTGTCGGTGAACTTGTTCTTCCCAAGCAACCGTCTCAGTCCCTCCACACCCAAGCGAACCAGATACTCCATTGCGTCCTGCTCAACCAGCTTGTACTTGATGTACGGATCGTAATCAGGATCACTGTCGGTGAACCTTGCATCAAATGGGATGATCACCAGTCTCCTGAGCACTGCTCCTGTCTTGTCCTTCGTTCTAGGGATGGTGTTCGCACTGAACAGGAGCTTCACGTACGGTGTGAACATGAACGCATCCTGACCCTTGAACTCACCCTTTATGGTGTTGCCTGAGATGATCTTCTTGAAGATTGCAACGCTCTTTCCCTTCATGAAGTCATCGCTGATGTCATCCCCGATGTTCGCAAGCTTTCCGGTGAGCGATGAGGTAGCGAACTGCTCATCCAATTCGCTCATGTCCAAAGCAGTCACATTGTCACTTCCAAGCACACTCTTAACCATGTCAAGGAACGTGCTCTTTCCGTTCGCCTTCTCCCCTGTGAGGATGAAAGCCTTGCTCATCTCGTTCCTTCGGTAGAAGCAATACCCGACACATTCCTCAAGCAGGGAACGCACCTGATCATCCTTGCAGGAAATCTTGTCCAGCGTCTTGTCAGCTAGGGTCGAGTACGCATCGGTCTTGTACTCCCATGGGATGAGGTTCGTCACCACTATGTCAGGATCGAACCCAACCAACCTGTCTGTGCTCAGGTCGTAGATACCGTTCTTGAACGCAATGTAGCGAGCATCAGCCATGGTACGCTTGGGAGCCTTGATCCTGATGTACTTCATAGTCTCAAGACGCATCTGGTACTTGATGGACTTCAGGTAGTCTATCATCGCTTCCTCGATGCAGACCTCATCCGGAAGATACACTCCGTTCTTGTAGATGTGGAGCCTTCCGTCAATGCGTACGATGTGCTTCTCCCTGATGAGATAGTCACCGAACTTGTCATGCAGGAATCCATTGCGTCCCATGAACGAGTCCTTTGGGAATGACTCGTCACGCATGACAGTCTCAAGTTCCTCCTCGGACATGGGTTTCGCAAAGATGTGCTTGTTGATGATCTGGAGAGTCTTCCTCACATCCTCCTTGTCCAATCCGATCTCCACGAGCTGGAGGATGTAGGAAAAGAGCTTCTCGTTGCGTCCGTCACCCTCGTCCATGCCGAACAGGTCAACTTCCCCCTTCATGGGAAGGAGCCACTTTGGAATCACCTGATACTCCACCCCGTCCTCAACATCCCACTCTATGGGTCGCACTTTCCCATCAAACTTTAAGATTGCATAGGAGTTCTTCATTCCAACCTTGATGTCAGCCTTGAGTCCTATCGCAAGGTTCTTGTTGGTGGAGCATGACTTAACCATCCCATCGTTTTTGAAGTAAAAGTGTCGTCCTCTGGTCGTACGCATCACCATGCAATCCAGTTGCAGTTCCTCAACGATGTCCATCAGGATGTCGCTTTGTTCCTTGTCATCCACATCGATGAGGATCGTGTCTTCAGCGAGCACACCTGCATACTCAGGAAGCGATGCAACATCGCTGATCTCCGGAATGGGTACGTCCTTGAACTTCTTCAGACAGTGCTTGTTCTTCGTTGGTACATATCCTCTGAATAGGTTCATTTCTTACTCCTGCTCTCCAGTAATTCGATGTATCGATCAGTGAGCCACTTCTCAGCTTCTTCATGATACTGAAAATCAGCGGATATACATCGTTTGTTGTTGATGCAAGCATGGTACACTCCATCTTTCAATGACAAAGATAAATGAGTATGACCAATCCCCTTTGGAGCTCTCGTACAGCTCCCAAGCAAATACCACCCATTTTCGAAAGCATAATCACGTAGTTCTATGTTTATCGGTTTTATTCTGTGCATTCCTCATCTCCTTTTTGATCAGTTTCGAACCACAGGATGGACACCAGTACAACGGTTGTTTCCACCTGCTTCTAGCCCATCCTCTCCTCGCATCACATACAAGTGACTTGCACTCAGGACACTCGTACATGTCACAACCTCATGGTCTTGAGCGTCTGCATGAGGAGATCGGCAAACATGTCAACGAAATCCTCATCCTTCCTCAGATCGTCCTTCCTCAACTGGTAGAGAATCCAATGAACAAGCTCATGCAGGAACGTGTGCATCTGCTGTTCCTCGGTGATCTTGTATGTCGGGGAGTTGTCCAGAATCTTTATCTCCCCTGTCCGGTAACATGCTTGACCGAGAGCATCAGACTCCTGAAGGAGTTCGGTAACGAACCGGACAACAATGGTCTTTCCCATAAGTTCGAATTCATAGGGTATTTTCATTTGGATGTTCCTTATGCTGAAGCTTATTGATCTGTGAGAAAGTCATTCCAAAAATTTTTCCATCTTCCTTTGAATCAACTTTGCATTGTTTGGTCTTTTCTTCATCCAGTTTGCAATAAACCTTATGTTTGCAATCCTTTTGACAGTAATCGTTCATTTTTAACATCTCCTGTTTTAGCTCTCTCGCCATATACCAAAACCTCTAGCATCTTCCATCAAACCTATCCCAAACTTGAACCATAAGATGTATATGCAAAAAGCAAACTCTTTCTGATAAGTGAATCCAAACAATATGCTTTTGAAGTTGTAGTTAATAAAAAACTTGTATTGAT
>LVBE01000236.1 GCA_001603105.1 Spirochaetales bacterium Spiro_03
ACCTTATGCTACTTTTTATTAGCGAGGTTACGTATGGATAACATTATTGGTAAAAGAATATTAAAGAGACGACAGGAACTTGGTTGGACTCAGCAAGAATTAGCAGAAAAAATGGGTTACAAATCAAAATCTTCCATAAACAAGATTGAACTTGGAATTACAGATGTGAATCAAAGAAAACTCGCTAAATTTGCTTCAGTTTTGAAAATGGATGCAGGGGAATTGGTTATCAGTGATCATAAGAACATTTTTGAAGAGTTCAAGGATATCACATTCAGTTCAAAAGAGTCTGAAGAGATCAAAGATTACATCAGATTCATCCTATCAAAGAGGAATGCAGAATGAGTACCTTTTCAATCCGTCTCAGGGAACTAAGGAAGGAACGAAAGGAAACCCAAGAGGAGATCGGAAGGTTGATGAATCTCAAGAGGAGCACATTCTCAGCTTATGAGCGAGGTGTCATTGTTCCACCCATGGACAAGATCACCTATCTATCAAAACACTTCGGGGTGAGTGTTGATTATCTGATGGGTAAGGTGAATTATCGCAATCCATTGAACAGTAGTCCACATGACGATGGAATACTTGATGTGAAGAGACAACTTGAAATCATTGATGAAGAATTGAGGAATGGTGTTTCTGTGGTGAAGATCGGATCAAAGGAACTTGATCCACACGAAAAGGAATTGATGGGTCAGAGTGTACAGAGTGCTATCAACATGGCAATTCTGATAGGAGGGAAGGAATGTCGGAAGTAACCGCTAGGAAACGTGGAGAAAAATGGGAGTATCGTTTTGAGGGAGCATCCGTAACAGGGAAAAGAAAACAGATATCCAAGTCAGGCTTCCGGACAAAGAAAGAAGCAATGCTAGCTGGAGCTAAAGCATACGGTGAATACAATCGAGCAGGGATGATATTCGAACCAAATACAATGTCTGTATCCGACTATCTTGATTATTGGTTCGAGAATGAAGTGATGATCAATCGAAAGTACAACACCCAGGTCGCATACAAACAGTTCATCAGGAACTATTTCAAACCAGCATTTGGACACTACAGGCTTGCTTCACTCTCTCCAGCGATCCTCACTGAATGGTTGAACAGTCTGAGAGCAAAAGAGCTGTCAGCGAACACCCTGAAGCATCTGAGGACAACGCTGTCTGTCGCTCTGGATTACGCTGTGGAACCTCTCCAGTACATCTCATCCAATCCAATGAAACTGGTGAGGACTCCCAAGTTTGGGAAGAAGCAAAAGGAAAGAGTATTGTTGGATGAAGAACAGTTCAGCAGGATACTCCAGCGGTTTCCTTGTGGGAACAGATATCATATTCCGTTCCTGCTTGGATGGAACTTGGGACTCAGAATCAGCGAGGTGTTCGGTCTCACATGGGATGATATTGACTTTGAGAAATGTATTGTTTCAGTTACAAAACAGATGATCGAGAAGAATTGTTCATACATTGGTTACTCCAATCAGTCAAAACGATCAGTGTATCTGGAGACTCTAAAGACAGACTCATCAGTACGTGAAATAAAGTTCGGTTCAACTTTGAAAGAAGCGTTGATTCAAGAGAAGATCAGACAAGAATCTTTCGAAAAATCCTATGGACAGTATTATACTGCAATCATAATGGATGATCATTCACAATTGATGGAGATACAGGTAAAGGATTCTCATAAAAAGGATAATCGCATCAAGATGATCTGCATTGATGAGAACGGTACCCTGACAACAGTGAACTCCATGAAGTATCCGATAAAGATCATCCAGACTGATTTGAAGATACACATTGATTTTCACTCCTTCCGTCATACCCATGCCACAAAGCTCCTTGATAATGGAGCAGAGATCAAAGCTGTCCAGACAAGATTGGGTCACAAGAATCTTTCTACCACCTATGACACTTATATCCACAATACAACA
>LVBE01000237.1 GCA_001603105.1 Spirochaetales bacterium Spiro_03
CTTGATCTCTATCCCATTTTTCAAATAGATAATTAGATACCCAGATTGAACCTTCGACAATATGATCATTAAAGATAAACTTATTGATAGTAACTGTTTGATTATTCATGGATTCTCCACGATAGCCAGAATCGACCGCTATAAAACAATCAGTATTTAACTCAAAGTAATTGAAGTTAAGAAGGTCTGGGTTTAGAACCATTGGGGGAGGGTTTTCGAGCGTTCCGATCATTATGATTCCCAATCGAGACTCGTCGTGATCGACTTTCCCTTCGAAAATATATTCGCCCTCCAAAGCTGTGAGAATGTGTCCTCCATATACTTCTTTACGCTGTGGATCATCTTGATGAGGTGTAATTTCAACATATAGGGCGGTGAGTGGCTCCATCTCAATTGCTTCAATGTTATTCATAAGCAGAGTGTGTACAGCATCCTTGATTCCTGTCATTAGCGTAATGTTGTAGATTAATTCGTCGGTGTCGACGTCATAGAATTGCATTGTCAAATAGGTTTCAGGCTGGTTGGTTCCTGAAGCTTCATTTCTGAAAACTGGGATGAAGATGTTGAATGCATCTTTGTCTCTCATTTGGATTGTGAATTGTGTTTGAGCCGGGTTTACGCTCTCGAAGCTTAAAGAAATACAATTTGTCGCACTTTCTCCCCAAATCAAATTTCTCAGAGCATTCCACATTGTATCAAGATCGTTTTGATCAGCATTTTCCAAAATGGTTTTTAGATCCTGAAGTGGTACATTAGAAAAAGGAGCAATTTCTAATTTGATGGCGAGAGGGACAGGTACAATAGACTTGTTACGTAACACGTGGCTAGAAGCCGCGCTAAATTGTAGCTTCCCTTGTAGTGTCAATTTGTTGGTTGCGTCGTTCTCAAGCTTGATATCCATGAAAATACTACTGAGCATCTCAAATTTTCCGGTTGGGGTATCGGTCTCAAGCTTTTCTTTTGTTGAGATTTTGAGGTGGGCATCATACATGGTATCAACATCATGTCCCTTTTCAGTAATTAGATCTCGCAATGCGCTGACAGAATTAACTCCACCTTTGAGATAGACTTCAAGATAATCGATTGTCATTTCTACATCACTCTGTAGGCCAAACTCATGGGCTGCTTTGATGTTAGAAAATTTTTCGTGCTCCAAAGACAGTGTGTGAGACACTTGTAATGTTCTTGAGTTTTGATTCTCATCTATGGGGCGCTCATAGATTAAACCCAGAAAATCAGACAATATTTCCTGGTAAACTGCAAATTGTCCTTTTGCAAGCAGGCCAAGCGTTTGAATTGCTACTTGACCAATTTCATTTTCAGCAAGTCCATTCTGGTTGCTAGGAAGTTTGGATGATGATAATGCTGTGAGTCCCACAGGGGTATAGGCGTGAACGTTAGGCTCATTCTCATCTGCTGGTTTATTTGCAATTATGTTGTCTTCAGTTGAATTGGACCCTTCGTCTATATCTATTGTAAGTTTATCCATAGAACAACTAAAAACGAACATGATGATAGAGACAAAGACAGTGATATTAAATAGAGCTTTCTTGAACGTTTTCACGGCATCCTCCAACTTTGCGGTGAGTCTCACACCGTAAGATGCATCAATTGGAAGAAGCGCTAAGCCTGAGACTCGGTCTTTTTATCTGGCCGATTAGCTACTATTGACGTGTTTATTATCTATTCATTTTCTCAAATTGTCTAGGTTTAGTTTTTATTGGGTATGTTGAGCTGCACAGCAAACGGCGTGGTATACGACGCCCAATGGCCAGAGATTGAGGAACATGAGGTTACCAAGGCTGTTCCCGTTGGAGAGAATACGCTTCAAATCACTGTCTATTGAAGCTTACTGAATATGC
>LVBE01000238.1 GCA_001603105.1 Spirochaetales bacterium Spiro_03
CCTTAAGAGCAAACATTGCATTATCATAATCTGCCTCATATTTCTTTTTCAATTTCAAATCAACGTCCTGGATATATGCCAACAACCCATTCATGTGATTGCAAAACCCATAGGCAGATTCAAAACCTTCATGTTTAGCAACTTCAGCCAATCCATATTTTCCTATGGCATATAAATTGCGTTCTACCCGATGTCTCATCTGCTTTGATACTCTAGAAATCTCACCGTCAACGAGCAAGCCCAACACCATTCTTCTACTCCCAGGACCTTTAATTGAAGTCTTTTCTGTATTCGGCGTAAAATGATGCTTTCTGATAATTGCATATACATCGTGTATTATCTGGGGAACACTGGTGTCTTCGGGAAGTGCTACAGCTGAAAAAGTCAAATCATCTGCATATCGGGTATACACAAATCCCGATTGGACTGCATATGATTCAAGTGCCTTATCTAACTCATATGCAACTAAATTACTCAGCATTGGGCTAGTTGGAGCCCCTTGCGGCAACACACCCATTTTAACTCTAGAAGAATATGGGAAAGCCGTTAGATTATTGTAATCCACAAAGACTCTGTTCTCGCGTAAATATTTCTTTTGCTCTTCCGGTAATCGTAATGTGGTACACAATCGAGCCAGCTCAAACGATAAAAGCCTTGTATAACCCAATTTGTGAAAAACTTTATAAACATCCTTCTCTGTGATTGTCGTGAAAAAGTCTCGCAAGTCAAATTTAATCAACCAATCAGATCCTAAGTGCATATCAGCGCATTTCTTAATCCCTCCATACCTAGAGAATGCAAATGAACAATGATGAGGCTGGATTTTTTGTAGAATTTCTTCATTTACAAATTTTTGAATGGGCAATAAGCATCCGTTCACCGCATGGATAAAGCGGTACCCTCCGCTGCGTTTATGAATTCTAAACATTGAATAATTCAAGTGATCACGTT
>LVBE01000005.1 GCA_001603105.1 Spirochaetales bacterium Spiro_03
ATCCTGCATCAGCGGGACGGAGAAGGTGCGCACGATGGTGTGCTCCTCCCACCACTGATCGGTATAGGTGACCGTCACCGTATGCTTCTGCCCGGTGACCTCAAACTTGTCGCGGTCGCGCGGGGTGAGCTCCAGAGACTCCGCCTTGTTGACCGACACCTCAACAAGTTTCAGGGCGGCATATTCCAATCCGTCAACAGTGGTCGTCTTGTTGTCGACCAGGATCGTGTGGCTCTTGCCGACAAGGAAGAGAATGACCGAGAGAATGAGAATCAGGGCGATAACGCCGCCTCTGATCGCACGTGTTCGTCCGTTCATGCTCCCACCTCCTGCTGTGCAGCCAGCGTCTGTCCTGCCAGCGCCAGGTCGCGCTTCTTGCGCACCTCGTAGAGCACCAAGCTGATGGTGATGACCCCGTAGGAGACAAAGACACGGAAGTACTCACCCAACTGAGCCTGGCCGATGAGGTTTTTGCCTGCCATCGGGCTGACGATGAACATCAGGTGGAAGAGGATGACGCCCAAGAAGACGTTTCTGATATTGGCCTTGGCCACTGTAGCACCACCAACGAGCAAGGCAGCGACGCTGAACATACCGATCTGCATATGGCTGTTGTAGGTGTTCAGCGTCCCGATATTCTGCAGGTAGATGATCATCCCGTAGCCGGCAAAGACGGTGGAGATGACGATCGAGACGATACGGGTGTGCTCGACGCGGATGCCGGCCGCCCGTGCCACCTCCATATCCTGTCCAACTGCCCGCATGTCCTGGCCGAGCTTCGTCTTCTTGAACCAGAGCACAAAGAGACAGAGCAAGGCGATGAGGATGAACGTGGCCAGCGGGACCAGAACCCCAAAGATGCGGATCGCCAACAGACTATCCAGAGCCTTTCGGATGCCGATGAGGTTGACGGTATTGCGGATCCCGTAGCCACGGGGCAGCACCAGGGCCTTGTTGCGGATCGGAATGACCGGCCCCATGCCGTAGAGGACCACCAGCTGGTAGATACCGTTCATGAAGAAGCCGATGATGTAGCTGGTGACCATCTCACGGCCCTTGGCCATGTTGAGGATCTTGCCACACCACCACCCCAGCAACATCGAGATCGGCGTCGAGATGATCATCGCCAGCACCATGCCGGGGATCCCGACGATGCCCCAGTCACTGATGAAGATCAGGCCGATCTGCCCGGCCATCGCTCCCAGCGTCATGCCGAAGTTCAGGCCCATGCCAGCGAGGATCGGGATCAGGAGGCTGACGATCAAGAAGGAGTTGCGTACCAGTCTGACGATGATTTCGCTGACCAGATAGTTTGCCGAGTACCCCGAGAGCGGGATGCCGAAGGCACAGATGATCAGAAAGAGGATTGGAACGGTATTGTTCGCCATAAAACGAACCAGTCGCTTTGACGGGGTCATCTTCAATGTCATCGCACTGCCTCCGTCTTTCTCGTCAGGGCATAGAGGATCATGCCGTTTGAAACCACAATCCTGATGACCTCACTCATGTCGGTGTGGATCATCGAGTTCATCACCGACGGGGTCATCGTCACGATGCCCTGGAAGAGGAAGGTGCCGATGACCACATTGAGGATGCTCGCCTTGTTCACACTCGCCCCACCGATGAGGATCGCCGAGACAGCGGGAAGAGCCATGTAGAACGGTCCCATATAGAGCTGGATGAAGCCGAAGGATTGCTGGTAGACCAGAATGCCCACCGCACCAAGCCAGGTTGACATCACTACGCTCAGTGTCCTGATCCGGTCGACGTTGATTCCGCTGGCGCGGGCGAAGACCGGGTTCGACCCCACCGCCGTCATCGCCGTTCCGGTCTTGGTGTGCAAGAATGCCCAGATGATGAACGCGAAGAAGGCAAAGAAGAGCAGCATCCCGGTGGGGATGACCAGGTGGCGCGTGAGGCGGATAGAAAGGAAGTTGTTCAACGCATGCAGGTAGTAGCCCTCAACGCTGATGGTCGTACGCAACCCACTGCCGCTGTAGCCCCACACCATCGTCGGATTATTGAAGGGCAACAGCAGCCACATGATGCACATGAAGGCAACGCTCGAAAACCCCACATAGGTGGCGATCATCATCTCACCGCCTTTGACGCGGTTGAGCAGCTGCCCGTACCCCCAGCCCAAGATCAGGGCGAACGGGGTGCAGAAGAGGATCGCCAAGAAGAAGGAGGCAGGGCCGGGTATGTTGACCTGCAAGCTGATGGTCGCCCCGAGCAGGCCCGCGATGATGCCTAGCGGAAGGCCGAAGTTCAACCCACAGCCGCTATGGATCATCGGGACCATGGCAAGGACCATGATCGCATTCATACCGAAGCGGTTGAGGGTGTCACTGAAGCTCGTGCCGACATTGACTCCGGCAATGGGGGCAAGGATGAAGAGCGAGAGCAAGAAGAGGGCGATGATGATCCTCGGTAGGCCGAAGGAGCGGACAAAGCCCTTTCCTAGCTCGATTGGTCTGCCTACGTTCATACCGCACCTCCCCAATCCTGCGTGCTCGCCTGGCCGACCATCAAGAGGCCAAACTCAGCACTCGGTGCCGTCGCCGGTAGGGTCCCGAAGACCTTGCCATCGCTGATGATGGCAATACGGTCACAGATGGAGCGTAGCTCCTCAAGTTCACTGGATATCATGACAATGGTCGTACCACTCTCCTCGTTATATGTTCTGAGCGCCTTGAGCACCAGCGCCTTCGCCCCGACGTCGATGCCGCGCGTCGGCTCGCTGACGAAGAGCAGTTTGGGGTTGACGGCAAACGCCTTTGCCAAGCACACCTTCTGCTGGTTTCCTCCCGACAGCTCCTTCGCCTTCTGCTTGGTCGAGACACAGCGAATCTCAAGTTGCTTGACGTATGAGGCGGTCTCCTCCTCGATCTGCTGCTGATCCCGCCATTGGATCAAGCCGCCGAGATACTTCTTCAGGAACTTCTCTTGCACCTGCATGGCGGTGAAGGCAACGTTCCACTCAAGACTCTCGTCGAGCAGAAGTCCCACCCCGCGCCGATCTTCACTGACGAACGCCATGCCGGCATCGAGGAAGTTGCGTGGGTTGTTGAGCATGATCTGCTGTCCTTCGAACGTGACCGTACCACCTGCGGGAAAGAGTCCCATCGCTCCGTTGGGAATGCCGAGCTTTCCCTGCCCCGCCATCCCACCGATGCCCAAGATCTCTCCCTTGTGCACATCGAGGGTGACGTCGCGCACTGTCTCACCGGGCATGTTGACCCACAGGTTTTGAAGCGAGAGGATCACCGGCGATGAGCCGTAGTCGAAGGTTCGCACCTCACGCTTGCTCGTATCGACCTGACGGCCAACCATCCAATGGGCGATGTCGGTGACCGCGACCCCTTGAGCGGGGACGGTCTTGATAATCATCCCATCGCGCATGACCATGATGGTGTCGCACACATCGATGATCTCCTGCAGGCGGTGGGTGATGAAGATGATGGCTATGCCTGCCTCACTGAGGCGCTTGATCGACGAAAGCAGGCTATCGGCCTCCTGCTCGCTGAGCACCGCGGTAGGCTCGTCGAGGACCAGGAGCTTGATGCCCTCACTCGTCTCGCTCGCCTCCTTGCTCAGTTCACGGGCGATCTCGGTGAATTGCTTGTGACCCACCGGCATCTCACTGACCAACATCTGGTGGTCAAGCTTCACGTTCAGCCGTCCGATGGCCGCTTTGGCGATCGCATCCATCTCTTTGCGATTGAGGACGTTCATCCGAGGGCCGAAGACCTCACTGAGCCACGTATAGGTAAGCGGCTCACGGTTGAGCATGATATTTTCGGTGGCAGTGAAGTCGGGCAACAGGCTGAACTCCTGATGCACCATCCCAATGCCCCGCGCCAATGCATCGCTGGGGGACGCAAAGGAGACCTTGGTCCCTTCAATGAGAACATCCCCCCCATATCCACCGGTTTGGTGGATCTCATCCATTCCAAAGAGAATCTTCATCAGCGTGGACTTGCCTGCACCATTTTCGCCTACCAAGCCGAGGATTTCTCCTCGCTTGAGTGAAAAATTGATATCATTGAGCACCTGGTTTCCGAAGAAATCCTTGCTGATGTGCTTCATCTCTAGCAATGGAACATCGTGTACACTCATCTATTCCATCCTTACATACCATGGTTGTGACTCTTGCCTCGATGAGGCAACAGTGACGACCACGGCCATCACTCCACTATAGCGGGATAAGGGGGGAGAGTTCTACTCTCCCCCCTGAAAGAACCGATTTCCTCGTTTACTTGATCGCGAAGTACTTCTCAGGGACGACCAGATCGGCGGCTCCCATGTAGCCCTTGCCCATCATATAGGTGTCCTGATAGATCAGAACGTGGTTACGGGCCCGCACACCGGTGTTCACATCGGTGTAGAAGGAGCCGTTCCACTTTGCCTGACCGGTGTACTTGCCGTACGCCTTCATGATGTCGCTGAGCTTGAGCAGCTCGCTCTCACCGCGCAGCACGTTGATGGCGTGGGTACCAAGACCTGCGGAGACGGTGTAGCCATAGGAGTACGCCCAGGTGCCGAAGCGACCGGCGCCGCCCTTGGCTGCGACAGCGGCCTCAACCTTCTTCAGGATGGCGGGGAAGTCCCCTGCTTCCTTGGTCAGGTCGATGCCCAGTGCACCAGGATATCCCATCAAGGGGCTGGGGAGGTCTGCTTCGATGAAGTAGCCACCGTAGGCAAGCAGCTGCTTGAGCAGCGGCTCGGTGTGGGCGTCGTTGGTGCAGAAGAAGGCACTGTTCTTGCCGTACTGCTCGATCCATGCGGGGACCTTCTCCAGGATGTACTGCTGGGCACCGGCGACACCGACGTCGCTGGTCGGGTCCGGAGCGGTCTCCATGACGAACTTCATGCCCAGGTCCTCACACGTCGCCTTCATGATGGCGGCGCGGCGGGAGAGGGTCTCGTAGCTCATGTGTCTGGGGAACGAGATGTGCACGAAGGTATCCACACCCAGCTCGTGGGCGGTGTGGATGATGGTGTAGCCGCGGGCAACGAAGTCGTTGTTCACCGCAAGGTCAGCGGCGCTCTGGATGACACCTGGATCCTCGTGGGCTTCACCGGCCATGGTGATGATGTCAGGCCGTCTCTCCTTGATGCGGCGGAACGCCTCGGTAGTTCCCGGAACTGCCTGGTTGACGATGATCGCCTTCATCTTCGGGTCGTCAGCAAGACCGGCGATGACGCTGATGGTCGTCTCGGCCTCATCCATGAAGTTGTCAGGGTAGGTGACGTGCTGGATGATTCCACCACTTGCAACCGAGCCGTACTCCTTGATGAGCGCCTCTGCGCCTCTGAGGTCATCCTCGGACTGTGAGACCGTACCGGTCACAATCCCCACGTGGAAGTCAGTGGCAGCAGCCTTGGGTGCTTCCTTCGTACCGGCCGCAAAGAGGATTCCTGATACCAGAAGAACAGCGAGAATAAGAGCAAACGTCTTTTTCATTTTCTTCTCTCCTTAGTGGGGTATTCCCCATTTCCCCATAATACGAAATCCTGACCTAGATTACAAGGAATTGTTTGCACCTTTATGCATCAAGATGCAAATTGTATGCATAGTTATAGAAACTGGACAGAAGTTTGAGAAAACCGCACAATGTGGCCCACATTTGGGCCTATCTCCTCACTCCTACGATACAGTAGAGCGTGACACTCAACCACAGAGAGGATGTTCAGACAATAATCTCCCGATATAGTATCGGGGGAAGTGAGGTGACCAAACCCTTACGGTTGCTGTCGACGCACCTCGTAGAGCATAATGGCCGTAGCCACCGAGACGTTGAGTGAGTCGATGTGACCGCGGGTGGGGATGGTGACGAGGTGGTCACACAGCTCTTCGGTCATCTTGGAGATCCCCTTGCCCTCGCTGCCCATCACGATGACGGTACGTTTGGGGAAGGTGACAGCCGGAAGGCTCTCTCCTTGGAGAGTAGCCCCATAGACCCAGAAACCGGCGCCCTTGAGATATTCGATCTCGCGGTTGAGGTTGACTACCCGGGCAACCGGGACGTAGTGGGCAGCACCACTGGAAACCTTGATAACCGTCGGGTTGATCTGTGCACTGCGCCGCTCAGGCAGGATGACGAGCGAGACACCGAACTGGTCGGCTGAACGCAGGATGGAGCCGAGGTTCTGCACATCGGTGATCTCATCGAGGATCAGGACAAGGGCTGTCTCATCCTCACCAAGGCGCTCTACAAACGACTTGACATCGCCTTTGTTGCTCTTCGTTCGGCTTTCCTTGTCCCCTGCTACCAGATCCAGGACCGCCCCACGGTGATCCGATCCGCCTGCAAGGCGGTCAAGATCTGTCTTGGGAACCTTCTTGATAACGACCTTCCCATTGGCTTGGGCGAGGTGCTCGATGCGCTCTAGGCGAGAGCCCAGACCGCGTTCAAGGTAGAGGACACTGCCGCGCTGTGCACCTTTGAGCCCCTCTTCTATAGCATGAAAGCCGATGATCTTCTCACCCATTGGTATTGACCTATCCTTGTGTGAACGGAACCGGTGTAGGATTGGTATCCTCACCGAGGGTATCGCTGAGCTCCTGCATGAGCTTCTTTGCCTTCGAACTGAGCCGTTTGGGGACGGCGATCATCAACTTGATGTACATGTCGCCCCGGTCGGTTGAGTTGAGCCTGGTCACCCCGCGTCCACGCACCCGTAGCATCTTGCCGTGCTGAACCCCACTGGGGATTGTGAGCTTGATGGACTGTCCATCGATGGTGGGTACCTGGATCTCCGCTCCAAGGGAAGCCTGGGTGATGGAGATCGGCACCTGGCAGAAGAGGTCATACTCCTGGCGAACGAAGAACTTATGCTCGCGCACGTTGATGTAGACGTAGAGGTCTCCGCTCGGTCCGCCGTTCGGTCCGGCGTCTCCCATACCGCGCAATACGACGCGACTGCCGGTATCGACGCCGGCGGGGATAGTCACCTTGACCTTCTGTTGCTTGCGCTTAAGACCGTTGCCATGACACGAGGCGCAGGGGTTCTCAATGACTTGGCCGCTTCCGTTACAGGTAGGACAGGTCGATGCGATGGCAAAAAAGCCGCTTGAACGCCGTACTTGGCCACTGCCGCTACAGGTCGGACAGACCTTGGTCCCACTGCCGCCCTGTGAGCCGGAGCCGCCACACACATCACAGGCGACCTGGTGGGCATAGGAGACCTCGACCTTGGTGCCAAAGACGGCATCCTTGAAGGAGATCTCCACCTCATAGCGCAGCGACGCACCCGCTTCAGGTCCTCGCTGAGCGCCTCGACCCTGGCTCCGTCCTCCACCGCCGAAGAAGGAGGAGAAGATATCCTCAAAGCCTCCACCGCCGAAGATATCGCTGAAGTCACGATAGACGTTGGAGTAGTCGTGTCCACCGGCTGACGGGTCGACGCCGGCAAAGCCGAACTGGTCGTACATGCCACGCTTCTTCTCATCACTGAGCACATCGTACGCCTCGGTGGCCTCCTTGAAGCGCTCCTCGGCGGCCGCATCCCCTTGGTTGCGGTCAGGGTGGTTTGCAATGGCCAGCTTGCGGTATGCTTTTTTTATCTCATCCAGGGTTGCGGTCTTGGAGACCCCAAGCACCTCATAGTAATCACGTTTCGCCACGGTGGGACTTCCTTCGATCAAATTGGCTTCTCAAAGAGCATGTCGGCCGAAGCCGACATGCCCAGTTGCTATCTATAATAGTATCCTGTTACCGACTCCTTAGTCTACAACTTCGAAGTCGGCGTCCTCCACCCCGTCATGGGCTGCGGAAGCAGGACCCTGTTGGCTGGCCGAAGCATCTGCGCCTGCACCTGCGCTTGCACCTTCGGCAGCTGATGCCTTGTACACCTCTTCGGCGAGCTTGTACGCCGCTTGTTGCAGCGCCTCACTCTTTGCCTTGATGGCGTCAGCGGCCGCGCCGTGGTTCTCCAACGTTGCCTTCAGGTCAGCGATGGCGCTCTCGATGGCGGCCTTGTCACTGCCGTCGATCTTGTCACCATACTCCTTCAGCGACTTCTCGGTGGAGTAGATCAGGCTGTCAGCCTCGTTGCGGGCATCGATACGGGCACGCTCGCGCTTATCCTCCTCGGCATGCAGCTCAGCCTCCTTGACCATCTTCTCGATTTCAGCCTCGCTCAGTCCGCTGGAGCTCTCGATGCGGATCTTCTGCTCCTTGCCGGTTCCCAGGTCCTTGGCAGAGACGTGGACGATACCGTTGGCGTCGATGTCGAAGGTGACCTCGATCTGGGGAACCCCACGCGGCGCTGCAGGAATTCCGATCAAATCGAAGTTCCCGAGGGTACGGTTCTGGCTTGCCATCTCGCGCTCGCCCTGCAATACGTGGATCGACACAGCGGTCTGTCCATCGGCGGCGGTGGAGAAGATCTGGCTCTTGCGAGTCGGGATCGTCGTGTTGCGCTCGATCAAGCGAGTGCAGACGCCACCGAGGGTCTCGATTCCAAGCGACAGCGGAGTGACGTCCAACAGCAGTACGTCCTTGACGTTGCCGCCGAGGATGCCTCCCTGGATCGCAGCGCCCATGGCGACGACTTCATCAGGGTTCACGCCCTTGTGCGGCTCCTTGCCAAAGAGCTCCTTGACCATCGCCTGGACGGCCGGAATCCGGGTCGAGCCACCGACGAGGATGACCTCATCGATATCGCTTGCCGAAAGGCCTGCGTCACGCAGGGCGTTCTGTACCGGCGCCTTGGAGCGCTGGATCAGGTCTGCGACCAACTGCTCGAACTTTGCACGGGACAGCGTCATCTGCAGGTGTTTGGGTCCGGTGGCATCAGCGGTGATGAACGGCAGGTTGATGTCCGTCGAACTGGAGTTGGAGAGCTCGATCTTCGCCTTCTCCGCTGCTTCGCGCAGACGCTGCAGGGCCATCTTGTCGGCGGAGAGGTCGATGGCGTTGCTCTTCTTGAACTCACTTACCATCCAGTCGATGATGCGCTGGTCGAAGTCATCACCGCCAAGGTGGGTGTCACCGTTGGTCGATTTGACTTCAAAGACCCCGTCACCGAGCTCGAGGATCGAGATATCGAAGGTACCGCCACCGAGGTCGTAGACGGCGATCTTCTCCTCGCGTGAGGCGTCCTTGCCCAATCCATAGGCAAGGGCGGCAGCGGTCGGCTCGTTGACGATGCGCTTGACATCGAGACCTGCGATCTTGCCTGCATCCTTGGTTGCCTGACGCTGGGCGTCGTTGAAGTACGCCGGAACGGTGATGACCGCTTCGGTGACCGGCTCGCCGAGGTAGTCCTCTGCAGTCTTCTTCATCTTCTGCAGCACCGCTGCCGAGATCTCCTGGGGCGTGTGCTTCTCGCCACGGATCTGGACCATGATCTCACCGCTTGAGCCGGTGATCACGGTATAGGGGATCTTGTCCAGCTCACCGGGGATCTCTCCCTTCTTGCGACCCATGAAACGCTTGATGGAATACACCGTATTCTCAGCGTTGGTCACCATTTGGTTTTTTGCCGGCTGACCGACAAGGCGGTCTCCCTTGGATGTAAATGCAACAATGCTTGGGGTAGTACGCTGGCCCTCGCTATTTGCGATGACCACGGGATCGTTTCCTTCCATGACAGCAACACAGCTGTTGGTGGTCCCAAGGTCAATTCCTATGATTCTTCCCATCTTATCATTCTCCTCTTTCAAAGTGTCTCTATTGTTCTGTAGGTTCTGCACCAAAGGTACTCATACACGAGGCAATCGTCAAACGTTTGGCTTGCCAACTTTTACCTTTGAGGGGCGAAGTACCCGCCCGTGAAGGGTGTAACCGACCACGTACTCCTCCAGCACCGTCTCATGCTCCAAGGAGTCGTCGACAACGACCTGGTACGCCTCGTGGCACTGCGGGTCAAACTCCTTGCCCAGCGCCTCGATGCGCTCAAGACCCCAGTTCTTCTCCAACGTGGAGTAGATCTGTGAGTTGACCATCACCACCCCGTCATGGACCTTCGCATAGTCCTTGGAGGACTCACTTGCCTCCAGAGCCCGTGCAAAGTCATCAAGGGGCTGGAGCAAGTCACGGATCAGGTTCTCATTGGCAAAGCGGATGGAGTCCTCCTTGTCCCGAACCAGACGCTTGCGGTAGTTCTCAAGGTCAGCCCGGTCGCGGAGCATCTGATCCTTCAATGCAGCGCACTCATCCTTAAGAGAGGCAAGTTCATCCTGTAGCTGGCCAATGGTCGCCTCAGCCTGTTCAGCTTCGGTGAGTTCAACTGCCTCATCCGTGGTTTCAACGCGCTCTTCCTTCTTCTCTTTCTTACTCATTCCATTCCTCGACTCGCCAGGTCAGACCAGGTTGCCTGACATGGTAATTTGAAGCCCAACAGTAAGTAATACCTACTTTTTGAGCGTATGGTCACATCATGACTCTTCACAAAAAAGTCACCCGGTCACGGGCTAGAGATAACATACTCACACCCTAGGGGAGCGTCAAGGGTTTTCAGAGATCCTCTTCGTCAAGGGAGATCTCCTCCTCGTCTCCCTCCGGCACATATTCAACCCACATCTGGCGCTTCTGCTCGCCCTCCAGGTCTTCCGCCTTTTGGTCAAGGACCTGTGGGGGCAGTAGCTCTTCTAGTAGAAGTTCATCCGCCTCTTCTTCGATGGGTTGTTCACCCTCACCGTTTTCATCGGCCTGGGCCACCTCGGGCAAAAGTTCATCTTCCTCATCATCGAGGGCAAAGACCTCAGGCACTGTCGCTTCCAAAGACTCATCGTCGTCAAGTCGGGCTTCGTCGCCCTCCTTTTCTATCGAGAGCACTTCATCGGCATCATCCCCAGGCGCCTCTATGGGAAGTTCATCTTCCTCATCATCGATTGCAAAGACCTCAGGCGCTGTTTCTTCCAAAAGCTCCTCTTCTGTTAAGAGCGCTTCATCGGCATCATCCCCAGGCGTCTCTACGGTAAGTTCGTCTTCCTCATCATCGATTGGTTGGGCCTCAGATACCGCCTCTTCAAGAGCTAGCACTTCATCCTCATCGACGTATACAGTGTCGCTGTCCAGCTCTTGGTCGCTATCGCCTCTGATCAACTCGTCCTGACGTTCAATGATCTGCAGCGACAGGTGTGCGAGTGAACTTTGCAGCTTCTCCTGCTCTGCTTTGGCTTGGCTATTGGCAGCGAACAGCTGCTGCTGCTCCTCAGCCATCCGGTCCAGCTCGCTGCGCAGGGCGACGGTCTCCTCTCTGAGATGGGTACGAACCTCCAGCAGCTCACGGCGACGCAGCTCATCACGGCGGATGGACTCTTCACTTTGGACGCTCAGCTGCTGCAGTAGCTGGATCTCCTCGCTGTACTCGGCTAGATTGGCTTTCTGCTGGCGGATCAGCAGCTCATGGAGCTCTTCACTCTGGCTTGAGCGATCCTCGAGGTCTTGAATGAAGCTGGTGATGACTCCGACCATCGTCTTGAAGGCCTCGTCGGTCTGCTCGATGCTGCGCTCAACGATCGATGAGATCTCACGGTCACAGCAGCCGGCAAAATCCTCAAGGCGGGCACTGCACTGCCGGTCCGCTTCAACACACAGTGAGGTAAGGTGTTCTCCGGCTGCCTCGACCATCTCATCCATACGCTGCTGTGCAGCTGCGAGCGCCTCATCACTGGCCACTCTTTGGTCATTGAAGCGATCTATCATCTGCTGTAGAAGCTGGCCCGAGGCACCAAGGCGCACCTCAGTGCTCTCAACAAGAGTCTGGCAGGTTCGCTCAAGCTCCTCATAGCGGCCCTCAAGCTTTGCCACAAACGCCCCATAGTGCGCCTGCTGTCCATCGAGGGAGCTCTCTAGCTGCTGCATCTGCTGTTCAAGCCGTTCATCAAAGCGCTGGATTGTCACATTGACTGTCTCAAGCCGTTCGATCTCGCGCTTGACCTGCCCGATGCGGCTTTCAACGCTCGCTGTGGTCGACCCTAGTCGGGTGATGGAATCGCGATAGGTGTTGAGCACCTCCTGAAGCTTGGAGAGGTCAGCGCTGCGATGCTGCAGGTCGGAAAGTTGACCTGCCAAGGTAGCACCAAGCGCCTTGGCGTTCTCCGCATACGAGTTGATCCGCTCCTCGGAGACTTGGGCGGTATCCCTGAAGTTTTGGATGGTCCGCTCAATCTCAGCATTGAACTCCCCGATTCGTTTTTTGATCAAATCGAGGCGGCGGTCACGTCGATCCTCGCGCCTGAGCAAGTAGATGATGATCAATGTGATCAAAAAGAACAGTACCGGCAACAAGAGTTCAAGTCCCATGGCCCACCCCCTTTTGCTTACAGTATCAGAGCAGCAAGCTCCTTCCAAGAGTGTACTACAAGATCTGCATCAGGATAGCGTGTATGCTCCGTTTGCCCCATCAAGGCGGTGTGCATGCCCACCGCCTTCGCCCCGACGCAATCCTTGGAGTATGAGTCGCCGACGTAGAGGATCTCGCTTGCCTCACAGCCGAGGTAGTCGAGGATGAGGGCGAAGGCATGGCCACTGGGCTTGAGGTAGCCGCTCTCCTCGCTGCAGAAGGCTGCGCTGACCAGATCCTCGATCCCCAGGGTCTTCAGCTTGTCGGCGACCGGAAAGTCACTGAGGACCACGATTGTCAAACCTTGGGCTCTGGCCTCGACCAAGCTCTCGCGCAGGTGCGCAAATGGCTTGATGGAGCGAAACGAGCGCTCCCACGCCCGATAGAACTGCCGATGGATGGCAGCTTCCACTCTCCCTGTTTGCTCCGTCTTCAAGCGCGAGGCGACCAGGGCCGCTTGGCGCTCAAGCAAACCAGCGCGATTTGCCGGATGCGTGGGCTCCTCCTCCTGGAGGCGGCGATACGCCGAACGTGCCCAATTGAAGGCGAGTGCCAGGCGGGGAGAGGGGAAGAATGAGCGTGCCATCCGCTCATTGAGCATTCGCTTTGGGTAGAGAGTTCCGTCGATGTCCAAGGCGAGATAGCGTACTCCTTGGTCGGTTAGAAAGCCCATCTCACCCTCGCTTCTTGGCTGTCGTGCGCCTGCCTTGCTGCTTTTCCTGGCGTTTGCGCTGTTTGTCCAACGACGCAAGGTTACCGGGTTTGCGGGCTTTTGGCTTCGCCACTGCCCGCCCCCCTGTCCTCGGCGACTTGGTCGGCTTATCAGGTGTTTTCTCGACGGGACGTTTCACACCCCGCTCATTGAGGGAAGGATTTCGTTTTCTCTCTCTGAGGTCAATCTCAAGCGGGATCGAATCAAAGCCGAGGTCACGTCTGATGCTGTTCTTCAAGAACTGCACATACCCCTGAGGAAAACCCTTGACCCGATTGACGAAGAGCAGAAAGCGAACCGGATGGGTCGAGGTCTGGGTACCGTAGTAGATCTTGAAGTGCCCCTCCTTGTCACGCGGAGGCTGGTATGCCTGACCCCACTGGATTATCGCCTCGTTCAGTCGCGCCGTCTCAACGCGCTTGTTGAGCTGGCGCCACACCGCCCAGACGGTATCCAGCATCTTGCCGATGTCGATCCCCTTCAGCGCACTGATGAAGGTGATCGGGGCAAATGAGAGGATGGGAAAGAGGAAGCGGACCCGGTCCTTGATCGCTGCCTGCTCGTTGCCGATACCGCTGAGCAGGTCACTCTTGTTGAGAACCAGGATGATGCCCTTGCCCCGTCGCACGATGAGGGCGGCGATCTTCTTGTCCTGCTCGCTCAGCCCCTCAACCGCGTCAACGACGAGCAGCACGACATCACACTCATCGATCGTCTTGATCGCCCGGTTCACCGAGTAGTATTCAACGTTCTCATCGACCTTGCTCTTGCGCCGGATCCCGGCGGTATCGAGGACCTTGAACTCTGTCCCCTTATAGACAAAGGACGCAGAGACGACATCCCGCGTCGTACCGGCAATGTCGCTGACGATCGAGATCTCATCACCGACAAGCAGATTTGCCAGCGTGGACTTGCCGGTGTTGGGCTTGCCCATGATGGCAAGCCTGATCACCGCCTCGCTCTCCGCTTCCCGCTCTTGGGGAGTAAGACCCAAGAGCTCAAGCAAAATCTCCTCGAGCTCACCGATGCCATGGCCGTGGGCAGCACTGATACCGAGCACCCGCTGATAGCCGTAGGCGTAGAACTCCCATACCAGGTCCATGTGTCGGGGGTCATCGATCTTGTTGACGACCAGGACCAGCTTCTCGGCCCAAGGACGCAGGTGGGCCAAGAGCTCCTCATCCTCGCTGCTGATCTCCTTCGCCTCCATCAAGAAGATGATGGCGTCGCTCTTGTCCAACAGGCTCATGCTCCGTTCGGTGACCAGGTCGTCGAGTCCCTCGCGTTCATACTTGATGCCGCCGCTGTCAACGAGGGTCACCGCATGGCCCTCTAGGTACCAGCGTTCGCTGATGGCATCGCGCGTCACCCCCGGCGTTGGGTCGGTGATGGCCCGCCTCTTGCCGACCAGGCGGTTGAAGAGGGTTGATTTCCCTACGTTCGGTCGACCGATGATGCTGATCACCGGTATCTTCTCTTCTCGTTCAAATGGTGGTGAAATGATCGAATCGGTCATGCATCCACTCCCGTATATACGTATGTATTGTCTGATAGGAGTCCATCGAAAGGACCTCCTCGGCCAGGGTCCTGGCCTCTTCAGAAGAGACTGAGCGCAGGATTTTGCGCACCTGCAAGAGGCTCTGCACTCCCATGCTCAGCTCATCCAGCCCCAGTCCGGCCAACAGCACGGAACAGAGTGGATCACTTGCCATCTCACCGCAGAGAGAGACCACAATCCCCTCGGCATGGGCCTTGTCGACGATCATCTTGATCGATCTGAGCACCCCAGGGTGAAATGGCTGGTAGAGGTAGGCAATCTTCTCATTGCCTCGGTCCACCGCGATGGTGTATTGGATCAGGTCGTTGGTCCCGATTGAGAAGAAGTCGACGCGCTTGGCCAAAATATCGGCACAGAGCGCTGCCGATGGGACCTCGATCATCGTACCGACTTCGATCTTCTCATCAAAGAGAATGCCCTCTAGGCGGCACTCCTCCTTCACGTGCTCAAAGAGGTGGAGGACCGCATTGAGCTCCTCCAACCCACTGATCATCGGAAACATGATCTTCAGATTCCCATGCATGCTGGCACGCAGCAGTGCCCGCAGCTGGGTAGTGAAGATATCTTTGCGAGAAAGGCAGAAGCGTACAGCCCTCCAGCCAAGGATCGGGTTCTTCTCATCGATACCCAGCTCCTCGACGATCTTGTCTCCGCCGATATCCAAGGTCCGGATGGTCACTGCCTTGGGAGCCATCCGTTCAAGCGCTGCCTTGTACGCCTGGTACTGCTGCTCCTCGGTGGGCAGCGATGCGCTCTCCATGAAGAGGAATTCGCTTCGGAAGAGCCCGATACCGCTGGCCCCACTGGCAAGGACCCCGTCGACCTCGACCGGTCCCTGGATGTTGGCGTACAGGTCAACGCGAGCGCCATCGAGCATTTGCGTCTCGAGGTTCACCATCTGCTGCAGCTCTGCCTCATGCTCCTGCCATCGGGCATAGCGCTCATCAAGCAGCTGGGCAGCGGTGAAGTCGGCACGGACGTACACCTCCCCCCAGTTGCCGTCGACGATCACCTCATCACCATCGTTGATCGAATGCGAGGCCCTGCCAGTGGCTATGACTGCCGGGATGTTGAATGCCCGCACCAAAATCGCCACGTGGCTCGCCCGCCCTCCGCCATCGAGCACCAGGGCCAAGATCCTCTTCTTGTCGAGGGCGAAGAGCTCACTGGGCATCAAGGAGTCGGCGACCAAGACCACATCCTCGTCCAATCTCAGTTCGATCTCCTGCCTGCGCCCTCTTGCTGCATCGAGGAGGTAGAGAGACACATCACGGATATCGTCAGCGCGCCCTGCGAGCAGCTCGTCGCCGCTTTGGGCCAGCATCGAGGCGTACTGCTCACTGACCTCCTCGATCGCCCATTGGGCGGAAACGAGGTTGGTCCTGATGTACGTTTCGATCTGGTTGCGGTACTCCGGGTCTTCGAGCATGAGCAGGTGAGCCTCAAGAATCTGGCGAGACTCACTGTTCAGTTGGCTGTGGGAGTGCTCCTCGATAGTCAGGCGAGCCTCGCCCAGTGCCTTGGCCAATGCCTTGAGCTCACTGGCGATGCCATCGGCAAAGATGTGCCGTCGCTCTGCGGCCATCGAGGCACGCCTGAACACCAGCGCCTTTCCCTTGACCATGCCCTCGGAGGCAGCTATCCCCTTGAAGATCCTCATATGTAATGTACTATACGGAGTTTAGGTAGCGGTGTAAAGCTGGAAGAGGGTCCAATGTTCTGCTACCATGACGACGATGGAATACGACAACCGAAGGCCCAGGCGAGCACTGCTCATCGTCATCATCTGGCTGCTCTTCACCCTCTCTGTCGGGGCGTTGGGCTATCCAAGAATCAAGGCGGCGTTCGCTGACAGCGGAGTGGGTGCCCTTCTTTCCAAGAGAGGCGAGGCGCAAGGACCCACCACCGCCACACGCGCGGTGCGCGTCGCCTTCGTCCTGCCTGATGGTAAGATGCGCATCTACCCCATCCGCTTCGAGCGCCTGGGAGGAAGTGTCTACCACGATACCTTCGAGGCGCTGCTCGCCGGCTCTCCGCTTTCAGCGCTCACTGACGGGGCGGTGAGCTACATAGACGCCAAGACACGGCTGAGGGGCGTGACGGTATCAAACGCCATCCTCTTTGTGGATTTTAGCGCTGACTATCTAGCCTCGACGCGACGGGATTTGGCCGATGAGCAGGTCAAAGCCACCGCCTTGGCACAAAGCGGCATCAAGGCGGTGGTGATCCTCGTCGACGGCTCACCTATTGGGTGAGGGTGGCTAGCGCCTCATCGGCGGTGAGCCCAGGCTCGCCCTTGACGAGGGCAAAGAACTCAGTATTGCCCTTGGTCCCGGTGATCGGGCTTTTGGTCAGCGCGTGAACGCCTAAGCCCTCAGCGATGAGGGCTTCGATGACCGATCGCACAACATCGACGAGCACTGCCTCATCCCTGATGACTCCATCAAAGCCCTCCATCCCCTTGGGGGTCTCGAACTGCGGCTTGATGAGCGCGACGAGGAAAGCCCCCTCCTTGCAGAGCGAGAGGATGTGGCTCGCAGCTCCGACTATGGAGCGGAAGGAGAGGTCACACACGGCGGCATCAGGCTGGGGGCTCAGCTCACTCACGTCCATGATATTGGTCCGCTCATGGACGATGACCCGGCTGTCGGTGCGAAGTCTGTAGTCGAGCTGGTTATAGCCGACATCGACGGCGTGCACCAAGGCGGCGCCGCTACGCAATAGGCAGTCGGAAAAGCCGCCGGTGGAGGAGCCGGCATCGAGGAGGGTGAGGTCGCGCACCTCCAGGGAGAATGCAGTGAGGGCCCCCTCAAGCTTATACCCACCGCGGGAGACGTACTGCTCCTCTTCGTCGATCTCGATCTGGGCGTCCTTGGCAATCGGCTGCTTGGGGTCGGTGACCACCTCCCCGTCAACACGCACTTTGCGACAGACCACCTTAGCGGTCAATTGATCGCTGCTTTGATCGGTGAAGCGCTGTCTGAGGGCTTGCAACAAGATGATTTCGTCACGCCTCATCAGATCGCGTACTCCTTGGAGAATCGCTCGATCGACAGGGCCTTGCCGCTGGAGACCTCGATGGTGACGGCAACTCCCTGCAAAAGCGGGGGGGTGTCGGCTACTTGGCTGCGGATCGGCATCTGGGTGAGCTGGCGGCGGATGGAGAGATCAATATCCGATCCGATGATGCTCTGTGACGGCCCGCAGAGGCCGAGGTCGGTGATATAGGCGGTGTGAGAGGCGATGATCTTCTC
Source organism: Spirochaetales bacterium Spiro_03 (assembly GCA_001603105.1). Taxonomy (GTDB): domain Bacteria; phylum Spirochaetota; class Spirochaetia; order Sphaerochaetales; family Sphaerochaetaceae; genus Sphaerochaeta. Next base: position 17,825 of record LVBE01000005.1, read on the forward strand.
GTCAGCGGTCTGTACATGGGTGTGGGTTCCCACCACCGCACTGACCTTGCCACCAAGATAGATGCCCATCGCCTCCTTCTCCTCGGTCGCCTCGGCGTGGAAGTCAACCACAATGATCGGCGTTTGTTTTGATAGGCGCTCCACTATATCAAGACCTACCCTGAAGGGGCAGTCGATGTTGGGCATCGACTGGCGACCTTGCAGGTTCAAGACCGCGATCTTGAGGCCTTTCTTCTCGATGATCACAGACCCATGGCCCGGAGCCTGTGGGGGGTAGTTGGCGGGCCTGAGCAGGCGCTTCTCACTGTCAAGCACCTCACGCAGGTCCTCCTGCTGCCAGATGTGGTTGCCGCTGGTGATGACATCGATGCCGAGGGAGAAAAATTGCTGGGTCTGTTCACGGCTCAGGCCAAAGCCGTTGGCTGCGTTCTCGCCGTTGACGATCACGACATCGGCTCTCCACTCCTTGACCAAGGAGTGGAGTCCGAGAAAGAGAGCCCTGCTGCCAGGCTGTCCTACGACATCGCCCAAGAGCAGGGCAACAATAGTTCTCTGATCAGCCACCGGCCTACCTCGCGTATTCGACGACGCGCATCTCCCGGATGATGGTCACCTTGATGCGCCCAGGGTAGCGTAGCTCAGCTTCGATGCGCTTGGCGATGCCCTTGGCAATCTCCTTGGCCCCATCGTCGTTGACCTGGTCGTTGTTCACCAAAATCCGCAGCTCCCTACCCGCCTGGATCGCATACGCCTTGTCGACTCCGGAAAAACTCTCGGCGATCTGCTCAAGCGACTCAAGGCGCTTGATGTAGTTGTCCAGCGTCTCGCGCCGTGCGCCAGGGCGCGCGGCACTGATGGCATCGGCGATCTGGACGATCACGGCCTCAAGCGTCTGTGGCTCAGCGTCGTTGTGGTGGCTGAGAATGGCGTTGACGACCCTGGGGTCCTCGCCCAGGCGCTTGGCCAAGTCAGCTCCGAGTTCGGCGTGGTTTGCGTCACTCTCGGTCTCGATCCCTTTGCCGATGTCGTGTAAAAGACCGGCGCGCATCGCAATCTCGCTGTTGGCTCCGATCTCACTGGCGATCATCCCGCTGAGGATGGCAACCTCCTTGGAGTGCGCCAAGACGTTCTGTCCGTAGCTGGTACGGAAGTGCAGCCGTCCCAACGCCCTGATCGTCTCCGGTCCGACGTTGTGGATCCCCAGATCGAAGATGACGCGCTCTCCCTCATCGGCGATGATGCGTCCGACCTCCTTGGAGACCTTGTTCACCACCTCCTCGATCCGGGCCGGGTGAATCCTCCCATCCTGGACCAGGCGCTCCAAAGCCACGCGGGCGATCTCCTTGCGCACTGGGTCAAAGCACGAGATGACCACCGCCTCCGGGGTATCGTCGATGATCACATCGACACCGGTCAGCGTCTCGAGGGTACGGATGTTTCGTCCCTCACGACCGATGATCCGCCCTTTCATCTCATCGCCAGGCAGGCTCACCGACGTGATCGTCATGTCACTGACGACCTCGGTGGCGATCCTCTGAATCGAGGTCACCACGATTTCACGTGCTTTTTTGTCAGCGGAGAGGTGTGCTTCCTGCTCGATCTTATTGATCATCAGCTGGGCATCTCTCCTCGCATCGTTGTAGAGATTCTCCATGATCAGGCCCTTGGCCTCCTCGGTGGAGAGTCCCGAGATGCGTTCAAGTTCAGTAATCAGGCTGCCTTCAATCTGGGCAACCGCTTCCTCTTTATCGGAAAGTTTCTCTTCCCGATCTCCCAATTGCTTTTTGATGGCATCCAGTTCGGCCTGCTTGCTTTCAAGGTTCTCCTCCTTCTGAAGGAGTCTCCTCTCTACCCGCTGCAGTTCATTCCGTCTCTCTCTAGCCTCTCGTTCTTGCTGTTGTTGTTCTTTCAACAACTGATCGCGAGTCTCAAGCAAGAGCTCCTTGCTCTTTGCTTCCGCTTCCTTTATCGCTTCCTCGTTCAGTCTCACAGCACGCTGCTCAACTGAGGTAAGCTTAAATTTCGCATACAGCCAACGGCCTAACCAACCTAAGACAATACCAAAAAGACAACCAAGGAGGATAACCAGTATATTGTTCATATACCACCTCCAATTATATTGACACAATGATACGTACGCCTGTCGCAATTGTCAAGGCTTGTAAGTAAGACTAACTTGTCTGTGAGTACAAGTTTATCTCAGTACTGCCCGCCATTTCGCAGCGAAGAAGCCATCAGGCCGAGCCAGGGTCCCCAAGACAAAACAAAACCGCCATCCGAGGATGGCGGCAGGGCCCGTTAGGGCGGTGGGGTGAAGAGGTACTAGGAGGGCTTGTTACTCCTCTTTTTCACTCTTCGCAGCCGGCTTGGCTGGCTTTGCTGCTTTCTTTGCCTTGTCGGCCTTCTTGTCAGCTTTTGCAGCGGTCTTCTCAACAAGTTCGAGGATGACCATTTCGGCGTTATCGCCGAGGCGGTTACCGGTCTTCAGGATTCGGGTATACCCGCCCTTGCGATCGGCAAACATCGGTGCGATCTCCGTGAAGAGCTTTGCAGCGACGGCTTTGTCCGAGATATCCCGAGCGATGAGGCGCCGGTTGGCGACAGTATCGGTCTTCGCACGGGTGATCATCTTCTCTGCCATCCTACGGACTTCCAGAGCCTTTGCCTTGGTGGTCTCGATCCGCTCGTAGCGGAAGAGCGAGGTCACCATGTTGCGCTTCATTGCCTTACGGTGGGAGCTCGTACGGCTCAGCGCATTAAACCCAATCTTATGCTTCATTCTCTTCTTCCTTGTTCTCAGATACTGCAATCGCGGTCTTGAGGACGCTGTAGTCAGTCATCCCGAGGCTGAGGTTCCACTCCTTGAGCTTCTCCTTGATCTCCTGCAGGCTCTTCTTGCCGAAGTTCCGTGTCTTGGCGATCTCCTCTTCGGTCTTCTTCGTCAAGTCCCCAATGGTGCGGATGTTCGCATTCTTGAGGCAGTTGCTCGACCTGACTGTCAGCTCAAGCTCCTCGACACTGGTGTTGAGGATCTTGCGTACCCGCTCCTCCTCCTCATCGACCTCATCGGTGTTGTTGATCAACGTCTCGTCGAAGTTGATGAAGATCTGGAAGTACTCCTTGGCGATCTTCGCTGCTTCGGCAAGGGCGTTCTGCGGCGCGATGGTCCCGTCGGTGTACACCTCGAGAGTCAGCTTGTCGTAGTCGCTGCGGTACCCTACCCGTGTGGGCTCGATGAAGTACCGGACCCGGTCGATGGGGCTGAAGTTGGCATCGAGGGGGATCGTACCGATCTCTTCGATGTACTTCTCGTTGATCTCGCTGGGCACATAGCCACGGCCGAGGTCGATCTGCACCTCCATCTCGATGTTGGCATCATCCATCATCGTGAAGATGACCTGATCCTTGTTGACGATCTCGACCTGGTCGCGCTCAAAGCTCGCTCCGGTGAGGACTCCGGGACCCTTGCACTCGATCAGCAGATTGGTGCCCTCGGCATCCTCGGGCATCTGGATCTGCAGCTTCTTCAGGTTCGCAATGATATCACTGATATCCTCACGTACCCCAGGCAGCTGCTCGTACTCACTGCTGATCATGTGCGGAACCCCATCCTCGTTGAAGGAGGTGAACTTCACTGCAGTAACCGCGTATCCCTGGATTGAAGAGAGCAGTACCCGCCTGAGCGTGTTGCCGATGGTGGTTCCAAACCCTCTCTCAAACGGATAGGCGATGAATTTCCC
>LVBE01000073.1 GCA_001603105.1 Spirochaetales bacterium Spiro_03
CGACGACCGAATACTGCCACGTTGGATGCAGGTGTACATCAACTTCATCGATGAGGATGATGCCACGTCCTAAAAGGGGATTGGGGAGGGTGGGATTTGCAATAGCCAGTCGTCGTGCAATATCGCCGACAAGTGCGAGGAGGGATTGTTCTCCTCCGGAGAGTTGCTCGATTCTCAGCGGACCAAACCCTTTCTTGTCTACATACAATCCTTGTGGCGTATTGAATTGAAAACGGAGATCGGAGAACTCCTCCATGAAGGTGTGAATCGCCTTCCGCACCGCATCAAGAGAACGATCGGATGCGATAGCATTCTTACTGCCTCTATTCTCTAGTTCGATTGCTTGTTGGGTGCTGCACCACTCATAGAAGAGTCTGAAATCTGCATTCCACATCTGGTCGCTGTCATAGAGTGATATGGAATCGAAGGTGTGCCTCTTCCTTATTCTATTTGGAATATCCAAGCCAGTTCGACTGGTCGGATACAATCCGATTATCGGTAGGCTCGTTTCTACTCCATGCGCTTCTCGTTTTCGCTGTAGAGATTGTGCGATGGTATTGAGCTCTGCATAGTCACTTCTCTCAAGCGTCTCAAAGCCTTTTCTGCTCTTGGCAATGGTCCAAGAGAAGGGTAGGCCATCTGCTGTCCTGCAGGTGATGGAGAGCTCTGTGTGATTGCATTGGTTGTTGACCTCATGCTCCCCAATTTTATTGCCATTGCCGTAGGTGGATCGTACTCGTGCAGCATACCAAGAGAGGGCGGTCATCATGCCGTAGAGCACGGTGGACTTGCCTGCTCCATTCTCGCCGAAGAGGATGTTCATTTGGGGATTCAAGGAGATGGTTTGTGTTTCACGGACTCCTCGATATCCAGTCATGGAGAATGATTCAATTCTCATAGCTACCTCACCTTCGAGGACATGATAGCATAGATTGTAGGTCGGGTGCATCTGTATTGCACTCCTTTGAGCGGTATACACTTCCTGCGCCAAGACCCATGCACTCGGTATTGTGGAATCTACTCTGGATTTCCTTCTGTCTTGCGGCTGTCCTGCTTCCTGTCGTAGAGAGCTTTGAAATTGAATACAGGGATGTACAGGGGGTGCTTCATGCCCGCACGCTGGGTGGTTGTGCTGATTATCTCCCTCATATACGGATAGATCATGGCAGGCGCATTGATATGGAGGAACGTATCTATTGGCAATGGCGATGATGTATGATTTTTAATGAGAAAATCCCCAAGCATGCAGCAGGTCAATTCAAGGTTCTTTCTCTCCTCTTGAATTGTAATCTTCAAAAAGACCTGGGCTGACGCATCCCCCTCTTCATGCGTTGTTCCTAGTTCAAGATGATATGTGTAATCCAGGTCATCCGGCAAAACTGGATTGCGATGGAACTTCAGTTCGGTAAGGACTATATTGGTAATTGAGATACCCATTAGATTGTTCTCCTGCCAATGGTATGGCAATCAGGTAAAAAGTTGATTGCATTCGCCGGCTATGACGCCGTCATTGTCGGTTTGACCTGGACCCTCATAGAGCGTGTGAAATTCAATCTGTTTGCTCCCTGCATAGCGGTACTCATCGGAAAACGAAACATTGACCTTTGACCCCAATGCGCATGCAATGTCATACAGGGTGTCAAGGGTCAGGTTGCGGTTCCCGTTCAGCATCTGGGTGACGTTTGCCGGTGTTGTTCTCAGCCTCTTTGCCAGCTCAGCCTTCTTGATGCTTTTCTCCTGCATGACTTTCAAGATTTCCCCGGTGACCAGAATCTTCAGAGTTTCCTTTTGGACATCCGGGTTTGTATCGTAATTCTCTGCTTCTGCAATGAAGCGCTTGATTCCATTTCCGCTCATCATAATACCCCTTTATCTCTCATGTTGCTCTTACGTTTCTATATATCTGTACTGCATTCGCCTTGTCTCTCTTCGACCATTTGGCATCTTTTTTGATACATCCATAAAAGCAAATCAACGTTCTCTGATGCCAAAAGCATGCTATACGAATTTGGCTACTTTTTATTTCCCAGAAAGATTGTCCTTCAAATTTCTTAAATTTCTTTTCATGACTGCAATTAGGAAATGTTACATCTATGAAATCAACGATACTCATGATGGCATTCCTCTCTTTTTCTGACTCAAGTCTGGAGTCCATAAAGTCATATACCTGGGTTCTGTGCGAGTCATCTCCCAGGAGGGCGAAAGTAATTCGATTCTTCTTTCCAGTCATGAGTACCGTAAGAGGTTGTCCACAGTATTCCATCC
>LVBE01000074.1 GCA_001603105.1 Spirochaetales bacterium Spiro_03
GAGTATTGATTTATGGACGGTGCATGCTATGATGGTGCTACTACAAAATCATAAAAAAGGAGCAGACTATGAGTACCTATGATGGACGGGATGATAGACAGAAACAACCACTGACCTCCACCGGTGGTCGGCCGATCGCACACAACGAGAATATCCAGACAGCAGGCAGACGTGGGCCGGTGATGCTACAGGACACCTGGTATTTAGAGAAGATGGCTCATTTTGACCGGGAGGTAATCCCCGAACGGCGGATGCACGCCAAAGGCAGCGGTGCCTTTGGTACCCTCACGGTGACGAAGGACATCAGTCATTGGACGCGGGCTTCGATCTTCAGCGAAGTAGGCAAGAAGACCGAACTCTTTGTCCGCTTCTCCACCGTGGCCGGAGAGCGGGGAGCTGCTGACGCTGAGCGCGATATCCGCGGTTTTGCCATCAAGTTCTATACTGATGAGGGCAACTGGGACCTGGTGGGCAACAATACCCCGGTCTTCTTCTTCCGAGACCCGTTACTCTTCCCTGACCTCAACCATGCAGTCAAGCGTGATCCACGCACCAACATGCGTAGTGCCCAGAACAACTGGGACTTTTGGTCGATGCTCCCGGAGGCGCTGCATCAGGTGACCATTACGATGGGAGATCGAGGTATCCCCAAGACCTACCGCCATATGAATGGCTACGGCTCGCACACCTACTCGTTCATCAACGCCAAAGGTGTGCGCGTCTGGGTGAAGTTCACCTTGAAGACCGAGCAGGGCATCGAGAACCTCACCGACAGCGAAGCGGCCGCCTTGGTAGGCTGTGATCGGGAGAGCCATCAGCGTGACCTCTACGAGGCGATCGAGCGCAAGGAGTTTCCTCGCTGGCGTCTCTATGTACAAATCATGAGCGAAGAACAGGCGCGTAGCCACCGCGACAACCCATTTGATCTGACAAAGGTGTGGTATCAGAAGGAGTATCCGCTTCATGAAGTGGGGATACTGGAGCTGAACCGAAACCCCGACAACTACTTCATGGATGTGGAGCAGGCTGCTTTTAACCCAGCTAACAAGGTGCCGGGTATCGGCTTCTCTCCTGACCGGATGCTGCAAGGACGCCTCTTCTCCTATGGCGATGCTCAACGCTATCGGCTCGGGGTGAACCACTACCAGATTCCGGTTAACCGCAGTCGGGTTGAAAGCAACCACTTTCACCGTGATGGGGCGATGCGTATCGATGGGAACTTTGGCTCTTTGGTGCACTACAACCCCAACTCCTATGGGATGTGGAAAGACCAACCTTCCTTTGGCGAGCCTGCCTACGATGGAGACGGGCCAGTGGACCACTACGACTATCGCTCAGATGACGACAACTACTACGAGCAGCCAGGCAGGCTTTTTGCCTTGATGGGTGATGCTGAGCGAAAGCGGCTCTTTGAGAACACAGCCCGCAACATGGAGGGGACTACAACGGTGGTCAAGAAGCGGCATATCCGCCACTGCTACCTTGCCGACCCTGCCTATGGAGAGGGAGTAGCCAAGGCCCTTGGCATCGATATAGCCGATATGGATATGAACGACACCTACGGGGCGAGAGCTTAGGCTGTCTTGCAACGAATCGTCACTTCATCCATACTCGGCGTATGGGTGGAGGGTAGGGGTGTACAAGGGAATCTTTTTCTGTGACGTCGACGGGACGATCCTGCCCCATGGGCAGGCTGCGGTTTCGCCGACGTTCTTTGATCTGGTGGACGAAGTGGTCGAACGCGGCTATCTGATGTGCATCTCCAGTGGACGAATCATCTCGACGCTAGCGCCCTTGTTCACCGCCGTCGAAGACAAGGTGATCTTCTCAGCGTGCAATGGGTGCATGATCATCCAAGGCGGGCGCGAATTGATCCCCAACCATACCCTCGAGCCTGCCCACCTCTCTGAGATCGCCGCCAAGCTGTTGGCCTGGGATGCCATCCCCCTCTTCTCCTCAACGGTCGGCCTGCACCTACCCAAGGAGATTCGCCACAATGCAAAAAGCGAGCACTATGCGCTGAAGGAGATTACCAGCTTCTACGATGATATGAGCTCTTTCAAGCACCCGATGTTACAGGTGACAGCCCTGTGCAACAACAATATCGAGGCGGTGATCGAGCGCAGCAGAAGCGCGTGGTCCCACGCCTATCGGGTGACCACCACAGGCCTTGAGATGTTCGATATCTGCCCGACCGACAAGGGCGAGGCCCTGGACCTGGTGCGCTCGCACTACGGCATCGATCGGACGAGGACCTGGGCGTTCGGAGACAACGAGAACGACATCGCCATGCTCGACGCCGCAGCAGAGGGGTATCTGATGGCCACGGCTGCTGCGCACCTGCACAAAGGTGGCTATGCGGTGTGTGATGACCTCGCTTCGACGATCCGGGCGATCATGGGACGTAGCTAAGAGTGGTTTTGGCCTAAGAAAATAAGACATTGCTGTACCCTTATCCGTAAATGTATGGTACCATGACACCGTTGGCCACCGATGCGTGGCCGGAGGGACGATGGTCGGTTCTACTGAGCGATTGATCTATATCAGCCTCCTTGTGGTACTGGGCATCATCGCGCTCATCGCTCTAAGGCGCCGTTCGTTCATGAAGCCAATCATCCGTGGCCTTGACGACCTTGTTGAGAAGATGGGTGAGGGGTACTTGGGCCTCGATCGCGAGGGACGGATCGTTGCTGCCAATGCAGCGTACCTACGGATGAGCGGCTATCGACTGGGCGATCTGTTGGGCACCTCAATCGAGCGCCTTCTTGTCTCCGATCACCCCCAAGAACTTGTCCAGCGGATGAAGCAGGTAGAAGCGGCGAAGACGTCGATCTACCGAGCGCACCATCGAGCCAAGGATGGGTCGCTGCTGCCGATCGAAGTCTCCATCACCGCCATGGGCGATGGGTCGCCAATCGCCTTTGTGTGTTTTTACCGTGACCTGCGTGAACAGCAGCGCGCCCAAGAGCAGGCACAGCATGTCCAGGATCTCATGCGCTATGTCATAGACCACTCTTTTAGTGCAATCGCCCTCTTCGATACCCAGATGCGCTACATAATGGTTAGTAAGAAGTACCTGCAAGAATATCAGCTCTCCGACGAAGCGGCGATCATTGGCAGGAGCCACTATGATGTCATCAAAGGTATTCCTGATCGATGGAAAGAGATTCACCGACGGGCTCTCGGTGGCGAGGTGCTCAACCATGATGGAGATTTTTTCGTCAATGACGATGGGACGGTGATGCATACCCGCTGGGAGTGCAGGCCGTGGTACAATGCCGACCAGACAATCGGAGGCATGGTCCTCTATACCCAGGACATCGGAGCGATCATCGAATTCCAACGCGAGCTCTTTGAGGCGCGCGACTACCTTTCAGCTTTGATCACCCGCTCCAACACCCCGATCGTCGTCTGGGACAAAGATTTGGTCATCCAGCGTGCCAACCCTGCGTTCGCCCGTCTCTTTGGCATCGAGCTCGGCTCACTGATCGGTCGCTCCCTCACTGCCCTTAAGGCATATGTGAATCACGATATACACGAATTGGTCAAGCGTCTGTTCGTAACAGGCCGGGACCTCTCCTCCATGGAGATAGAGCTCACCCTATCCGATGGGACGACGAAGCACGTCGTCTGGACAGCGACTCTGATCCATGACAGTGATTCAAAGGAGGTGCAGGCCGTCATCGCCCAGGGCCAGGATATCAGTGAACTGAAGAAGATGCAGAAAGAGAGTGATGATCAGCTGGCCATGCTCCAACGCTGGTATGCGGTGATGGCACACCGCGAGGAGCGGATCATGGAGCTGAAGGAGGAGGTCAATGAAGCCCTTCGCTCCTCGGGCCAGGCGAGGCGTTATCGGTCGATGGTGGAGCAGGAGGATGATGCATGAAACGGCCCGTGATCTTCTTGCTGCTGGTCATCTACTCACTGGTGTCGCTATCGGCGGCGATCAAGGGGGACTTTCTGGCAACGCTGACCGGCGAGGAGCGTGAGTTTCTGCGCACCCATCCCACTATCACAGTCGTCTATGATCCGGCCAAAGCGCCGCTTGAGTATGTCGAAGGCTCACAGGCGAAGGGGATCTCCAAAGCGTACCTCGATGAGATCAGCAGTCGGACCGGGCTGCGGTTTCAGATTATCTTGGATACTCCCTGGGCCGAGGGGTCCCGCCTCTTCAAAGAGGGGCGCATCGACATGGCCGCAGCGCTCAACCCTACTGATGAGCGGCGTCAGTATGCGCTCTTTACTGAGACCTACCTGGATATCCCGATCGTCCTCATGGCAAAGAGCCAGGTCGGCTATGTGGGATCGCTTGCAGGGATCGGGGATCGAACACTGGCCGTTGTCGGAGAGTATTCGGCAGCGGAGTGGGTACGGCGCGACTGGCCCGACATTCACCTTGTCACAGTCCCAACAAATGAGGAGGGACTGCGCCTTGTCCACCAGGGCAAGGCATTTGCCATCATGGGCAACTTGATGGTCCTCAACCACTATGCCTCGACCCTTGGCATGACCGATGCACTGAAGGTCGTGGGAACCACCCCGTATACCAATAGCTTTGCCATGGCGGTTCACCAAAGCCGCTCTCCACTGCTGTCAATCCTTCAGAAGGCATTGGATCTCATCGACGCGGAGAGCCGGCAGCAACTGTACAGCCAGAATATGCCGCTTTGGTACTCGTGGGTGCTCAGTAGGCGGGCCCAACTCTTCCTTCTCATCGGCATCGCTGTGCTACTCATCATCCTTGCACTCTGGATTGTGACCCTGACCATCCAGATGAGGCGCAATGAGGAAGCGGAGAGACAGACACACATCGGTGAGCTGAGGTTTCGCCGCCTCTTTGACCAGTCGCCGATTCCATTTCTCCTGATAGACCTCGATGGCAGGATCTTAGGGACAAATGAGCGGTGGAACCAGCTCTTCAAACTGCCTGTCCAGGCTTTTGGTACGATCGAAGAGCTCTTTGAGCGCATCTACCCTCAAGAGCGTGAACGTGGGCAGAGCGTTGAACGATGGGAGCAGATCAAGAGCAAAGGTGTGACGCACACCGACGAGGGGCGCATCGATGTGTTTGAGAGAACCATCATCGCCGGAGATGGGCAGCGGCGCACCCTTGAGGTCAGTGGCGCGCCACTGTCGGATATGTATCTGGTCAGCTACGTTGATGTCACCGAACGTAATCGCGACCTTGAGGAGCTCTCGCGCCTCCATCAACAGATGCAGCGAAACCAGCGGATCATCTTCAGCGCCCTTGAGGACCAGCAACGCTCTGAGCTTTCACTGAAGCAATCACAGGCGACGCTGAAGGCTGCGATCAGCTCGATGCTCGACGCGGTCTATATCATCGACCTAGATACCTCCTTTGTGATGATGAGCGATGCTTTTTATACGTACTATCGCTTAAGGCGTTCAGAACAGACACCAAAGAGTCTTGAGGCGTTCAAGAGCCTCTTCGATGCCTATGATGATGCGGGCAATCCCATCGGTCATAGTATGTGGGTCGCCTATCGGGCCTTACGCGGCGAAAGCGGGCGAACTGAGTACCAGCTTGTCAAACGGGATAGCGGACAGCGGTGGTATGGCTCCTATAGCTATGCCCCCATCCACGACGAGGCGGGGGCGATCAGCGGGGCCATCATCGTCTGCCGTGATGTGACCGAGGAGCGAGAGACCGCAAAGCAGCTGCGGTTTCAGCGAGACCACGATTACCTTACCGGCCTCTATAGCCGTGTCTACTTTGAACAGACGCTTCAACAGCTTCAGCGGAGCCTGCCGCTGACCGTCGGCCTTGTCGACATCAACGGCCTGAAGCTGGTCAACGATACCCTAGGCCATGCAATCGGTGATGAGGTGATCAAGATCACTGCCCGTCTTTTGGAGGAACATAAGGATGAAGGGACCATCATCGCCCGCTACGGCGGCGATGAGTTCGCCTTCTTGATGGAAGGCCAACAGGAGGCGGCAGCCGAAGCGTTCATCAGGCGCGTTGAGGACGCTGCCAAAACGATCTCAATCGAGAGCTTCCACCTCTCCCTATCGGCAGGGTGGGCGACTCGATCATTTCTTTCTGAGCTGCCCGACCAAACCCTGCGCCGAGCGGAGGAGGAGATGGGGCGGGCCAAGATCTATGAGAGTGCCAGCGCCAAGAGCAAGTCGGTAGGACTATTGATGGCTTCCCTCTTTGAGAAGAGCCGGCGTGAGAGCCACCACTCTCGACGCGTCAGCGCCCTCAGTGCCTTCATCGCCAAGCAGCTCGACCTCTCAGAGCGGGAGGTCGGCAGGATCAGGACAGCGGCCCTGATGCACGATATCGGTAAGATCGGCATCAGCGAGGCGATCTTGAACAAACCAGGGCACCTTGATGAGCGGCAGTGGGAGGAGATGAAGCGCCATCCCGAGATCGGGTATCGGATCCTCAATGCCGCAAGCGAATTCAGCGATCTTGCCCCTGCTGTGCTGGAACACCACGAGCGATGGAATGGCAGTGGCTATCCCCAAGGGCTGGTCGCCGATCAGATCTCCTACCAAGCGCGGATCATCGCCATCGCGGACAGCTACGATGCGATGACCAGCACCCGAAGCTATCGGATTCCGATCTCCCAAGAGGAGGCGATTGAGGAGATCTTCAACAACCGGGGCATCCTCTACGATCCCCAGATCGTCCAGGTCTTCGTTTCAACCATCGCCGAATTTGAAGAGCAGCGATCAGAGGGTGATACACCGATGATCGAGCCTTTCGTTATTACCTAAACACCACGTTTCGTTGTCAACAAAACGCTGGTGTAGATACTGCTATTGGCAAGTATTAATCACATTAGGCTAGGAGTATACGGCTATCGGATGAAATAGAGGTTGACGGGGAGGAGGTGTTGTGAAAC
>LVBE01000075.1 GCA_001603105.1 Spirochaetales bacterium Spiro_03
ATTGTGACCAGTACGTTGCCGATCATCGTGCTCTATCCGTTCTTGCAGCGCTACTTTGTCAAGGGCGTGATGATCGGGGCAGTGAAGGGGTGAGAACGAATATACAAAACTTTTGTATATTTATAGACTTTTTGCATATGATTCGATAGAATAGCACCCACTATCATCTGAGGTGCTTCCATGGAAAAGAAGAACATTGATTGGGCGAGCTTGAACTTTACCTACATCCCTACCGATTATCGCTATGTCTCCACCTACCGAAATGGAGTGTGGGACGAAGGGGCGCTTATCACCGACCCCAACGTCACTATCAGTGAGAGCGCAGGGGCCCTGCAATACGCACAGACGTGCTTTGAGGGCCTGAAGGTCTATACGACCAGCGATGGGCGAATCGTCGCCTTCCGCCCCGACCTCAACGCCGACAGGATGATCGAGACCGCCGAACGCCTGCTTATGCCCGTCTTTGCCAAGGAACGCTTCCTTGCTGCCCTCACTGCCTTGGTCAAGGCGAATCTACCCTACGTACCCCCATACGGTAGCGGGGCGACCCTCTATATCCGCCCCTACCTCTTTGGCAGCGGCCCGGTCATCGGTGTCGCTCCGGCACCTGAGTACACCTTCCGCATGTTCTGCACCCCGGTTGGCCCCTACTTCAAGGGTGGCATCAAGCCGCTGCGCCTGCAGGTCTCATCCTACGACCGGGCGGCTCCGAGGGGCACCGGCCACATCAAGGCCGGGCTCAACTACGCCATGAGCTTGTTCGCCGGCCACGAGGCGAAGAAGAACGGGTTTTCCGAGAATCTCTTCCTCGATGCGGCCACCTCGACCTTCGTCGAGGAGACCGGGGGGGCAAACTTCATCTTTGTCACCAAGGATGGGACCGTGGTCACCCCCAAGAGCCCATCGATCCTGCCCTCCATCACCCGCCGCTCCTTGATGTACGTTGCCAGCGAGATCCTTGGCCTTAAGACCGAGGAGCGCCCTGTCCCGCTTAAGGAGATCTCCTCCTTCAGCGAAGGTGGGCTCTGTGGCACCGCTGCGGTCATCAGCCCAATCGGCTCGATCACCACAGCTGATGGGGAGATCTTCCTGCCCAGTGGGATGGAGCAGATGGGACCGATCACCCGCAAGCTCTACGACACCCTCACCGGCATCCAGATGGGTACGGTCCCCGCCCCCGAAGGGTGGATCTACCCCATAGCCTAAGCTTTACGGGGAGGTGGTGGCGTATTACACTCTAACGATGAAGCGCACCCGCCTCCTCTTCTTGCTACTTTTCATCCCCGTTGCCAGCCTAGGCGCCTATGCCGGTTGGCAACAGATCGATACTGCCCATACCAGGATTATCTTTGCCGAGGAGAACCTCGCTGAGGCACATGAGGTTGCCTCCTACGCCGATGAGGTCTTCGAGACGCTCTCACGCTTCTTGGACAATCGCCCGGCTCAACGGGTGCCGGTCATCCTAGTGGGGCACACCGCATGGGCCAACGGGTACTATGTCAACTTCCCATCGGCGATCTACCTCTATATCACCAGCCCCGAAGACCGCTTCTTGGGGGGACGGACACAGGATTGGCTCAAGAGCGTCTATACCCATGAGCTGACTCACTACCTGCACCTCACCAGCTTGGTGGGCCCGGCCAAGTACCTCCGCTTCCTGGGTCCTGCTGTGGCGGCGATGAGCACGCCCTTTATGGGTGGCTGGTGGGTCGAAGGGGTCACCACCTACAGCGAGACCGCCTTCGCCGAGCACGGGGGGAGGGGCGACTCTGCCTCATTCGCCCACCGCTATTTGGCTGCGCTTGGCGAGGGGCGGATGTGGAGCCTTGCCCAAGGCTCCTATGCCTCCTCTTACAAACCGGCTGACCGCACCTACATCACCGGCTTTCTGATGGTCGACTACATCTCGCGCCACTTTGGTGAGTCGAGCTTTGCCCTCATCAATCGGAAGTTTGCCGCTTTCCCATTCTTCGGCCTCTCGCCGGCCATCAAGCGGGTGACCGGCCACAGTAGCAAGGAGATCTTCGCCCTCGCCCTCGAGGAGAAGCGGAAGGAAGCAGGCCTCAGAGACATGGCACCACTCTTCCATCCTTTGCAGGAGGGTGATCACTTCCTCTTCTATGATACCGCAATCGGGCGTATCGGCTTTTTCAACTCCCCGACGAAGGGTAAGATCCTTGTCCGATACGGTACCGACTCAGGCATGGAGGTCCTGCGCCCCCTTGCCCTCAGTGGCGGCTCTTCGATCTCCCTTGGAGAGCATGTCGGCCTCTTCTCCTTCTTTTGGGTTGACGGTACCGATGGACGGAGCCTTCCCACCGGTGCGGTGGGCTACAGTGACCTCTGGGTACTCGACCTCCCCACGCTCACTGAGCGACGGCTGACGGAAAACCAGCGCCTCGTGCACCCGGCAATCAGCGGCGATGGAAAGCGGGCCCTCGCATCAAGGGTCCGCGGATCCTTCTACGACCTGGTGGAGGTCGATCTGAAGACTGGAGCTTTGACCCTCCTGCACCGTGAAGAGCGCACCAGTTTCCTTGAGTCTGCGCTCAACCGTGATGGTTCACAGGTGGCGGTCATCGCTGTCAAGGAGGGCAATAGTGCGCTGCTGCTCGGAGACGGCAGAGACCTTGCACCCATTGTGGGTCCTACATCCAGCGAGCTCTCCAGGCCACGGTTCTTGGATGACCACACCCTCCTCTTCATCGCCGAGGGGGAGTTGTACCGTTATGACATCGATGGAAGGAGAGCTGTCAGAGTGCTCACCGACCCCTATGGTGTGTATGACGCCATCCAGATCGACGATGTGCTCTACTATCAAAGCTACTCGTCCGATGGGATGGTCATCAAGGAGGGGAGGAGTGGCGAGCCTACTGCAGCCGACCTGTCGCCGCCTCTGCAAGGACCGGTGTATCTGTCTCCTCTCCACGTGTCATCAAGACCATTCTCGGACCGTCTGCACTTCAACCTCGTCCTCCCATACCCCTTCGTCGCTGACAATCGCTTCCAGCCGGGCCTCTGGTTCCACTTCACTAGCCTGCTCAGGCGGCAGAGCCTGGTGGGCAATGTCGGCCTCTCCATCGATGCGATGCTGCCAGTGGCCGACCTCTCCTATCAAGCCCTCATCGGTGGTGTGGGTTTGGGCATCCAATTTCGAGCAAATGGACCGGACCTCTCGTTGGCTACCGTTCTCGATGTCCCACTTTGGCACGTGATGGGCGTGAAGGCTCAGCAACTGATTCGAGTACAGACAGGTGCGGAGATTGCCTATCACACGCCGGTCCTCCAGACAAGCCTCTCTGCCGCCCTCCAGTACATGATCCAATCCAACGATAGTCGGGCAAGCGACTTCTATGGAGCACCGAACTTCTTCGCCAAAGCTTCGACCCTCCTGCTGCCGGACTTCGATGCGATGCTTGCAGGCCTCTCGTTCGGTGGGCAGGCTCGGCTCTTCACCTCCTTTGCGATGGTCAAGGGGGTGCTCACCGTGGCAACAGTCACCCCGCCTTCCACTACTCGGTTGCCACTCTTCTCTTTCCCCACTGAATTGAAGGGCAGAACGTTGGCTCGCATCTCGGCAAGCCTACGCCTTTCGCTTGGGCGGTTGGACATCCCCATTCCCTACGGAGGGATGACCGGAGCCGGCCTTGAGGTGGAGGTGCAGAAGGTGCTTGCCCTCGAGCATGGTCAGCTTGAGCTACAGCACAACTGGGCAGTGGGGGCAACGCTCACCACCGCGATGATTCTCGGCGGGCCCTCCTTCCCCTTC
Organism: Spirochaetales bacterium Spiro_03; assembly: GCA_001603105.1. Classification (GTDB taxonomy): domain Bacteria; phylum Spirochaetota; class Spirochaetia; order Sphaerochaetales; family Sphaerochaetaceae; genus Sphaerochaeta. Next base: position 3,770 of record LVBE01000075.1, read on the forward strand.
AGGCCCTTTGTCACCGCAGCCTACCTGATCGAGGGAGGGCACTTCCTCCTCTCCATCGGCCTTGATGCCGTCGATCTCTTTGAGGTCATCACGGTGCGCTGAGGTCGTGGTCGATGACCAAGCTGATGCCAAAGAGCAGCACTGTTGCCTTGGTATGGCGACTGTACGCTTCGATCGTAGCAGGTAGCGTATCGACGCCAAGGATGTGGGTCAGGTAGAGGCCAAGGCGCACCCCATAGGCGGTATTGGCGATGAGCCACATGTCCTTGGGGCCGAGGTCGACGCCTATGCCAATGGTAACGGCAGGGCGGATCTCCTCTACGACCGTGGTGTCGAAGGCCTTGACCACGTTGTAGCGCTTGAAGCCTGCACCCAGTTCGATGATGGGACGCAGATAGCGGCTGTTGGCTACGATCACTTGCTGGTAGTTGAGGCTGTAGCGGGCGATGTTGTGTCGATAGTCATCGGCGATCGGGCCGCTTGAGTAGAAGATTTCAAAGAACAGCGGCCCTTTGCCGATCGCAGTGAGCCGAAGCGGATTGAAATCACTCTCATAGAAGAGACCATGGATGGTGGTGAGGTCGCTTGAACGAAAGGTTTTTGGGCGACTGAAGGCCAATGGGTCAAAGCCGATGTAGCCGTAGGAGAAGCCACTGTGAAGGTAGTAGCGATAGGCGGTGAAGAGTAGCGATCCATCGTAGGTGGAGGAAAGGTAGAAGCCGTTGTAGCGCTCCTCTTGCATGTATTGGGTGGGAAAACCACTCCACCCCTTGGTGTAGTGGAACCCCCCACTGAGGGAGACGGTCTTGCCGCCCTCGTAGTATAGTGCCAGGTCAATCTCGCTCTCCCAGCCGAGGCGGTGGTCGGTGACAACGCTCAGCGCATAGTCTGAGAGGCCGAGGCGACGGTGTAGTGACGCAGTAAGGCCGAAGCCTGGGTGGATGGCCAACTCGCTGGTCGAAACCGGCAAGATCACCGGCTTCTTCTTCTTGAAGCTGTGCAGCAAGGTCTGTGCATCCTCAAGGCCAAATGAGCCGATGAGCGTGGTGCCAAGGCTCGGGGCGAGGGTGACCGACCATCCGCTCTCAAAGGGGATGGACAGGCGGTATATGGCGAAGAGGTCGAGGGTGTCGTAGCGATGTTTGCTCACTTTCTGGTCGGTATGGCTCGATACCTCTGCCCCGATACCAAGGCTCTCGTCCCACCAGGTTTGTGTGCGCACCGAAAAAGACTTGCCATCATCTTGGTTGTTGCCTAGCCCGAGGCTGATGGCATCATTGCCGGTGGAAAGGGCAAGACTCGTCAATCCACGGGCCCACAGAGAGCTCAGCACAAGGAGTGTAATGATCGTTACGACGACAATACGTTTGGCGAACATGTCACCTATTGTACTTCACGTGTGCCTGTTAGCCTATATCTGTACTCCTAGTGGAGGTTCAAATCATGATCGATGTACAAAACCAGTCCAAAGAGCAGTGACAGAGGGCGGGCGATCTCCTCCCATCGAGGATGGATTGAAGGTACGCTCACACTCCCCAATGTGTAGTGCACTGCCACGCTCATGGCAAGGCGGTAGGCGTCAGGGCCCACGATCAGAGGATGGGAGCTGCCAAGAGTCAGGCCTACCTCCATGCCGATGGTCGGATGCACCTCATCGACGAGCCCCTGATCGATGTGTTGCAACACGTTGTAGCGTTTTGCACCGGCGAGCAGGGAGAGGGATGGAGAGAGGAGGGATGTCGCGCCTCTAGGCTCCCACCGCCATCCCACAGACCAGAGGCCGATGTTGCGGCGAAATGTCGACTGTGGTGCAACCGGGCCATTTGAGTAGTGCACCTGCACCAGCAGGTGCTTGTAGACGAGGCCGCTGACGCGGCTTTGGTACCCCAACAGGTCGTAGTAGATGCCCCCGATGATCGAAAGATCCGAGTGTTCAAAGCGAGGAGTCTGGCCGAAGGCCAGTGGGTCGAAGCCGAAGGTCCCCCAGCTGAAGCCCGTCTGGCCCCAGATCGTCCAACTGGTGTGTAGCAGCGAGCTGTCATAGCGAGTCAGCAGATATGGTCCCGTCTGTTGGGCGCGTTCACGCCTGCGTACCGCTGTGTCATCAAAGCTCTGTTCGCAAACTATGCCTAGGCCCACGGTGATCAGGCGATCGAACGACCAGAGAAGAGAGAGGTCCATCGATCGTTGCCACGCGGGTATGGCCTGGAGGGTGATGGCCGCCTCTATGTGCTGGTGGCCGCTTTGTGCTGACAGGAGGGCGCGTGCGCTAAAAACCGGCATGGCCAAGAGGCCCTCATACGCTTCGCTTGCATAGACCTCATCGCGGCCGAGGATGCGATGAAGGAGGTTCTGTAGTGCCTCCAAACCCAGAGTTCCTGCAAGAAGGGTCCCAATGGCCGGCTGTACGGTGAGGCTGATCTGTGGGAACAGGCGATGGGTGATCGGGTAGGAGAGGGTGAAGGCGAGGGTGGAGTAGCGTGTTGCCGTATCGCGCTGGTCGGTGAATCCATCGAGGATGAGGTGTGCAGCAAGGCCATTGTCAGCTTCGAATGCGCCGAAGACAGAGAAGGAGTGTCCGTCATCCTCGTTGTTGCCAAAGCCCATGGTGATCCAATCATTTCCGGTGCCGACCGTCAGGCTTGCGGCGCCAAGAGCGTGGGCGCAGGCCAAGACGACGGCTAAAGAGCCGGCCAGGAACAGACGCCTCACTTTCATACCCAAGCCTCCGATCTGCGCTTCATGGATACTGAGAGTATACACTACCCACGTGCACAGATCCTAGCAGCGAGAAGCCAAGGCGATCCACGCCTCCTCGGTTTGCTCCCGCTGTGCAAGTAGCGCCCGGTAGGAGCGCGTGCGCTCCTCGATGCTTGCGGCGATTGCTCCCTGTTCTGTGCTAAAGCTCGCTTCCAGGGCCGTGATCTCGTCATTCAATGACTGTAGCAGCGCTTCGAGACGGACCAGCTCTTTCTGCTCATGCCAGGAAAGGCCCTTCTTCGCCTCACGCCGAGCGACAGCAGGCGCGGCCTCTTGTGCCACCGCAGGTGGTATCTTCTGCTGCCAGGCAGCTTTGAACTCGCTGTAGCGCTGGCTGTGGTGGGTGACTGACCCACTGCCGTCGAGGACGAAGAGCTCGTCACAGACAAGGTCGAGGAAGGCACGGTCATGGCTGCTGATCAGGGTACAGCCGCCATAGGAGGAGAGGTACTCCTCAAGGTTCTCCATCATCGCTAGGTCCAGGTCGTTGGTCGGCTCATCGAGCAGCAGGAAGTTGGGCTCGCCCACCAGGGTCGTGACCAACGCCAGGCGCCGCTTCTCACCGCCCGAGAGGGTGCCGATCTTCTGGCGGTGCATCGAGGCTGGAAAGCCAAAGAGCTCAAGCATCTTGGCCGCACTGACCTGCTCTTTTGGTCCGATGATAATGACCTTGGCAATCTCTTCGACCATGTCGATGATCGTCGCCTCCTGGTCGAAGGGGGAGGCTGTCTGCCTCAGGTAGCCGAAGACGGTGTTCACCCCGATTTCAAGGCTGCCGCTGTCGCTCTCGACCGTAGCACTGAGAAGGTCCAGGAGTGTGCTCTTGCCACTGCCGTTGGGACCGACCACACCGATCTTGCACCCCTTTTGGAACGAGTGTGTGAAGGCATCGATCACGCACGTGCCCGAATAGGACTTGGACAGGTCTTTGGCCTCGAGGATCTTCTTGCCCAGACGTCGACTCAAAAAGCTCAAGGTTTGGATCTCAGGGCCTTGGGCCGGTCCCTCGCTGGCCAAGAGCGCCTCGATGCGGTCAACGCGGCCGCTGTCCTTGGTCGTACGGGCCTTTGGTCCACGCTTCAGCCAGGCCAGCTCGCGCCTGAGGATTGTCTTGATGCGAGCATGCTCCCGCTCTTGGGCCTTCAGCCGTTCGTCACGGCGTTGCAGAAAGAGGGAGAAGGGGGATGGGTGGACGTAGAGGGTCGAGCCATCGAGTTCAAGGATTCGGTCACAGACCCCATCGAGGAAGTATCGGTCATGGGTGACTGCCACCACGGTCGCTGGGTGTGCCTTCAGCTGTGCTTCAAGCCATTCGATGGTGGGGATGTCCAGGTGGTTGGTCGGCTCATCGAGCAGGAAGATATCTGCACCGCTTACCAAGAGGCGGGCGAGGGCGACCTTCTTCTGCATGCCCCCAGAGAGGCGCTCCATCGGCTCCTGGCCGATATCAAAGAGGCCCATCTCTGTCAACAGGGAGGTGTATTCGTTCTCCAGCGTCCAGCACCCGAGACGCTCCATCGCATCCAAGGCGTGGGCAAGCTGTGTTTCGGTATGCTCGGCGGTAAGGAGATCGTAGTACGCCCTATAGGCGCTGATGCGGCGTCCCTGGCCGCGATGCAGGAACGAGGCGACCGTCTCGTGCGCTAGGAAGCTGACCTCTTGGTCCAAGACTGCGATATCGGCTCCCCGCCGATAGGTGACCGTCCCGCTGTCAGCTTCGATGCGGGAGGCAAGGATGGCCAAGAGCGTCGATTTGCCCGCTCCGTTTGGGCCGACGATACCGACGCGCTCGCCGGCCTCCAAAGCGAAGCTTGCCTGGTTGAAGAGGGGCTTATCTAGGAGGGTCTTAGCGATGTTCTCAACGATGATCATGCTCATACGAGGAGCGTAGTACGAAAGACCAAAGGAGGCAAGGAGGCCTAGGCGGCCAGAAAGAGGATGGCGATACCGGCGATCGAGAGCAGCGTTCCTATGACGCTTGCCTGCGATATGGTCCGCTTGGCGACTAGCCAATCGTAGGGCAGCAACAAGATCGGTGAGATTTGGGTGATGGTGGTCACCAACCCGACCGGGGCGAGGGAGAACGCCTTCATCTGGCTGCTCATGCCCACTACCGGCCCGGCGACCGTAGCTGCCAACAAGAGCAGCAGGGCCCGGCGATCCTTCAGGCTTCTGAAGTGCGCTTTCATATGACCCCTGATCACCCCGCTGTAGATGATGAAGGCGCCAAGGCCTCCGAGGTTGCGCACCAAGTTGGTGGAGACCGGGCCGCCCTCGCCGAGGGCGAACTTGGCCAAGAGGAATGAGATCGACTGAAAGAGTGCACCGAGGATGGCATACAGCACCCCTGCTCTTCGATTGGTGCGCTCGTCTTCGATGATGGTGTGTCGGCCATCGAGGATGGCCATCATCAGCACGCCGGCGATGGTGATGAGCATTCCCATCGTCTGCACTGGATTGAGGCGCTCGGCGTAGATAAAGAAGGAGAGGATGGCGGTGACAACCGGCGAGAGGGTCATGATGACCATCGACTCACGGCTGCCGAGCAGCACGTAGGCGCGAAACATCAATAAGTCAGTGAGAAAGTAGCCGATGGCACCACTGGCGAGGAGCGTGAGATAGGTGGTAAAGCTCCAGCCGACCGGGAACCAGATTCCCTCAACGGCGCGGGTGAGCAGTACGATCAGGGGGAGGGCAAGCCACATGCGTATGTGGGCCACGCTCTCCGAGCCAATCCGTCCGCCCAGATACCGATAGATGACCGAATTCTGGGCTATGCAGAACGCAGTCACCAAGCCGAGGGCTTGGCCGAGGATGAGGTTTTGTTCCATAGCAGAGAGCGTATCACAAGAGGTGTTTTTACTACAAGATTGGACGTTGACCCCTTCATCCCAAGACCCTATCATCAAGGCATGCTCAAGAGCTTTGACCCGATCGGTCTTTCGGATGCCCGTATCTTGATCCTGGGGACCGGGCCCAGTGTCGCCAGCCTCGCAAAGGGTGAGTACTATGGCTTTGAACGCAACGCCTTCTGGCCGATACTCAGCGACACCTACGGCTATCCCATCACCACGTACGAGGAGAAGATCGCCCTTGCCCATGCCAGCAGGCTCGCGCTGTGGAATGTGTTGTACAGCTTCGAGCGTGAGGGCTCGCTGGACAGCAACTACCGATCGGTCACTGCCAATGACCTGGTCTCCTATATCGAAGCCCACCATCAGCTTCAGAAGGTCATCTTCAACGGCAAGGCTGCAGCGCGCTTCTACGATCGGCTGGTTGGCTACAAGCCTGGGATGCTGTGCTTCATCACCTGCGCATCGACCAGCCCTGCCTATACCATCGCCTATGCGCAGAAGCTGGATCTTTGGCAAGCGGCGCTGAAAATCTAGGAAGGAGGGCTTTTGTCAAGGACGGTGGTGTGTTAGGCTTGGATAATGAAGGATGCAAGAGGAAAAACACCACAGTTCACCACCGCTGTGATTGCCAAGATCCTGCTGACCTCTCTTCTTGTCGCAGCCATCAGCAGTGTGATCTTCCTCGCTGTCGAGTCTAGCCATCGAGCTCAAGCATCCCTGCGCCTCGAAGCCGACCAGCAGCGCGGCACCATGATCATCGCCAGCCAAATTGAGATGACCTTTTCGCAATTTGCCAGTGACCTGTCCATCATCTACAACTCCAACGAGACAGCCGATTACCGGCAAAACCCGAATCCCGATACCTTTGATGAGCTTGTTGCGCTCTTTGTGCGCATCGCAGCGCAAAAACAGCACATGCGCCTCATTCGCTTCTTCGATCGAAATGGGCTCAAGGTCGCTCAGGTCCAACGGGTGGCGGACGGCTCGGTCTTCCTCGTCGATGCCGACGATCTTACCCCGCTCGGCGACGACCGGGATCTGTTTCTCAACAGTCACAATATCGGGTTGAAGAGCCTTTATATCTCCGAGATCCACGACAGCCCCATCATCGGCTTACAAACGATCACCCTCGCCTTGCCGCTCTTCAATGGCAACAAGCTCAGCGGGGTCCTGGCCATCGATTTTGATAGCTGCGCACTACTCTCCTTCCTCTCGGCCTATCAACAGACCCTTGACAAGGATCTCTTCTTCCGTCTCATCCGCCCAGACGGGAGCGTGCTCACCAATAGCCTGCACCTCTGTGGCCAGACGGAAGTGGAGCCAGCCAATATCTACGATGAGAGTTCGATGCTACAGGCAGCGATGGCCAAGCGAGACCTCGGGATCCTAGTCGACGGCACGCAGACGTTTGTCTGGCAGACCATCTACCTGCGTACTGACGGCCAGCTCACCTTCATGGGGTCGAACGTCCCGCTGTGGCGGGTGGTGAGCAGCTACAGTCAGCAAGACCTTCCACACCTTGCCCAGCATACGCTTCTACGCTATCCCCAGATCAAGGTCGTTGCCACGCTTGCAGTTCTTGCCCTTGCCGCACTGCTGTCGGGCATCTTTTATCTGCGGCGTACAGACCGGGCCCAAGTTGAGGTCAGCTCCCTGGTCGCTGAATTTGCTGACAATGGGATCGTGGTCTACGACCGCGATGGGCGGGTCAGCTATGCAAACCAGGCGTTCCTACGCCTATCAGGCTATCAGCGCCACGAGTTGCTTGGCAGGTCTTCAGAGCAGTTTGTCCGTCGTGACCTGAGCCTGCCAGCCGATGAGGCACCATGCTGGGTCATCAGCCGAGACGGGAACATACTGCTATACACCCTCTCGTCGATCAAAGTCAGTACCTCCAGCGGCATCGGCCAGCGCGTTGAGGTCTATACCGTCTGCAGTTGGCCCTCCAAGGAGGAGGCCCTTACACAGATCGTGCAACCCTTGATCGACTATTTGGCCATCGATGCGTTGATCGAACGAGAGGGGGAGATAAGCGCCCTCTTCATCCGCCTTGAAAATAGCCGACAGATCGGCCTTGAGCTTTCGCCAAGTGATCAGTCAAGTCTGGCGCTCAGCATCTGCTCTGCTCTTGCAACGCTCTTCAATACCGAGATCAGAGTCAGTTCCTTCGGCTACACCGGCTATCTGGTCATGCTGCCCAAGGTAGGGATGACCGAGAGTTTGGCCAAACGGATCCGCCATGCCCTGACCGTCCTCGAAAGTCCGCCCGATGAGCGTTCCAAAGGCCTGACACTGCGCTTTGTCTGTGGCGTTGCCAATTTCCCGTCGACCTCATTCTCCGCCAACGCCCTGCTATCCGACGCCTACCTCGCCAGTGAGATGGCGTTGGCTGAGAAGGGGAGTCGGTACCTCTTCTACACCGGTGAGGTGCGTTCCCACATCGAACGACAGAATGAGATACACAATAGCTTGGCGACGCTCTTCAGTTCCCAGCAGCTCTTTCTGGCCTATCAGCCGATCGTGAGCCTTGCCACCGGCGCCATCGTCGGCGCTGAGGCGTTGGTGCGGTGGACCCATCCTACCTTAGGCCCGATCCGTCCCGATGAGTTTTTGCCCGCGCTCATCAAGGAGGGCCTCAGTGAGCGTCTTGGCCGGTTTGTCATCGCCAATGCCCTGAGTTTTCTGTCCACTTACCAAGGGGTACTGAAAAAGATCACTCCTCACTTCAGCCTCTCGATCAATCTCAGTGCCGAGGAGTTCTCCAACCCCTCCTTGATCGATTACCTCGGCTCGATGCTGCGTGAGCATCGAGTCAAGGACCATGAGTTCTGTGTTGAACTGACTGAGCATACCGCCATTGAGAGCCTGCAGAGTGCCAGCGTCATCATCGACAAGCTCAGGGCCCAGGGTGTCTCCATCGCCATCGATGACTTTGGCACCGGCTACTCCTCACTCTCCTACTTGCTGGAGCTAGGAGCTGACAAAGTCAAGATCGACCGCTCATTCATTGCCCGCTATCCATCCTCTGAATCGGTGACGATCTTCAAGACCGTCTTGTTGCTAGCCCAGCAGATCAAGGCTCAGGTCGTTGCAGAGGGGGTGGAGACCGAAGAGCAGCTGAACTTCATCAAGGAGATCGGCTGTGATGAGTATCAGGGGTTCTACTGCTCCCCTGCACTGCCCCAGGAGCAGTTCATTGCTCTCTTGGAGCGGACCAAGGCTTAAAAAAAGGAGCCCCATCAGGGGCTCCTTCTTCAACAACAATCAATTAATAGCGATCGTAGCTCGGCCGGGGCTTTGCAATGGCCTCGTTGACACGAAGGTTGCGACCACCGAAGTCGGTGCCATCGAGCTGACTGATGGCTGCCTCTGCTGCACTGTTGTCTTCCATCTCGACAAACCCAAAGCCCTTGGGGCGGCGGGTCTCGCGGTCGATGATGATGTTCGCACTGAGGACCGTACCGTACTGTGCAAACAGGTCGCGAAGCTCTTCTTCGCTGGTGTTGTAACTCATGTTACCAACATAGATTTTCTTTGCCATTCAAAGCATCCTTTACAGGCCTTGCCTGTATAAAAAAGTATTTGCTCTCTTTGGCGCAGTCTCGAACGATTAACCTGTCTGCGAGTGGGATTCAGTGAAGAACACATACGTACAAAGATAGGGTAACAGACCAGCTGCAACGCAAAACTAAAGCAACCATACGGTAGCATGAGCACAGACCCTTGTCAATGAAGGCGCCCCTGCCACAATCTCCTGGTCAAGATCGTATACAGCTGCTACCATAGCGTTAGCATGAAACATATTGAGGTAGCAGCGGCAGTGCTCATCGAGGAGCCTGATGACCTGATCGACCAGATCGAGCCTGCCTGATCCTTGAGTTGTGCTCTCAGCTGTTGGATACTCAAAGATGATGGAAAACGTCATCATCGCTGGTGCCGATCACTTCTATCTCAGCGCCTCGCTCTATCGGGTTGAACACCCTAAGGCAGTGGTGCAGGTCATCCATGGAGCGAGCGAATACAAAGGCCGGTATGAGGCGATGGCACGCGTCTTTCAGGAGGCGGGATTCGCTGTCTTGGTCAGTGACCTGCGCGGCCATGGTGAGTCAACTGAGGCTCCGTTCGTGCGTGGGTTCATGCCGCCTATCGATGTGTTGGTCGAAGACCAGAGCCTGATCACCCGCTTCCTGCGTGAGCAGTACCCCCACTGTCCTGTCGTTCTGCTCGCCCACTCCTTTGGCTCCAATATCGCCCGCCTGTATCTAGCCCACCACGACAGCCAAATCGCCGCCTTGGCAATGACCGGCGCGCCCTACTACGTGCGTGGCATCGCATTGGCTATTGCTCTAGTGCGGTTTTTTTCTCTCTTTCTCTCCCCCTATGGCTACCTCAGAGTAACCAGCAAGCTTTCCAGCAGTGCATCATTGAAGTGGGTCTGCTCAGATCCGAAGGTGGTCGAAGAGCGGCGACTGGACCCGTATCGGAAGAACTTTCGCTACCAGATCGCCTCCATTCTGACAATCTTCGAATCGGTTCGCCGCCTGCATCAGTGGGATTTCTATCAGGTAGCGAATCCAAGCCTGCCAATTCTCTTTGTCAGTGGAAGCGAGGACCCGATCCCAGGGGGAAGCCATGGGCGGATGGATAGTGAACAATCTCTTCGAAGAATAGGGTATACTACGATCAGCAGCACCGTCTTCGATTCGATGCGGCACGAGGTGCTGATGGAACGACATAAAGATATGGTCTTTGACCTGATCATCTCATTTTTTGAGGGAGCGATGAGTGGCTATGAGACGAGGGGAACGTGAGACTATCAGGCGCTATGGCGAGTGGGAGACGGAGCGTGATACATGGGACGACGAACTTGATGACGAAGAGCGTTCAACGGGGGAGGAGCGCTTCGACGAAGGCGAGTGAGCCCTCTTTTGAGAGGTCGGCACGCTTTGTTACCGACCCAAGGCTCTGGCCCCATCTGTTGAGAAAGGAGATCTCCACGGTATAGAGGCCCGGATCAAGGTCGATGGCACCGACCCACGCCTCGGAGGGCACGTAGTGGGTCGAGCGCACATCGGCTCGCTCGGCGACTTCACCGCTGACTTTGAAGAAGAGCCCCATCAGGTCGCCGAGCAAAGAGAGATTGTCATCCTTGCTCGATGAAAGCGAGTCGCTTACCGCGATGCCCATCGCTCGCGCCATCGACCGCATCACTGACTTTTGCAATGCCAGCTGTCCTTCAGAAGCGAAGGTGTCGCTGGCCACGGAAAAGATCGATTCGATGCGCTCAGCCTCCACGCTCTTGCCGTTTTCCACGATCCGGACCTGGATCGCCGTGACAGCCGACTCTTGGCCTACGAGAACCGGATAGGCGATCCTGAGGCGGTCGTAGCGGTTTAGATAGATATATTCCCACCGCTCTTCCTTGGTGGGGGAGCGACCGGTAAAACAAACTATATGCAGCCGCTTCTGCCCATCCTTGACATCGGAGGCGAGCGTGGTCGTCGGCTGAGAGAACGGATAGAGGGTCGGTTGCGTCGCGAAGGCGTGGGCGACTTGACTCTGGGAGTAGGAGGCCATGCTCTCATCACCGAGGTGATGGGCGACGATAAAGGCGAGGTAGTTGGCCAATGCGCTGGTGGAGAACGAGGTGGCATACGTCGTCGATCCGTCCCAGCTCAGGTTGTTCTGTTTGGCGTAGGAGGCGATACGCCCTCGGTCTTGCTCGTAGCGGGCCTTGAGCTGGGTCTGCTTTTCGAGGCTTCGGCGCAGCTCGACAAGGGCACCCTCCGCCTCACCGAGGGCGAGGTAATTCAGTGCCTTGAAGATATTGAGGTAGATGTCTTCATACTCCGAGCCAGCGTACTCCTTGGCATTGTCATTGATGATGAAGGAGGCAAGGGCGGCGGTGATGCTCTTGGTACGTGCCTCACCGATGAGGCGCTCGCTTTCGGAGAGCAGGAGGTTGGATCGTTCGTACTCGCCGTTGAGCCGGGCGAGCATGCCCAAATCGTAGTTGAGGATGATCGGCCCCTGCGCCTTGGCCAGGGACGGTCCTTTTTGTTCAAGGCTCTCATACGCCGCCTTGAAGTTGGAGGAGACATAATGGCGGTCACTGCTGCTCAGGTCGATGCTCGAAGCACAGCCAAAGAGGAGGATGCTGACGGCCAGCATGCACCAAAGAGCTCTCGTTATAGGACGTATTTGGCTGTTGTTGTGCATCCGCTCTCCCTTTCTGTGCTAAATGTACCACCGTTATAGTGCCGGTGCAACGAATAACGGCGCGCCCCTGATCAGCTGATTCATTGGTGATGAGAGGAAGGCGCAAAAAAGAGAGCACGGTTTTTTTACACAGAAGGGTGGTTCTCTGCTAGAATGAGGGTGCATATATCGAATCCATTAGGGGGGAAACGATGAAACGACTCCTTCTTCTTTTATTGGCAAGCACGCTGTTGCTCTCCTGTCAGACCGGGGTGAGCGTCAACCGTTTGGCCGCTGACACCAACATCGACGTCAGCGGTATGTGGAACGATACCGACATTCGCCTCGTCTCCAAGGCGTTGGTGGACTCCTCGCTATCGGCCGGGTGGATCGGCTCCTTCAGGATGGGCCATCCAGGCAAACGACCGGTGGTCATCGTCGGCTCCTTCCTCAACCGCAGCAGTGAACACATCGATACCTCGATCATCACCAAGCGCTACGAGATGGAGCTCATCAACAGTGGCCAAGTCGATATGGTCGCCGACCAGAGCTTCAGGGCCTCGGTACGCGAGGAGCGGGCTGAGCAACAGTACTTTGCCAGTGAAGAGACGGCAAAGGCACTGGGCAAGGAGATCGGCGCAGACTTCCTTCTGCAGGGCTCGGTTCGCACCAACCTCGACCAGAGCGGCAATCAGATGGTGCGCACCTACTACGTCAGCGCCGAGTTGATCGACATCGAGACCAACCGCAAAGTGTGGGTTGGCGAGGAGACGATCAAGAAGCTCATCAAGCAGCCCAAATACAAGTTCTAGGAGTGTGTTGTGAGACAGGTAGTGCTACTATCCATCCTCATCGCAATCCTCTTATCAGGTTGTGCCTTGGCCCCGAGAAGCCAGGTAGGCCCCTCCTGGCTCGATCGGCCCTATGATGCGGTGTATGGACAAGGTGAGTACTTGGTGGCGGTCGGCTCAGGCTCGACGCGCGAGCAGGCAGTCGATGCAGCGCGAGCGGCACTGAGCCAGATTTTTGCCAGTGAGGTCCAGTCAGTGACCGAGCTGACCACTCGTTCTACCAGCGCCGTCGATGAGGCGGGTAGCAGCGCCTTCACCCAGGCCTCGGAGATGCTGGAGATGGGGCGGGTGAGCAGCACAACTGAGGCGATCATCGCCAGCGAGGTCGCAAACGTCTACACCGACGCCCTCGGGCGCACCTATGCCCGGGTGGTGATGCATCGCACCACCAGTGCCGCGCTCTACCGCTCCGAGGTTCAGGCGTTGGCCCAACAGCGCGCTTCATTGAAAGCTCGGCGCCTAGGCACGAGCGAGGCCCTTGGCCAGTACATCCTCCTGCTAGAGGAGCTCGCCCTCGCTCGCAGGGAGCAGGGCTTTTTGGACCAGATCCAGGTGTTGACGGCCAAGAGCCAGGGCTCGGTGTTGCTGCCCCTGCAGCGAGAGCTGGGCGCCTTGGCTTCTACGATCACCATCTCCCTCTCTGTCGACGCGCCCGCTGCTGCCCAGGGCGTGCTAGCGGCCGCCTTTGAAGCTGCGCTGCAGGCTCTGGGGTTCGTCACCGTCACCGACGGGGGTGCCTATACCATGGATGTTCACTACCGATCAGAAGAGGTGGTAATGGAGAATAGCCCCTACCACTATGTGCGCTACAGCCTCACCAGCCAGTTGAAGAAGGGGGATGTCGTCTACCTCTCCTACCAAGGAGGGGGTAGGGAGGCGGCCTTTGGCGCCAGTGAGGCAGAGGCGCGGGCACTGAGAATCGCCAGCGGCGATGGAGTTACACAGAGTATGGCACAGTTGCTGCAGACTCTTGCAGCGCATTGATGATAGTGGAGGATTGATATGAAACGATGGTATCTCGCATTGGTAGTGTTGGCAGTGTTGGTGATCTTGGGCGGCTGTGCCACCAAGGTTGCGTCGGACAGCGGTGTACCCAAACGGCCGCAGGTCATCGGCGCTGAAGGCGTGCCGCAGCCAGAGTGGGTCTATAAGACGGTGGTTGCCCAGGATCTGCACTATGAGACCGGTTACGGCAAGATGAGCGACAAGCAGACCTCGATCAAGCGTGCGACGGTCGAAGCGAAGAACAAGATCGCCGAGTGGGTCAGCACCAGTGTGAAAGAGGTGGTGGTGACCTACCTCAATGATGCCGGCAGCGGTGATAACCGTCAGGCCCTTGATGCGATGGAGGTGGTGAGCCAGCAGGTTGCTGAGGCAACCCTCAGCGGGGTGACCACCGAAGAGATGTGGGTCGATGTCGACGGTGGGGTATGGGTACTCTGCTCGATTCCGATGGCGAACGTGGAGAAGAACTTCGAGCCAGCGGCAGAGGCAGTGGCTGAGGCGTTCACCGAAAGCGAGGCGGCAGCTGCTGCCAATGCGAAGATGAAGGATGCCTTTGCTAATCTGCTGAAGGGAATCTAAGACCTTGGTACGAGCAGGTGTACTGCTGTTGACCCTCTCGCTCTTGCTCTCTGGATGCAATACGACCGTGATGAGCGAGAGGGAGGGTACGCTCGCCGCCCTCGACCTTACAGGCTATCCTACCAACGTCTATGTGGGTATCAGCGGGCCGTACTCGACCCAAGAGCGGATGGTACAGGAGGCGATCATGGCAGCAGCCAGGTCGATTCACCTCAGCCATGCCCTGGCCCTCGACAGCCGCCTGGTCACCAGCGCAGGCTCCGGCGATGGACTGCGCTCCTTTGCAACAAAGGAGGGCGCCTTTTGGGATGATACAAGCCTGGCCCAAACCATTGAGGCGCTGAAGCCCATCGCTGTCTTCTTTGAGCGTGATGCTGGGGCGATCGTGGTGGTCGAAGATCCGCGCGAGATGGCTGACCAGCGGGTCTATCGCAGCGAGTATGGTCCCGATGGAAAGCCGCTATGGCTACGGACATTGCCACGTATACCCGGGTACCGCTTTGGCGTCGGCAGCGCCCTACGCTACTCGTTGCTCAACCGGAGCCTGGAAGCGGCGGACTTCGCCAGTGCCCACAACCTGCTCGATCTGCACGCTGAGCATGTCTTCTCTATCGAGAAGGTGAGCACGTACAACGATGTGATGGAGCGGGTGCTCTATCAAGCTCAGCGTGGCCTGTTGCGGGGTTTCACGATCGTGGACCGCTACTATGACGCTGATACGAAGACCTACTGGAGCCTTGCCTCCTGTTATGAGTAAGGGAGAGAACATGAGACCGATCATAGTGACAATAGTGGCAGTAGCCGTGCTACTGACTGGGTGCGCGACAGCCAAGGTGAACCCGGATGGATCGCCGTATTGGACCACCCATATCCCAAAATCGACCAAGACCACCCACTATGAGGTGGCCAGCGCCAAGCAATCGACCGTCCAGCTCAGCCAGCTGCGTGCAGAGAGCGCTGCCAAGGACGCGGTGGGACGGTGGGCGTCTACCAACGTAGACAATGCGTTGGTGACCTTCATCGAGGAGGCGGGAGAGACACTGCGTACCCGCCAGATGCTGGAGGTGTTGCAAAACCTCAGCGTACAGACAGTGAGCATCGGCCTGAGGGGTGTTTCGGTCGTCGAGCGCTACGTTGCCGACGATCAGACAGTCTGGGTCCTCGTCTCCTATCCGGTGAAGAATCTTAAGGAGGCGTACAAGCAACAAGCCCTTGAGCTTGAGCGTAAGTTTGAACTTGAGAAGTTGAAGGCTGAGGTGATGGTCGAGTACCTCGATCGGCTGCTGGACAGCGTCGATGACTAACTGTTCCTTGTAGAGCGAAGGCCGGGAGGAAACTCCCGGTTTTTCTTCGCCTATCCCTTGACGAAGGGAGAGCAAAACGCCATCTTGAAGGCAGGAGACCTAGTGAATGAGTAAGATTTTGAGCATCGCTGTGATCGTCTTGCTGCTGCTCGTGGCAGTGAATAAGCTTCGCCCTCGCCACCCTGGTGCCCACTCCTATCAGAAAATCAGCGCCTCAGAAGCACAGGCATTGATGAAGGAGAAGACACCGGTCATCCTCGATGTGCGCACCCCCGCTGAGTTTCATAGCGGGCATATCGCTGGGGCGATCAACATACCCAATGAGTCCATTCAGACCTCCCGCCCCTCGCAGCTCGCCGACCTTGATGCCACCATCCTGGTCTACTGCAGAAGTGGGGCCCGCTCGGCGCGGGCCAGTGCCAAGTTGGCTTCGATGGGATACACCGATGTCAACGATTTCGGCGGAATTCTCTCTTGGGATGGGGATTTGGTCAGGTAGGAGGGCCTATGTATCGATCGATCATGCTTGATGGTGTTGAGCACCTGCACCTTAGCGATGAGACAGGACGGCTCTACCGTGGTTCCGACCAGGAGTGGTACCCCCTCTCCTGGCAGCGCAGGGCAGGCTGTGGTCCGACGACGGCAAGCCAGTTGCTGCTCTACAATGGGCGGGCGTACCCCAGCGCTGGTCTGAAGAAAGTCGCCGACAAGAGTGATATGGTCCGCCTCATGGACGAGGTGTGGACGTATATCACCCCGGGTATCATGGGGGTGCATCTAGTCAGTCACTTCGTCAAGGGCCTAGAGCGTTACCTTGCCGACCACCAGGTCGATCGGGCGGTCACCAGCCTGTCACTGCCCAAACGACGTGAAGAGCGCCCCCCCTTCGACGAGGTGGTCGAGTTCATTACCCGACGCCTTGAGGCCGGACAGCCGGTGGCATTTCTGAACCTCAGTTCAGGAGGGGTGGAGGGCCTCGATCCGTGGCACTGGGTGACGGTCGTTGGCCTATGGCAAGAGCGTGAGGAGAGTGCTGTCATGCTGGCCATCTATGATGCGGCACAGCGGATCGACATTGACTTCTCAGCCTGGTATGCATCAACCAATCGGGCTTCGGGCTTTGTCAGCCTCGCCTGACCGAAGCGCTTCGACCAGGATCTGGACCATCGCCGGGTCCGCCTCAACCCCCGATACCGCACCCAAGATTGCGATCACTTGGTCTGTATTCTTCTTTGAAAGGCCTTCCCGCTCCCAGATCTCGGCGAGGCGGAGGATACGAGAGAGGGAGGGAATCTCCTCGCCCTTCAAGCCCTTGAGGTAGCCGCCTCCGTTGTACCACTCATGGTGGTGAAGGACATATGGGGCGAGGTCCATCGTCTCCTCAAAGGTGTTGAGGATCCGATAGCCTGCGCTAACGTGGGTCTGATAGAGCCGTCGTTGTGATGCTTTGGCTCCCTTGGTGGCGATCAGGGGGGCTTCGAGGACGAGCTTGCCGATATCATGATAGTAGGCAGCACGACCGAGGAGACTGAGCATCTCTGACTCAAGGCCGAGGAGGGTGCCGATCATCAGGGCATGGTGCCGCACCGCGCGGGCGTGTTGCTCCTCTTTGGGAGCTTTTTTAAAGAGTTGGGCGATGAGCTGTTCCAGCTGGTGGCTCTGGGTTTGGCGCAGGCGCAGCATCTTCTCCTGGTACATCTGATCCTCGGCGCTATCATAGACCTCATGGATTGAAGTATCGAGGCTTGTCCGGGTAGCAGAGCCGAGGGCGATAGCCTGTTGGCCACTGAGGATCGGGCGCTTGTCAAGGGCGTCACGGACCCGGCTCATGATGATGGCCACCTCCTCTTGTGAAGTTGAGGGCAACAGGATTACAAACTCATCGCCTCCGATCCTGCTTACCGACGCTGATTGGGGGCAGCTCTCTCTGAGGGTGCGGCTGACCTCGATCAAAAGGCCATCGCCGGCGTTGTGGCCAAAGACATCGTTGGTTAGTTTCAGGCCATTGACATCTCCAACGATGATCGAGTACGGCACGATCGAGGCCTGCTGGGCCTGGGCGAGGGCTTGGTCGAAGTAGGTACGGTTGTACAGGCCAGTGAGTTGGTCGTGGAGGCTGAGGTACTCAATGCGTTCAAGGTTGCGCTTTCGTTCGGTATTGTCGGTGAAGGTCACCACCGCCCCGGTGACCTGCCCATCGCGGATCTGCGGATATGAGTGGGCCAACACAGCAAAATATGTGCCGTCCTTGCGCCAGAAGACTCCGCCCTCCATCTCAACGCCCTTGGCTGTGGTGATCGCTTCGTGCAACGGGCACTCTAGGGCGGTGATGGGATTGCCCTCCTGGTCCTTGGAGTGGATCAGGGCATGGATGTTCTTGCCCAAGAGCTCTTGCTCTTCATCGTAGCCGAGCAGGGCAAGGGCGCTGGCGTTGGCGAAGGTGCACAAGCCTTCGGTGTTGACTCCGAAGATACCTTCTGCGGTGGAGTCGAGGATCAGGCGCAGGCGCTGGCGGCTTTGCTGTAGCTGTCGGTCGCGTCGCGCCTTTTGGCTGGCGGTGTGTAGGGCGCTGAAGAGCACCTGCACCTGATACCCATCCTGGTCGGTGTACCCGCCTGTGCGGTTGGCCAAGAGCACGATCCCTTGGAGTCGCTCCTCACTATAGAAGGGAACAGTGAGCAGGCAATGGACCGACGCTCCCATCACTGTGGCAAGAGGGTGGGTGTGAGGGTTGTGGTTCTCGATATATGACTTGCCATCGACAAGCAAGGAGAGAACAGCCGCACTGCTGCTCTTGCTAATCTCGGTCAACGGGATCGTGAGGTTGCACAGTGCTGTGATTACAAGGACCCCTTCATGGGCCTTGTACGACAGCAGCAGAGCCGACTCGCTGGAGGTGAGGGTACAGGACAGGCCGAGGCCCTCGCTTTGATGGTCGGAGTCATCGCGATGGGCGATGCTGAGCATCTCGGTCAACAAGGCTGAACGGCGGAGGTTTTCGCGCAGGACCTCCTCGACCTGCCGCTCTTCGGTGACATCACGGACCAAGGTACCCACCCCCATGCGGTGGTCGGGCAGTTGGAGGGGAAATTTATAGATATTCATCAATCTGCCGTGATACTCTTTCAACTCCTCGACCGGCTGTTGGCTCTCGATGATCAGGGCATCGGAGAGACCAGCTTCCTTTGCGACCTTTGCATCGGGGAAGGTGTTGACAGATGTTCCGATGATCGAATGAGGGGCAAGGCCAAAGTGTGCGTAGAATGCCTCATTTGCATAGACGAAGGTGCCCCCCTCATCCCTGATACTGACCATACGCGGGTCGGTATCAAAGAACGACTGCAAAAGCGAGAGGGAGAACTGCAGGTCATGCTGCTCTCGGCTGATGAGCTTCAGGCGCCGTGAGAGGCGGACGATGAGCACGATGGAGAAGAGTAGCAGGATTGCGGTGAGGGTTATCGAGAGGGCGCGGTTACGCACACTGAGGCTGTGCTCCGCATCCCACTGTTGGAGCATGATCATCGCATAGGGGCGTGTGCCGTCGTGATAGCGGTAGATTATGGCAAGGTAGTGCGATCGTGCCAGCTTGACCACCTTCCCGTTGAGGGCGTCGATCGAACCGGTGTAGTTTGGAATGTACTCAGAGAGCAGGTGTTCTACCTCGATCGCCAGCGATCGCCTCGCACTCTCGTTGGCTGCCGCCACCGTATTGGTGATGATATCAACGATGACAATCGGCTTGGGTGAGTCGCCGATCATCTCATCGATCGACGGAAGTGCTGCTGCACCAACAGGTGCAAGACAGCCGATGATAAGCCAGCACAGCGCAATTGATCGAACGGTACGTCTACTCACAGCCGCCTCCGCCGAGGCATCGCTCTACTGCTTCATCCAAGGTCAGCGGTGTTCCGATCAGGTAGCCTTGGATGAGGTCACACTTGATGAGGGCTAGCCGGTTGCGCTGATCCTCGTTCTCAACCCCCTCGGCTACGACGCGCATGCCCAGGTGGTGGGCCATCGAGATGATATCGTTGATGAAGAGGGCATGGGAGTGGTCGACGACCTCGGTGATGAAAGGGCGGCCGAGTTTCAGTGTGTCGAAGTGCAGTGAGCGTAGGCGGCTCAGCGACGAGTAGCCACTTCCGAAGTCATCGAGGGCGAGGCGGCAGCCTAGTGCCCGAAGAATCTTCAGGCGGCTTGAAAGGATCTCCTCATCTTCGATGAAGGCCGATTCAGTGAGCTCGAACTCAATCAATGCAGTCTTGACCTGAGTACGCTCGAGTTCTCTCTTCACTGCATGGATGAAGTTGTCATCCAGCAGCTGTAGCGCCGAGATGTTGATCGCAACCCGGATGTCATCGAGGCCGTGTTCGCCGAGGCGCTGAAGAAGGGAGAGAGCCATCGGAAAAAGGAGCGTGCCTAGGGTGATGATGAGCTGTTGCTTCTCAGCGATAGGGATGAACTCATCCGGACCAATGGGGCCGAGCTCGGCACTATTGAGGCGGGCCAACGCCTCAAATGCTACGATTTTTCGTGTTGAACACTCGTAGATCGGTTGGAAAGAGAGTGAGATGAGTCCGCGCTCACCGTCGATAGCGCGTCTGAGCAACCCTTCGATGGCACTGTCCCGTACCAGTTTCGCTTCAAGGGCTGTGTTATAAAACTGGACTGGGTTGGTGCTACTGCTGCCATCGAGTGCGATGAGGGCCTCTTTGAGCAAGGTCTGTCGACTCTTGGGCCGAGACTCAGCCCAGCTGATGCCAATGGTAAGGCCAGGGTGCGATAAGAGGCCGAGCGACCGCCCTTGGCCTGTGATGGTGGCGCTAAGATCGGCGAGCGCCTCATGATTGGTCTGTCCAGTGACTGAGAGGAGGAAGCGGTCATCGGAGAGGCGGTAGGCACGGTGCCTCGGTTCCTGTTCGCAGAGGGTTTGGAGAAAGTGTGCGACATTGGTGAGGACGGTATCGCCGTGGGCATACCCGTAGAGCATATTCAAGCGTTTGAAGTTTGCCGGGTTGATGACCAGCAGGGCAGATGGCTCTCTCTCGTCCACTGGGCGGTTGAAGTGCGTGAGGTTGGGCAGGCCAGTCAACGCATCGTGGGTTGCGATGTCTAGGATCTTGCGATTGAGGCGGTAGATTTTGGAGAAAGAGCGTAGGAAGAAAAGGAAGCAGAGCAGCAAGACAAGGCTCAGGGCGATGGAAATCCAGTGGATGAGCCAGTTCAAGGCAGTGAGATCGAAGAGTACAGCAAGCGTGCCCATCTCATGTAGATCGACCGGGGTGGGGAGCGTAAAGGCGAGGTATGATGTGCCTTCGAAGGTGATGATGCGATACCGTTTATTGGCCGGCGGTGTCAGCCGGTCGAGCATATCGACCCGCTCTCCGCTCTTGGATGCGTCAGTGGCTGCGACGACAATCTGCTCCTTGTCCAGGAGGGCGAGGCGGGTACGCCGGTTGTACTGGCCCAGTTCGTCGATGATGTACTGCGGCGTGAAGTGGTCGTAAAGGGCCCACACCGCCTCCGCCTTGATGCCAACTTGGATCATCGAGCCGTCGTCGAGGGCCAACATGCCGTACTTGTAGGGTTGCCCGCTTTCGGTATCTTCGCGCACATCCTCGATCAGCATACGCTCACCGCTTGCAAGGAAGTCGCGAACCGGATGATCTGGAGGCACAGTCCACCCGAGGTAGCTGCCATCGTTGGAGTTGGTGACCGTCAGGTCGGCATTGTAGCGGTAGATGACATCGAGGGTGAGCGCCTCGGCCAGTGAGGCCAACACCGCATCGGTGATCGGGTGGGGGTAATGGGCCACAACCGCCAGCGCTGCCTCAAGGGCTGCGGACAGTTCGTGTTCGAGGTGGCTCTGTGCATCGATGGCGAGGGTGAGGGTCCTGACGTAGCTGTCGACAGTCAGCTCAGCCTCTTCCGAGCGCTGGTCATAATAGTAACTTCGTAGGGACGTAACCGCCCACCATCCACTGAAGAGGAAGAGCACAAGGATGATCAGCGAGGGGATGATGACGGACTTGAGCCAAATGCGTTGATGCGGTGGTGCGTGCCTCAGTTTTCCCCTCCTGTGCTGTCTATGGATGCTACCACTGCAAGGCTGGAGCGTCAAGGAAATGGGCGTACGGCCTGTCGCTTGATGCCATAGTTCCGCAGTGACAGTTACACCCTCCGGTTTCTAAATCCTGAGC
>LVBE01000076.1 GCA_001603105.1 Spirochaetales bacterium Spiro_03
GTTATAATTATAACATAATTAGCCCCAAAAATAGGCCCTCCACTCTGGAGGGCCTGTAGTCGGGTGACGATCCTACACTAGCGAGAGATAAGAGAGAATCGCAGCGAGAGGGCGTCGATTGGCTTATCGCCAATGTTCTTGCCATACTCGCGCGTGTAGTAGGCGGCATCGATATGGAAGACCAAGAGGTCGAATCCGACACCGATGGATTGGTAGCCCATGTTGATACCGTAGCGGAAATCCAACAGACTCAGCAATCGAACCGAAGCTCC
The DNA here is from genome assembly GCA_001603105.1 of Spirochaetales bacterium Spiro_03. GTDB lineage: Bacteria > Spirochaetota > Spirochaetia > Sphaerochaetales > Sphaerochaetaceae > Sphaerochaeta. Next base: position 273 of record LVBE01000076.1, read on the forward strand.
CAAGCGGGTTTGCTCAAAGAAGGCACGGGTGAGGTCCTCACCCTGCTTGCCTCCCATGGCCATCACATCAACCACATCGATAGCAATGGTGGGTTGGATGATGTTACCCAAGAACCGAGGCGCCCAAGTAAATCCAAAGTCAAGTCCCCAGTCACTCTCAATAGTCCACTCTTCGATGACCGCAGGATCCTTGGCAGCATACTCTTCACTAAACGGAGAACCCAGCACCTCTCTTGCCCAGTCGTTCGCTGACTCGTAGGTACTCATGGAATAGTTGCCATTTATGTTCCTAGCTACGGCGGACAAGGACAGACCGAAGGGGAAGTTGAAATTTGCTCCAATGGAAATCGGCAGCGCCCAACCGGCCATAAGTGGTGTTTTGGCCAAGAACTCTTCGGCTGGATCAGCATTATCGTCGGCGATCATATCCGTAAGGGTCTTTGCACTCACCGCCTGCAAGTACGCCTTATAGACAGCCTGCATGCTAATACCAAAGTCGATATCCAAAATGCGGGGCACAGCCCGAATATTCATTCCAAATCCTGCCGTGGCCGCAGCGGTTATCTGGGCAATCAGGTTGGTACCAGTAAGATCAGCTCCAGGTTTGTAGGTCATCAGGCGCTCTTGCGCTTGCAATGAGAGGCCAAAGCCACCAAGAGTGAATGTGGTGGAGATATCTGTGGTCAAGAAGTCTCCATACCGTTTGCCTATCACTCCCAACAGTTTCTGTGCCCCGCTGATCATGCCAGCGTCACTACCTTTTTCAAACTCATCGATTGCTCCACTCTCCAAGATTTTCTTGGGATTGAACACAGTAACGGAGATTGAAGGAAGGGAGAGCTTGAAGCCAGATCCAGCCAGGTTTGCTGGGTTGAAGAGGAAGCTATCATGGTATCCTTTCACCCCCAAACCTGCACCGCCCATTCCCTGTACTCGCACGCTCGTGCCAATAAAGGGTTCGCCTACCTGTTTGTAGCCTTCATCAGTTACCTTGGTCTCTGGAGGAGCGGCCATTACTGGCAGCAATGTACCAACCAACAGGATCATTACTATAAAAAGTCGTGCATGTTTCATGGTATCAGTCCTCCTTCTATTTTAGGTCAGCGAACCATTTATCAAAGTCAGTCTTACCATCCCCATCAGTTTTAGTGAGGAAGTCGTTGATTGCTGTAGACAATTGGGTAATTCCTCCAACCTCATTGATGGTCTGGGTATTTTCAAAAATCGTCTTTAGATAGACTTCGCCTTTCCCATAAAGAGCCTTACCGAAATCTTCGAATTTAATTCCCGTGACATTCGGCTCAATCCATGTGGTGGTGTCTGTTCCAGAGCCGGTGGCGATCCAGGAGTTGTCAGAGATAATGGTCCTGATGATGACTCGACCATGATTCTCTTCACTTGGTTTGTCCGGTTTTCCCCACTCGTGCATCTCGGTAACGGCCACTGCCAAAAGGTATTTGATAGCCGTCGATCCATCGAAGACTAGGCTGTCTGCCTTTGACTTAAGCGCCTGCCCACTCTTGCTGGAAAACTTCAAGGCATGCTCGACAGCCCCTCGGTATGCTTGCTGGGTGCTGATAAATCGTCGATAGCCTCCACTTTCCCAATTGTAGGTTCCATCACTCTGCTTCTTCAATCCGAACATCTTCACTAGATCGGGGCCAAGGTTGTTGATGGAGCCGATGAAATCTGACATATCAAAATCATCATTCCCATCGCGGCTAGTCCGACTCGACCTATTCAGACTATCCATCAAATTTGCTAGATCCAACTGGCCACTGAAGTCAATCGAGGCAGAGCCTGAAAGCTCCTCAGCGATTTTTGCAGTGAAAAGAGCATCGTCGATGATAGCGAGCACCTTATCCTTATTCTCTGGTTTGGCAAGACCTTCATCAGAGACATCCTCTACTTTGCCAGATGTGGTGGTGGATTTGATTGTCTCAATTGTATTGGAGATCAGGTTAGTCATCATCTGAACAAGCAGAACGTCCCCTTCTGTGATGCCGCTATCAGCAGGGTCGATAGGGTCCAATGCGAGTTTCTGCAAAGTACTTTGTAGTTCTTCATTACCTGGACCTATTGCAGCCACCAGCTTATCAACAGTTGCATTGAAGACCTCAACAGTCCCCTGTACCGCGTCCCTTCTCGTACCCGTAACCGGCTTCTTAAGCTCCTCTTTGAGCTCAGCAGTCTGTTGCGGAGAGTTCAGGGCATTGGCCAGATCATCTTTGAGTTTATCTTGGTCTGCCTTGGGCTGAGGTTTCATGACAGAAGTCACTCCAACCGGGACTGTAACTTTAATTCCGAAGTCCTCAGTGTCGGATCCTTCAGTCACTGTAGCTGTTCCAGACCCGCTCCCCAATCCTGCAATGGTAGCGGCTGCAGCCTTTACATCCGCCTTATTGGCTTCTACCAACCCTCCGTCAATATACACATTCCCTCCCAAGCCTCCGAGGAAGCTTGCGAAGCTCGAGCGCATATCTGCGTCACAGGAGATAAGTGTTAGTGCGAGGATGGGGACTAACAGAACCAGTACAATGTGTTTTTTCATTCTGCCCTCCTTGTTGGGGGACTTAATACAATCTCGTCCACTTCTTATAGATAAGAGTCCAAAAATCACTACAATGGGCATTGGTATGTCATACCCATGTACTAATAAAACGTCCTTCTACGCTAAGCGTTACACATTTGCATGGCGCTGTCTACTGTTACTCCCCATCGCTACAAACGAAAAGTTAGTTCTTTTTTATTGGAAGAATAGCGTACGAATGACCCGCAAATTCTCCTTCATATTCGCTTCTTCGCTCTCATAGAGCGTATCTATCCTCTCTCGGTAGAACTCTGCGGTTTTGTATCGTACCAGCTTCATTGTCGAGTTGACCAAGCCATCGGCTTCGCTGAACGGGTTCTCGATCAAGGCGAAGCGGGTAGGAAGCCACATCTTCGGAATCGAGTGGGCATGGCTCTCATATGACCTCAGCTGACCGGTAATGGCATCCAGGGCCTCTTCTGCACTCTGAATCCCCTTCTCCTTGATCATCCGCTTCACCTGGTCCTCCTGGAGGGTGACCAAAGCGGTGGTCAACACTTGGTGGTCGTTGTAGACCATCAGCTGGTTGATGATCTCGACGTGGTTGAACATCACCTCCTCGACCTCCTCAGGGGAGTACTTCTCACCATCCTTTCCGATCAAGAGCGCCTTCGCTCGTCCGGTGACCACCAAGAACCCATCCTCATCGTAGTAGCCAAGGTCTCCGGTCCACAACCATCCATCACGCAGCGCTTCGGCCGTTGCATCCGGGTTCTTGAAGTACCCTTTCATCACGTTCTCGCCCTTGATGACGATCTCGCCACGCTGACCTACCTTCGCCTCAGTCGTCTCGTCGACCATGATCTTGCAGATCTCGCTCTTGCAGATAATGCCGCTGGTACCGAACTTATGGCGCTTAGGAGTATTGCTACTGATGATCGGTGCTGCCTCTGTCAGGCCATAGCCTTGGTAGATTGGTACCCCGATAGCCGCAAAGAAGTGCTGCTGCCTCGCTTCTAGCAAAGCACCGCCACCGACGCAGTAGAGCATCTTGGAGCCGAAGATCTCCCTGAGCTTGGGAAAGACCAAGAGGTTTGCGATCGTGTAGGGCAGCCACGTCCGTATGAGCGTCCACCGTGACGGCTTGTCAAAGCCGTTGCCGTTGCGCTCAATGCCGGCCTTCAATCCCCTATTGAAGATCCCTTCGATGAAGGGGCCCTTCTGGGCGATGGCCTGGGTCATCTTCTTCATGAAGTTGCCGGTGATGGAAGGCACCGTCATCATGAAGGTCGGGTTCAACTCAACGAGGTTTTTGGGGAAGTTTCGTATGATGGCTGCGTTCGAGCCCCTGGAGTCGACGAAGTGCAGCGTGATACCCTGCAAGAGCGCTGTGTAGATTCCCACCGTATGGGCGAAGCTATGGTCGACCGGCAAGACGATCAGTGTCTCAAAGGTAGCTTCAGGAATCTTGAAGAGGTCGATGGCATCATGGACATTCACCCAGTAGTTGACATGGGTGAGCATGATGCCCTTGGGGTTGCCGGTCGTTCCGCTAGTGTAGCAGATGTTGATGACATCATCCTCTTTGATCTGCTCTTCCAGCTTCTTGACCAGGTTTGGCCTCTTCTTGAGGATCGCCTCTCCCGCTTTGAGCATCTCGCGGATCACCACATAGTGCTCTCCCTCAACCCACCCGGCATCGTTGACTTGTTTGGCAAGACGGTCGTCGGCATCATCGAGGTAGATGAAGAGAACCGCCTTCTCAAAGAGCGGCTGGGCTTTGAGGACCGTAGCCAAGGTGTTCGACGAGACAGCGATGGCAACCGCCTCGCTGTGGTTGACCCTAAAAGCTATCTCCTCGGCTGTCAGCTTGATGGAGAGCGGGACGCTGACCATCCGAGCCTTGATGACCCCATGTTCACAGCTGACCCAAGCACCCTTGCCTTCACTGAGGATTGCAATGGCCTCTTCGGCCTTGTACCCTCGGTCGACAAAGTAGGCGGCGAGGTAGTCGGAGTGTAGATCGGTCTGGGCAAATGATGAGGCGACCCACCCCTCATCCGATCGGGTATTGGTATAGGCTCGGTCAGGGTACTTCGCCGCTGCCTCATGTAGCATTCGCACGATTGTTCGTTGCATGGTATCTCTCTCCACTTGGTTCTCTTCGTTCATATACAGATATACCCTACCTGTCAAGGAAACACAAGAAAGGGAGGTGAAGATTGACGGCTATATGAGGTGCAAGGTTTCTCCCCCCTCGATGGCAAATTCGTAATGAAGCGCATTGAAAAGCTTCGAACAACGAGCGACGATCGTCCCATCATCGAGGGCGCAGTAGCCTCTGCACCACAGGCTTGCCGACTGACTCCCCATGCCCAAGAGCTGCTGAGCCTCTGCTGAGGAGACAATGGCGGCAAGCCTTCCGCCGATGAAGTGGCACCTCTGCCCAGTGGCCTGGCGAACCATCTGCATGAAAGACACGTCACTCTCCTCTTCCAGGTCGGCAATGAAGGAGCCGTAGATCGGTGAGATGTAGTAATCACTGAGCGCAGTCGGCTCTGATTCGATGAGATGGAGACTGCGTAGGTGCCACACCATCTGCGGCCCTTCATCACTTGGCAGACCGAACTCTTCCACATCGACGTGGGTCGCTTCGACCCGTCCTCGCTCGATCAGCTTATAGATGCCGCGCTGCTCCTCACCTAACGAAGAAGCCGGAACGGTTCCCAATAGCGACCGCTTGAACCGCACATAGGAGCCCCGCCCCCGTGTGCGGGTCAGATAGCCTCGGTTCACCAGGCCATCGAGCGCCCGCCTGATGGTTACCCTGCTGACCTGGTACTGCTCACAGAGCTCCATCTCCGTGGGAATCTTATACCCTTCGGGCCACTGGCCGGAGATGACTTTCATTTGCAACTGTGCGAATACGGACTTGAACTTCAGTGCCATGACAACTCCTTAACCATCGTGCAAGAACAGGAGAACATCTGTACTAAAAGTATAGTATAGCTTGGTCGGGGATGCATTATCGATTATTTGCAACTAATCAGTACTATTAGACACTTTAAGGCGAATCAATTCTGCTATTAGTTTATTTTTTGAAATACTAATATTTTAATCCTTGGCTAAGAGTACTGCTTTCTCT
>LVBE01000077.1 GCA_001603105.1 Spirochaetales bacterium Spiro_03
CAACAAGCCAAATCCTGATATCTACCAGCTTGCAGCCTTGTCGATGGGGCTGAGCACCGACCACTGTCTCGTTGTCGAGGATTCTATTCACGGGGTGGTCAGCGCCAAGCGCGCCGGCTGCTACGCCCTGGCACTTCCCAACTCCTTCGCCTCCTCTTCCCTTACGGCATCAGGAGCCGATCTGGTCCTTTCCACACTCGCTGACTTTGGCCGCTTTGAGACCATCGAGGGCTTCAATGATCGGCTGGAGCAGCTCATCAGTTCCAGTGGGGTGGTCTACGGTGCCAATCGCCTGAGCATCGAACCCAAGGCCCTGGATGGCGATCTCTTTGAGCAGGCCATGAAGGCGGCATATGAGAGCCGCGCCAACGCCTATGCCCCCTACTCACAGTTCAAGGTAGGGGCGGCGGTCGTCACCGCCATGGGCAGATCCATCTACAGTGGGTGCAACGTGGAGAACTCCAGCTATGGGGCGACGGTCTGCGCTGAGCGCAACGCCGTGCTGCATGCAATCGCCGTCGAAGGGGTTATAGGGATTGATCTGCTGGTGGTTGTCAGCGATGATGACCCGCCAGCTGTCCCCTGTGCCCTCTGTCTGCAGGTGCTAGCCGAGTTCTGCCGCCCTGAGACCGAGGTCCACCTCGTAGACACCGCCTTTGCAGAGGGGCGAGGGGGAGTGCACCAGATCCATCGCTTCGGCGATCTCTTGCCGCACCCGTTCATCTTCCCCTCGAAGCGTTACGACTGAAGGCCCATCATCTTGTCGACGCGACGCTGATGGCGTCCGCCCTCGAAGGTTGCATCGATGAAGGCATCGAGCATTGCCTCAGGTTCGTCGCTATAGTCGATCCGTCCGCCGAAGGCGATGAAGTTTGCGTCGTTGTGGCTCTTGGCCATCGCCGCAGCATAGCTGTTCTGCGGTAGCGCACAGCGGATGCCATCGATCTTATTGGCGCTGATGGAGATGCCGATGCCGGTACCACAGAGCAGGACGCCGAAGGCGTAACCGCCTCTGAGGTACTCAGTGGCCGCCGCTTTGGCCATATCGGGGTAGTCGACGGAGTCAGGGCTGCTCACCCCAAGGTAGGTGACAGTGAACGAGCGTGATTTCAGGTGCTCGATGAGGCGCTGGGCAAGATCAACGGCTCCATGGTCGTTGGCTACTACTACGTTGTTCATGGAAATCCTCCATGCACATAGTACCTCATCCGCCCGGTCGTGACCAGTCGATTTCGAGTTGTCAGCCCTAGGCAACTGAGGTACACTAGGACAATCGAAAGGAGGGCGTGTGGCTGATATTTACGTGACAGGGCATCGTAACCCCGATATGGACAGCATCTGTGCTGCCTTCAGCTATGCATACCTGAAGAACAAGACCGATCCCAACAACACCTACCACGCCATGCGGTGCGGCAATCTCAATGAGGCGACGCGGGCGCAGTTCGAGCGCCTTGGCCTAACAGCCCCCCCGTTTGTACGTGATGTGCGCACCAAGGTCGAGAGTGTGATCAAGACCAGTGCGGTCACCATCGATGTCGCCGACCCGATCTTCGCCCTCGTCTCCTTCTACAGCACAGCCAGTCTCACCTCGGTCGTCCCGGTCACCGAAGAAGGGCGGTTTCGCGCCCTGCTCAGCATCGATGATGTCAGCAGCTTCATCCTGCAGGAGAACAGCACCCGTCGACCGAGCTACCACTTTGTCATGGACAACCTTCCCAAGGTGCTATCGGGCACCTTTCTCAAGCGAGGAGTACAGCAAGTCTTCGAGGCGCCGATCATGATCGGGGCAAGTCGCTACACGGGTTTCTGCCGCCAGATGGGGGCGCTTGGCGATGTGAAGCCGATTTTGGTCGTCGGAGACCGTGAGAACCATATCAAGAAGGCGATCGAGATGCAGATTCCAGCCATGGTGCTCACCGGCATCGACAAGGAGATCACCAGCAAGGTCGACTGGGACTCATATGAGGGGACGGTCTTCGTCAGCAGTTTCGATACCGCCGAAACCTTCCGCCTTCTGCGCCTGACCGTACCGGTGAGTATGCTCATTGGCAATGATGCACCTCACATCGATTCTGACCGCCTCTTTGATGAGGCGCGGGACATCCTCACCGACCTTGACCTCAGGTCGCTTCCGGTCTTCGAAGAGGGATCTTTTAAGGGGTTCGTCACCCGCTCCTCATTTTTGAACAAGCCCCGCACCAAGCTGATCATGGTTGACCACAACGAGAGTGAGCAGAGCGTCGAGGGCATCGAGGAGGCTGAGGTGGTTGAGATCATCGACCACCACCGCCTCGGCGCTGACCGCACCCGTGAGCCGATCTTCATCTACTGCGAACCATTGGGGTCGACGTGCACGATCGTCTACAAGCTCTTTCTTCAAAATCAGGTCGAAATCCCCAAGCAGCTCGCCCGCGTCCTGCTCAGTGGGATCCTCAGTGATACGATCATCCTCAAAAGCCCGACGACGACCTTTGAGGATTACACGGCAGTGCAGGATCTCTTGGAACTTGGCCAGATCTCTGACATGCGCGCGTTCGGAGAGACAATGTTCAGCGGTGGGGCATCACTGGCCAAGGCCAATCCCCGCAAGATGCTCGAAGCGGACTTCAAGCGGTACAAGGAGCTGGGCGTCGCCTTCGGCATCGGCCAGTGCGAGGTCACGACCCTCAGTGACGTGGATGAGTATGCGCTGATGTACCTCGAAGAGTTGGAGAACCTGAGAAAGGCGTACATGCTCGATTGGACGATGTTCCTCATCACCGATGTCGTGCGTGAATCGAGTATCCTGTTGATGACGGCGATGCCGATCGCCGAGCGCAAGCTCTCCTACAAGAAGGAGGGTGATGGACGCTACCTCGCCCAGGGGGTGCTGTCACGGAAGAAACAGCTCTTGCCTGAGATCCTCAGGGTATTGGAGGAGTAGGCTTATTTGATTTCGGCGATCGTGTTCACTGACGGAATCGTCTTCAGGTTCTTGAGGATCTTCTTGAAATCCTCCTCCTTCTCCATCTCCATGGTGAAGGTGCCGGCGAGCTTGCCCTCCTCGTCATCGTAGAGGCGTCCTTCGATGAGGTGGCCCTTGAACTTGCGTAGCGCCCCCTCGATCTCACCGAAGAGATCGTAGGTACGTTTGCTGGTGATGGAGAAGCGCTTGGTCAGCTTGGGGTGCTCATTCTCCCACTCCACTTCGATGGAGCGGTCGACGATCTCACTCATATTCTTCAGGTTCGGGCAGTCGCGGCGGTGGACGATGATGCCCCGACCCCGGCTGACGTAGCCGACGATATCGTCTCCCCGTACCGGGGAGCAGCACTGGGCGATGTTGATCATCATGTTCTTCTCATCGCCGACACGGAACTTCATGCGCTTGGCATCGAGGACGTGGCGTACGATGTTCTCATCATCGAGCGGGGGGGCAGGCCCGGTCTCCTTGACCGGCTCGGTGACCTTGCGCTTGGCGATGATCTCCTTGTCGATGAGGATGTTCTCATCGTACTTGTTCAGCCAGGCGCGGATCTTGCGCCGCGCGCTGTTGGTCTGGGCGTAGCGTAGCCACTGCAGGTGGGGGCGAGCATTGGGGCTGGTGAGGATCTCAATGACTTGGGTGTTCTTCAGTGGGGCATTGAGCGGGATGATCGACCCGTCGGCCTTGGCTCCGGTGGTGTGGTTGCCGATTTCGGTGTGGATCTGATAGGCAAAATCGAGGGCCGTCGCGTTCGCCGGCAGCTCGACGATGTGCCCTTGTGGGGTGAAGACGTAAATCGTGTCCTTTAGGAGCTCGCCTTTGATGTCGTCCATGTACGACTCGCTGGTCTCGATCTCGTTTGACCACGTCTTCAGCTTGCTGATGATGCGCGAGAATTGGTCACTATCCATCTTCGACCACGCCCCGCCCTCACTGCCACTCTCACTCTTGTACGTCCAGTGGGCGGCAACGCCGAACTCAGCGGTGAAGTGCATCTCCCTCGTCCTGATCTGGATCTCCAAGAGCTTGCCATCGAGGGCCATGACGGTGGTGTGCAAGCTCTGGTAGTTGTTCGCCTTGGGCATGGCGATATAGTCCTTGAAGCGCCCCTCGATCGGAGGCCAGAGGCGGTGCACGACCCCCAAGATCGTGTAGCACTCAGTGACGGTATTGCAGAGAATCCGCACCCCGAGGATGTCGAAGATCTCGTCGATCTCTTTCTTGCGCTTCTTCATCTTCATGTAGATGGAATAGGTGTGCTTCGCCCGGCTGGTGACCAATACGTCCTTCAGCTCGGCTTCGGCGCAGGCGCGGTAGATTGACTTTTCGATCCGGGACAGGTATGCGCGCTGGGCGCTCTTTTTAGAGAGCAGGTACTCTTGGATATGGTTGAAGGTATCGGGTTTGAGCACCTTGAGACTGAGGTCTTCCAGCTCATCCTTGAGCCAGGAGATACCGAGGCGGTCAGCAAGAGGCGCGAAGATGTCGAGGGTGCTGCTGGCGATCTCACGGGCCCGATTGTTGTTCAGGTGCTGCAAGGTGCGCATGTTGTGCAGCTTGTCGGCAAGCTTGATGATGATGACCCGGATGTCCTTGCTCATGGCAAAGAACATCTTGCGGATCGTCTCCGCCTCGGCGACGCTCTTGCTCATCGTCTTGAGGTTGGCGATCTTGGTCTCGCCTTCGACCATCTCGGCCACGCTCTTTCCAAAGAGTTCGGCCAGCTCGTCGTAGGTGGTCTCGGTATCCTCGAGGGTGTCGTGCAAGAGGCCTGCACAGACAGTGTCGGCATCCATCTTCAGCTGGATGAGGATCTCGGCGACTGCGAGGGGGTGGATGATGTATGGCTCACCGCTGGCCCGCTTCTGGTCTTTATGCCGTTCGGCGGCGAAGGTGGCGGCACGGAGGAACTTCTCCTGGTCTTCCGCCGAATATTGGTTGGTCTTTTGGATGAAGCGTTCGATTAGCTGGCTACTCATTGAAGACTCCCCACACAACCCGCTGGTGTCCACCCAGGTCCCTGACAATGGTCACGTCCTGAAAGGACCAGTGGCCCAACAGGTGCGCCACATCCTCGGCCTGACGATAATCGCACTCCAAAAAGAGCGCTCCTCCCTTCTTCAGACGAGCCGCACTCTCGCCGATCAGCCTTCTGATCAGGCCCAGCCCATCATCACTGTTCCCATCGAGGGCCATGATTGGCTCCCAACCGACCTCGCGCCCTACCTCTAGGATCCACGAGGGGGTGAGGTACGGCGGGTTGCTGACGATGATACCATACTTCTCGTCCCTGTTGTAGAGCAGGTCATCCTCAACAAGTGGCAATGGGCTGCCATAGAGGGCGCGCGCATTGGCATCAGCGACAGCGAGGGCATCTGAGCTCTTGTCGCTGAGGGTCACCGGCATGCCCAACTCACACGC
>LVBE01000078.1 GCA_001603105.1 Spirochaetales bacterium Spiro_03
TCCTACCCCTCTGCTCCCGTTCCTGGCTCGCTTTCATGAAGTCTGCGATCGTCCCCCCTGCTGAAGGAGTACGTTCAACGACATGCTCGCTGCTGTGCGCACTGCGCCACCCACCTCGGTTCTCTTGCACCCGCTCCTCCCGCCTCTGGCGCTTGCTCGGGCGCACTACCTCGATCACGGTCTCCCACCGATACGGCCTCGGCTGCTCTGCCTCACCCTTCTTGACCAGTACTACCCGCTTCTTCGCTGGCGCCTCTGCTCCATCGGCTCGTTTGACGACCACCCGCTTTTTCGGCTCCGCGACAGCGGCGGCATCAAAGATTCGCTTCTTGATCTCCCGCTCTTCGTAGGCACAGGAGAGGCGCTGGCAGATGTAGTGGTTCTGAGCCAGCTCATCGACGATTTTCATCATCGGTCCCTCACAATAGGGGCAGCGCTTTGAATCGACGAAGCGGGGGCTGAAGGTCTCACCACTGGCCTTTACCTGGGCGACGAGGGCCTTGGTGTTCTCCTTGATGTCGGCGATGAAACGCCCGCTATCCTCGCTACCGACGGCGATGTTGGACAGGCGCTGTTCCCACTCTCCGGTAAGACGGACACTCCTCAGCTGTTCGGGCACCAGGCGCACGAGCTCCCGACCCCGAGGGGTTGGAACCAACTCCTTGCCCACCCGCTCGATATAGTGGTTCTGGATCAGCTTTTCGATGATATCGGCCCGAGTAGCCGGCGTGCCGATCCCCGCTCCCATCTCTCGCTTGATCGCCAGATCATCAACCAGGCGCCCGGCATGCTCCATGGCCGAGAGCAATGTCGCTTCGCTGTAGCGAGGCGGTGCGCTGGTAGCAAGGCGCTTGAGTTTGGTCTGGACCACCACCAGCTCATCGCCCTCGGCAAGCGAGAGCAGATGCGGGCTCGCCCCCTCTTCATCAAGGGCACCGTCGACCGCTGCACTGCGCTTGCCGATCAGAGCAGCGACGGCCCGCCATCCCGGTTTGACGGGGACAGTGAGCCGGCTTTTGAAGAGGGCGCCATCGACCTCGATGCTCACCGTCGTCGTCTTATAGCGGTAGTCCTCGCTGAGCACCTCCATAAAGCGCAGGGCAATGAGTTCGAAGAGTGAGCGTTCAACCGCCGACAGACGTTCAAAGTCAACACGCTCCTCAGTCGGTATGATGGCGTGGTGGTCGCCTACCTTGGCGTCTTGGACAAAACGCTCCTCGTCGATGCGAAACCCTTCGTCCAAAAAGCGCGATACCAGCGGCGCAAAGCCAGTCTTTGAGAGAGAGGTGAGGCGACTGGCCAGGGTGGGGACGATATCGGCTGTGATGTAGCGGCTATCGGTGCGTGGATAGGTGACGATGCGGTGGCGCTCATAGAGACCCTGCAGTACATCCAGCGTCTCCTTGGCACTCAGATCGAGCAGCAGGTTCGCATCGCGCTGCAGTTCAGTCAGGTCGTAGGCCAACGGTGGACTTTCGCTCTTCTCCACCCCCTCGATGGCGACCACGCGCCCTACCTTGCCGCCGAGCGTGTGTTCAAGGCGCTGCGCCTCATCTTCGCTACTGATGCGCACAGAGGTGGGCTCAGGGTAATAAGAAGCCCAGAAGTGGGAGAAATCGGCGCGGAGCGTCCAGTAGAACGCCCCTTCAAACGCCTCGATCTCATCCTCGCGGCTCGTCATCAAAGCGAGCGTCGGTGTCTGCACCCGCCCTGCTGAGAGCTTGGCATCGTAGGCGCACGTCATGGCACGGGTGACGTTCATGCCCACGTACCAGTCAGCCGCAGCACGGCTTTCGGCTGCGGCATAGAGGTTGTCGTAGAGAGCAGCGTCCTTGAGGTTGGCAAACCCCTCGCTGATGGCGCCGCTGGTTTGGCTGCTGATCCACAGCCGTTCACTCTTGCCCTGCCAGCCGGCTGCCTTCATGATCCATCGCGCCACCAACTCTCCCTCTCGCCCGGCATCGGTGGCGATGACCAGAGATTCGACATCGGCTCTGCCCATCAGGGCCTTGACCACCTCAAGCTGTTCGCTGGTCTGCTCGATGGGCTTTTGTATGAGGTCGGCGGGCAACATGGGAAGGTCGGCCAGGCTCCAGCGCCGCCACCGCTCAGAGTAGGCATCGGGATTGGCCAACTCCACTAGGTGGCCAAGCGCCCAGGTGACGATGTACGCCTGCCCTTCCATATATCCTTCCATGCGCCTGGTGCATCCAAGCGCCAAAGCGAGTTGGCGTCCCACGCTCGGTTTCTCTGCCAAGACAAGTTTCTTCACCGTCAGATCCTCCACCTGTCTGACTATACCGAGGCATCCTGACTGTGGCAAGGTAGGACAAAAACTGACGAACACATTTGTGTTGTGGAAAATATTATGTCTTTTTAGTACATATCAATAGACGCTAACAGAGGCTCAAAATCCTTGTCGCTTTTCTTCCTTGACTAAGATTGCCCATGGGTATATAGTCGGGGTAACGATTTGTTAGAGGAGTCAACACCATGGCTTACATTATCACTGATGCGTGCACGGCGTGCGGATCCTGCCTTCCTGAGTGCCCCACCGGAGCAATCTCCGAAGGCGATATCTACGTCATCGACGCTGATGCCTGCATCGATTGCGGTGCCTGTGCAGACGTTTGC
>LVBE01000079.1 GCA_001603105.1 Spirochaetales bacterium Spiro_03
ATCAAGAAATACAGGAATATGGCCACTTGTCACCAGCCTCTGGCCCACGATGTTCTCAATGGAAAGCTACATTGATTCACGGGACCCAATAGCCATGTGTACCGATTACAGCAGAATCAGTGTAGCAACTGGCGCAAGAGGTCGGGCCGGTCGCTGGTGATGAAATCCACTCCCATCGCGGCGATGCGCCGAATATCCTTCTCGTTGTTGACAGTCCATGTCCCTATGCCGAGACCGCGGCTGCGGAACTCGCTGTACAGCGTAGGCGACAAGTACGCATAGTTGATCGCCACATACTCAACGTCCAGATCCGCTATCGATTGGGCGACAACACGGGGGCCTTTGAGACCGATGGACTGAAGGTATGCGCGGCTCACCAACGCACCAAGGCGAAGGTTCGGCTCGAGCTCTTTGACCTCAAGGAGGGTAGGGAAGTCAAAGCTGATGATCATTGCCCGCTCGATGTATCCATAGCGGTGCAGCACGGCGATGACCGCTTGTTCAATGCCCTCATAGCGATTGCCCCACTGGTCGACTTTGATCTCAATCTGTACATCAACTGGCCGTATTTGCCTGCTAAGCAGCTGCATGACCTCGTCGAGGGTAGGCACCCGCTGTTCATCCCAGGCCAACTGGCCGCTATAGCTCGATCGGGCATCGAGGGCCTTGATCTCATCTGCTGTATAGTCGCTGATATACCCCTCTTTGCCGGTGGTGCGATAAAGAGACGGGTCATGCATGACGATTAGCTGTCCATCCTTTGAGAGATGAACATCGAGTTCGATGGCATCCGCTCCCTCATCGATGCCGTTCTGAAACGATGCAAGGGTATTCTCAGGGGCGAGGAGGCTTCCGCCACGGTGCGCTACGATTACCGTCTCGGATGGCTCTCGCTCGTGCTGGCTTGTAGTGCGGCCACTGGTGCACCCAAAGCCGAGGAGAGCGACCGATACAATCAAAAGAATAGTGGCCGCACGTGCGGCCACTAGGCGATAACAACCCATCTTAATAGTTGTCCTTGTACTCTTTGAGCAGGTCAGCGGTCGTCTCCTCCATGACTGTCTTGACGTCACGGTTGGCAATGATCAGCTTCTCCACCATCTGCTGCAGGATTGCCGTTCCCTTCGGCAAACTGATGACGCTCGCCTGCGGGCGGACGTAGTTCAGTTGGTCGATGGCGACCTTCCACTGTGGGTTGGCGTTGTAGTAGGCAACCAGTTCAGCATTCTTGCTCGCCGAATAGGAGTTGGGCATGTAGCCGGTCTTCCGGGCAAGGTATGCCTGGCTCTCGGTACCGGTGAAGTACTTGAGGAACTCCCACGCTGCCCACTGCTTCCACTTGTCTCCGGTCTTCGGCATCGCGATGACAGCGCCACCGACGGGGACGAGGTTCTGCTTCTGTCCGGGCAGGAAGGCGGGGATGACCTGGAAGTCAGCTCTGGAGTAGACGTTGCCCATCGAGCCGGTTGAACCGAAGACCATGGCGACCTTCTTGTTGAAGAAGTCGTCGTGGCTGTTGGATGGGATGGCTGAGCGATCTTTGAAGACCATGTCCTGCCACAGTTGGGCGAGCTCCATCGCAGGAGCGTCGGTGAGGTGGATGCCAAAGTCCTCGTCACTGACGAGGCCGCCGAATGCATAGACTGCACCTTGGAAGTACCAGTGGGCGGTCGTAAGACCGGTGGTAAGACCGACGGCGCTCTGCTCAAGCTCGCCCTTGGCGTTGATCTTCGTCAGCTTCTTGCCCCATTCACGCAGCTCATCCCACGTCGCCGGTGCGCGGCGCGGTAAGCCTGCTGCAGCGAGCATGTCACCGTTGACGTAGAGCAGCGGTGTCGAGCGCATTGCCGGCAGGGCATAGAGGGTGCCGTGGTAGTATCCGTCAGCCAAGAGGCCGGGGATGTAGTCATCAAGGAAGCCCTTGGGCTCATCCTTGACGTACTGGCCAAGGTCGACCAACGCGGCGTTTTTGGCGAAGATCGGCATGTGGGGGGAGTCGAGCAGTACAACGTCCGGCACATCGTCGGCGGCGATTGCTGCAGTCATTTTCTGCAAGATTTCTGCATAGGCGCCCTGGAACTCCGCTTCGACAATGATGTCACTGCGGCTTTCGTTGAAGCGCTTGACCACATCGTCCTGGGCTTCACCGGCTACTCCGGTCAGACTGCGCCAGTACACGATCTTGATCGGACCTTCCGGCTTGGCCTCCGCCTTGGCTTGTGCGAAGAGCGGGGAAGCGAGGAAGAGAACAGCGAGCAAAAGAATCCATACTAGGTTTCTTTTCTTCATACAGTACCTCCTTACAAATTCACGGTGCACACAACACCGTACTCAATTACACACCGGTCAGCCTTTGACGGCTCCGGCAGCAATGGCCTCGATCAATTTCCTCTGGCTGAAGAAGTAGACGATCAAAACGGGTACGAGCACGAAGATCGCCGCTGCCATCAGGTGTTCGGGTCCGATGGCATACTCGGCGTCACGTACCATCGCCAATCCTACCGGCAAGGTGCGCATCCGTTGTTTGGTCGTCACGATCAGCGGCCAGAGGTAGTTGTTCCACTTACCAATGAAGATATAGAGGATAAGGGTGCCCAACACTGGCTTGGCCAGTGGCAGGGCGATGTAGGTCAGCGTCTTGAAGTGCGACAATCCATCAATCTCGGCAGCCTCGTAGAGCGAGGAAGGGACCGAAAGGAAGTATTGGCGTAGCAGGAACGTACCGAAGACGCTGGAGACGTACGGGATTACGATTCCCTTGTAGGTGTTGATCCACTTCAACTTTGAGAGGATGACGTAGTTAGGGATCAGAGCGATCTGGCTGGGGATCATCAAGGCAGCGAGCATCACCAGAAAGAAGAAGTCACGGTACTTGAATCGGATGCAGGCAAAGGCGTACGCGGAGAGCGCAGCGATGGAGACCTCGAGCAAGACACCGGTGATGGCGGTGATGAAGCTGTTGATGTAAAAACGCCCAAAGGGAGCGGTTGACCATGCCTTGGAGAAGTTATCCCACTTGATGGTCTTCGGCCACCAGATCGGTGGGAACGTCGCCACTTCCACCGGACTTTTGAGGGCTGTGGTGAGCATCCAGAAGAAGGGCAGGCCCACTGCCAAGGTGAAGAAGATCAAAATGAGGTGGGTGAAGGTACGCCCGATGAACCATGAAGGTCGTTTCTTGCCAAATACTAATCGTGCCATGCTCGCCTCCTAATAGTGTACCCACCGCTTGGAGAGGCGGTTCTGGACAAGGGTGATTGCCATGATGATGACAAAGAGCAGGAGGGCGAGGGCGCTGGCGTAGCCGGTCTTGAACCAGCGAAACGCGTTCTCATAGAGGAAGAGCACCAACACGTTGCTGGTATTGAGCGGCCCACCATCGGTGAGGATTCGGATGATGTCAAAGGACTTGAGTGCGCTGATGAAGCCGGTGATCGTCAAGAAGAAGGTCGTCGGTGAGAGCAGCGGGAAGGTGATGTAGAAGAACTCCTGCACCGGATTCACTCCATCGACAAGGCCTGCGTCATAGAGCTCGGGGGGGATGTTCTTAAGCCCTGCGAGGAAGATGACCATGTCGTAGCCGATCCCGACCCAGATCAGGACGATGATCACCGCTGGCAGCGAATGGGTGGTCGACTCGATCCAGTTGATCGGCGCGATGCCAAAGGGTCGCATGAAGACTCGTAGCAGCCCGTAGTCGGGCTCGAGGATCCAACGCCACACCATTGCCACTGCGACGCTGGTGGTGAAGGTCGGGCTGAAAATGATTGCCTGATAGAACGAACGACCTCTGAGGTCCCGATTCATGACCAGGGCAAGGCTCAACGAAATGGCCAGCTTCACGACAACGACCCAAAGCGAGAGGATCAGGGTGTTTTTGGTGACTAGCCAGAAGACCGGGTCACTGAACATGACCCGGTAGTTCTCAAGCCCAATGAATCGTTTCTTCGGTGCGATCATATCCCACTTGAAGAAGGATAGGAAGAGGCTGTAGAAGATGGGCCAGAAGACGAAGACCGTCAATAACAGAAAGTTGGGAAAGGTGAAGAGGGCAAACGTAATGGCATCGCGCTTGGCACGCCTTGTCATTGGGTTGCGCTTGAATTTTGGAAGTGGCTCTATGGGCGGCCGGCTCTGTGATGACACTCTTGATGTTCCTCCATGTCCTAAAAATCATTCACGCATGCTATATACCTTCCCAATTATAGCCGATTCTCTCGACAAATCAAAAGAAAATTCGGTCAGTTCTTGTAGATTGTCCTAAAAATCATCACGATATTCCAACATTTTGCATCTAAGCTTTGCACATTTAAGCAAATACGTTAACTTCAACAATTTTAAGCAATTACCATTTTCCTCCTCCCTTGGCGGTATTACTCCTCGATGCCCAATAGCACAAAATATTCAACATTGTTCAACACATACAGAACCCTCTCCTTGTCCCCACCTATACACTAGGGTAGCATACACAAAAGGAGGCAGCTCGTGCTCTTGTCAGTGACGCTCATCGCCGTCGTAGGTCTCTTGGTATTGTTCGCCTACCGCCATATCATCCTGCCTCCGTCAAAGCACCTCACAGTGCGCGAAAGGGCTTTGGCTGCCCAGGCCGTCGAGTTGGTGCAAGAGCAGCATCCCGTCATCGCCAGTGCTGTCTTTTGCACGTCGGTCAACTACTGCAACATCCACAAGAAAGAGATGATGGGCAAGATGCTCATTGAGATTGCAGCGTTTGTATCGGCAATAACCTCATCAAGTGCTGCCTACCATCACAGCCGGGGTATTACCGAACAAGAAGGGCGCGCCGTCGCAAGGCAGACAATACATCACCTTGCCACACTATATCGGCAACCAAGGAAGGTGATCGCCAAGACGGCTGCTCTCTACTGTGCAACAATTGAACAAAGGAGCGAAGCGATCGCACTTTTGGTAGAGCGCGCCTTGATTCATCGCCCTGCCCAGGCCTCTGTCGACCATGGCAAGGCGGAGGAAGGTTTTGACCAGATCCTTCATACAGCCATAGAGCGGGTGTGGGATGCTCTGATACAAGGCACTGTTCAAGACCGAGCAGGCCAGTAGGGTCTTTGAAACTGATATCGTCCATGTGGTTTGTCTTCATTGATATTGTGTAGTGCCAAAACCTTGCATCCTGGCTACCGCTCCGCTATTCTGTCATTTTGAAAGGAGCGATGTATCTCATGAACAAACGAGTGACCGTGGTACTCTTGGCTGTCGTGTTGGCTATCACCCTCTCATGTACCACCACACAGACAGGCCGTTATTCGCATGAAGTGTGGCAGGGAGAGAGCCAGGGTCTGCTCATCCCTTTTACTGAAGATGCCCGCATGTTGGCCCAGGAGAGCGGGACCATCAGGTTTTACTTCATGTCAGGGGAGGGCCAGTATATGGCCTCCTCCAAAGATACCAAATACGGGGACAGCTGCCTGATCGTCTTCCCAAACGGGGAGGTGATGCTCGTCGATGGGGCACGAGTCGATTATGCACCGACCTTGGTAGCAAACCTCAAGCAATTGGGAATCGAACGAATCGACTATCTTGTCCTCAGCCACATGCACGACGATCACTACGGCGGCTTGATAGGAGCCAATGGGATTCTGGCAACCTTTGAGGTTGGGACGATGTTCTACAGTGGGACACTGAACCTCAAGCCGGCTGTCGTCGAGAAGTTCGATAAGGCGATGGAGGTCTTTGACACCAACCTGAAGATCCTCAGCCGAGGGGACCGACTAGTCATAGGCGATGTCACCGTTGATGTCTTCAACCCACCCAGCGACCTGATCGGCCAGGGGTTCGGCACCATAGCCATGAACAATACGTCGTTGAGCTTGAAGTTCACCTACGAAACGTTTTCTGCCCTTCTTAGCGGAGATCTGTACATCGAGGCTGAGTATGAGCTGATCAAGGAGTACGGCACACAGCTCGATGTGGATCTAGTCAAGGCGAACCACCACGGCCGCAATACTTCCAATACCAGAGAATGGGCCCAGGCAACGAGCCCGAAAGTTGTAGTTGCCACCAGTGGCAATGCCATCGATGAGATCGTGTACGCCAACTATACACGTGCCGGTGCCTTTGTCTTCACCGACACCCTTGACGGCTATGTTCGGGTAGTTTCAGACGGCATCGATTGCATCACCACAACCAGCCGAGCAAGGACAGACGACTCCTATGCCAAATATGATGCAGAGCGAAAGTGATTGCCGAAAGTATCGGGTTGAAAGTGCCGAAAGTATCGGGTTGAAAGTGCCGAAAGTATCGGGTTGAAAGTGCCGAAAGTATCGGGTTGATGTTGCGATATCTTCTGATATCATGATATATTTTAGTATCAGGAGAAGGCCAATGGTTGAGAAAAGGTATAGACCTCGTTTGATTGATGCAAAAGTTACTCAGCATCTTAAGGCATTTGGTGCAATTTGCATTGAAGGGCCCAAATTTTCTGGCAAGACGATGACTTCATTGCATCATAGCAAGAGTAGCTTTTATGTTGGATCTCCCATAGGAAATTTCAGCAATCGTGCATTGGCTCTGATCGACCCTCTGGTGATTCTAGATGGGGAGACTCCTCGCCTGATCGATGAGTGGCAGGAAGTGCCTGCTATCTGGGATGCGGTACGCCACGTCGTCGACCAACGCGAGGGAAACGGTCACTTCATTCTCACAGGTTCGTCCACTCCCAACTATAAAGGTATCTACCATAGTGGAGCAGGCAGAATAGCGAAGCTGAGGATGAGGCCGATGTCTCTGTATGAGATGGGGGCCTCATCAGGGCTCGTCTCACTGAAGAGTCTGTTCGATGTTAATTTTAAGTCACAATTGACCGGTGATGTGGTGCTGAAAGATATAATTGAACTCATAGTGAGGGGTGGTTGGCCAGGGTCTATCGATTCTGATTACGAATCAGCTACATTGTTGCCAAAGAATTACATCGAAACCATCATTGCCAATGATATCAACAGAGTAGACGACAGTCCTCGTGATTTGAACAAGGTGCGTCTATTGTTGCGCTCCTTGGCCCGCAATGAGAGTACGGCAGTATCCAATAAGACTTTGAAAAATGACATAAAGGAGATCGATGATGAGGACATCAATGTGGAGACCGTTGCCGAATACCTCAATGTCTTCGAGCGACTCTTCCTCATAGAAAACCAACCAGCATTCGGCACTCATCTCCGTTCTTCCGTACCCATCAAGCAAGCACCCAAGCGTCACTTCGTCGATCCATCCTTGGCGTGCGCCCTCCTTGGGGCACGTGAAGAGTCGTTGCTCTCTGATATGCAGACGCTTGGTTTTCTGTTCGAAGCGCTCTGTGAACGAGATTTGAGAGTGTATGCCGCATATCATGATGGACAACTCTTCCACTACCAGGACTACAACGATAACGAGATCGATGCTGTCGTTTTGATGCCGGATGGCTCGTGGGGAGCCTTCGAGATCAAGCTGGGGGTCAATGATGTGGAAGAAGCTGCTATCAATCTCTTGGCGATTAAGAAACGGATTGAGAATGATCCCAAGGGTGGCACGCCTCCAAAGGTGATGGCGGTCATCTGCGGGATGAGCAATGCTGCGTACTTGCGCCCGGACGGTGTCCATGTACTGCCGATAACGGCATTGAGGGAGTAGGGCGTATACCAACGACCCCTATTTCTGGGATTTGCAGATAATTATTCATTGTTGTTTTAGAAATAGATCCTAAATACTTATATAGTAACTGTTTGCCGAAAGCGGGACTTGAACCCGCACGTCCTATTGGAC
>LVBE01000080.1 GCA_001603105.1 Spirochaetales bacterium Spiro_03
GGTCTTTGAGCTCAGATTCATCGGTGCGTATCCTTTTGATATAGTGGACCTCATAGTAAGGGATAAGAAAAGAATAACTTACCCATTTCGGACATAATGTAATCTAATACTTGCTTTCTGTATCAACGTGCCCTATTGTAGTATCATGAAGATGTGCTACAGGAGGCATCCATGAACATCAGGCAGGTCGAAGACAGGGACCAATTGCTGGCCCAGCTCTCACAGGAGTTGGACAGCAGCGAGGTGTCCCGGTACTACGCTCGGCTCGCCTATGTCAGGCTTGCCCTCGCCGGTCTCTCGGCGGAGGAGCTGGCCCGCCTCTCAGGCAAGTCGAAGCCCTCGATCAACCTCTGGATACGGACATTCATCAAATCAGGCGCCGAAGCGCTGCGCCTCAGGCAGGGCCGGCAGCCGAAGCTGAGCGCCTTCCAGCTGGAGCAGATTCGCTGGGACGTCAACCATCTGCCCGCCGACTTCGGCTACGGGGCGGGGCCCTGGACCGGCCCGTTGCTCAGCGAGCACATCATGCGGATGCACCGGGTGGCCCTGCACCCGAGGCAATGCCAGAGGCTTTTGGCCGAATTTGGCGGGATGGATGCGTAGTCACCGCACAAAAGGATTGTAATATGTCCGATTCGATGGTATCTTTCCCCCAAGGGGGGCAAGAGCCATGGAGCTGTCGGTCGATGAACAAAGACTGAAGGCCGTCAGTGACCTGCTGCCGGAACACCACAGGCGATGGAATGCCGGAGCCCTGGCCTCCTCGCTTCCCCATGGCGGGGTGAAGCGGGTGTCGCAGGTGCTGGGAATCAGCAGGAAGACGGTGGCCAGGGGGATGCGGGAGATATCGCAGCCCGAGTTGATCGATCCGACGAGGGTTCGCAAGACCGGCGGGGGCCGCAAAGACCGCCTCGCGCTGGAGCCACAGATCGGGCTCGCCTTCGAATCGGTGGTCGAATCGTGCACCGCGGGCGACCCGATGGACGATGAGGCCAAGTGGGTCAGCATGGGCCGGCTTGAGATCGCGCGTGCCATGGAGGAGATACTTGGCCATGGGGTGTCGCTCTATTATGTTGATCGCCTGCTCTCGCAAAAGGGCTTCAGGCGCAGGAAGATGGCCAAGAGCCTGCCCCTCGGGCAGGCGGAGGAGCGGGATGAGCAGTTCAGGAACATCGAGCGCCTGCGTCGCGAGTACCGGGATGAGGGCCTGCCGGTGATCAGCGTCGATACGAAGAAGAAGGAGATGCTGGGCGACTTCTATAGAGAGGGTCGCTGCTTCTGCCAGCAGGCGCGCAAGGTCCTCGACCATGATTTCGCCACCTTCTCGGCCGGCATGGTAACCCCCCACGGCGTGTACGACATCGGGCGCAACGAGGGCTACCTCACCTGCGCCACCACCGCCCACGACACCTGCTCCTTCAACGTCGACTGCATCGAGCATTGGTGGTACGCCCGCGGGGTGTCCAACTACGGCGGCTGCCGCAGGTTGCTCATCCTCGCCGATGGCGGCGGGAGCAACTCCAGCCGAAACAGGCGGTTCAGGGAGGAGCTGCAGGCCCTGGCGGACCGCACCGGCCTTGAGATACGGGTCGCCCATTATCCTCCCTACGCCTCCAAGTGGAACCCGATCGAGCACCGCTTCTTCTGCCACATCAGCAGGGCCTGGAGGGGGAAGGTGTTCAAGGAAGCGGTCGACATGCTGATGCCCGCGGTGAGGGTGACGACCCGCACAGGGCTGTCGGTGTTCGCCACCGTCTCCACCCGACAGTACGAGAAGGGGCTGAAGGCCTCCGAGTCGTTTCTGAAGGACTATCCGATAATCCACGACGACTACCTTGGCAAATGGAACTATGTCGTCAAGCCGAGGCGCGAGGCAGTGCCGGTCTCCTGGTAGACGGAAGCGATATTCCGAAGTAATAGTGGCCACAATAATCCGTCCCCAATGACGGGCCACCCATCGTCTGACACACATCCTGTTGATCAGACACCGATGGAACATCAAGGTAAGGATTACCGTGCCCTCACTCCAAGAGCCCCGGTCAGTCGCCCTGTGTGCGGGCTTTCAATCTGGCTGCGGGATAGCAGCTACAAGAAATGGGTAGGTTATTCTTTTCTCGTCCCTAATTCATCTTGGCAAGCCCGACAAGGAGATGTGGCCCGGGCGCCTACCCCACCGCACTGATATATGGTATACTCGGTCCACTATGGAGCGCCCATGGCATATGAAGTAACCGCTACCCGTAAACGACCCCGTCTCTTCGATAACCTCGTCGGTCAAGAGTTTGTCGTCTCCACCATCAAGCACGCAATCGAGCAGCGCAGGATTGCGCACGCCTACCTCTTCAGTGGGCCTCGGGGCGTCGGCAAGACCAGCGCCGCACGAATCCTCGCTCGGGCCCTGAACTGCCAAGAAGGCCCAACACCCAATCCGTGTGGCATCTGTTCCAACTGCACCGAGATCACCGCCGGTCGCAGCGTCGATGTCATCGAGATCGACGGTGCCTCCAACACCAGCGTCAACGATGTGCGTCAGATCAAGGATGAGGTGCTCTTCCCTCCACAGACAAGCACCTACAAAATCTACATCATCGACGAGGTGCACATGCTCTCCACCAGTGCGTTCAACGCACTCTTGAAGACCATTGAGGAGCCGCCGCCGTACGTCATCTTCATCTTTGCAACCACGGAGCTGCAAAAGGTGCCGGCGACGATCCGAAGCCGTTGCCAGCAATTCCACTTCCAGCTCATCGACCTCGATTTGATCAAGCAGTGCCTGGCCGCAGCAAGTGAGGAGATGGGAGTCGTCGCTGACGATGACGCCCTCTTCTGGATCGCCAAGGAGTCCACTGGCTCGATGCGTGATGCCTATACCCTCTTTGACCAGATCGTCTCCTTCAGCAACGATCACATCACCATGGATAAGATCTCCGAGAAGCTAGGCCTTGTCGGCATCGAACAGATCGTAGAGATCGTCTCGCTGTTGGAGGAGGGTCGACGATCGGAGGCGATCGAGCACCTCTCTGCCTTGCTGAAGAGTGGCATCTCAGTCGAGCAGTGCATCAAGGACTTCACCCTCTTCTTCCGTACCCTGCTCTTCATGAAGGCCGGTGTCCAGGATGAAGCGACCCTTGGCCTGCAGACCGCCCAGATTCCCCTCGCAGTCAGAAATGCCTATACCAGCGAACAGCTCGAAGCTGCCCTTGGCCTCTTTCTCTCCCTCTATCGCGATGTGCGCTACTCCCTCTCCCCGCGCTTTGAGCTTGAGCTGGCCATCAACAAGCTGGCCACCCTCAAGAGTGCGTCAAGCCCGACTGCCTTGGTCGCCCGCCTCGAATCGCTGCGCGACGGAATCCTGAGCGGGGATGTGAAGCTGCCTGTCCGCAAGATCGAGGTACAGCCAGAGTTGTCGATCGTCCAAGCACCGCAGAAGGAAACCCGCCCTGCTCTGTCGTCTTCTCCGAAGCCAGAGAGTGCCCCCCCTCCTATGGCGGAGGTGAAGGAGCGCACGGTCCGCCCCTTCGAGAAGAGCGATCTGCCCCACCTGATCGCCCGCTTCAGTGAAGCTCCGCTGCTCAGCCAGGTGGCACAGGCTATTGTGGCCATTGAGACAAGCGAGGGCATCCTCACCCTCACCTTCTCCACTCCCTTCTGCCAAGGCAAGGCTCAGGATGAGGAGAAGCGTTTCAAAGAGGCAATCGAGGAGATCAGCGGCTTCAAGGGCCCGATACGCTTCACGGTCAAGGCTGACCGTGCACCCCTAGGAAGTAGCGAGGCCGGTGCCAATGGCGATCAGCTGCTCTCCAATATCGCCACGCTCTTTCGTGGCGAGATCATCACCCGTTGAACAAGGAACACATACTATGGACATGAACCCCTTTGATCTGATCAAGAATATGAAAGGCATCCAGGAAAACATGAAGCGGATGCAGGATGTCCTCCCCTCCATCACGGCCACCGGCAGCGCCGGAGCAGGGATGGTGGAGGTGACGATCAACGGCAAGCTCGTCGTCACCCGTGTGCAGATTGAAAAAGAGATCGTCGATCCAAACGATGTCGAGACGTTGCAGGTCCTCATCCAGAGCGCATTCAACGATGCCAGCGCAAAAATCCAGCAGCTGATCCAGAGCGAGGGGCTGAAGGCCGCCTCGACCTTCACAAAGGCGTGACGATGACTGCACTGGAAACTCTGATCAAAAGTCTGACCCGACTGCCGGGCATCGGGCCCAAGAGCGCCAGCCGCCTCGCCTACTACCTCATCAAGAGCGATCGCAGCTTCAATCGTGCCTTAGCCGACTCGATTGCCACCATCGCCGACAAGATCTATCCCTGCTCGGTCTGTGGCTCCTTCACCGAGACCGATCCCTGTCCGATCTGCAGTGATACCAGCAGGGATCAGAGCCTGCTCTGCGTCGTGGAAGAGCCACAGGATGTGCTGACCATCCAAGCCAGTGGTGCGTATGGGGGCCTCTACCACGTCCTCGGTGGCGCCATTAGCCCCCTTGATGGCGTCGGGCCGGAGCACCTCTCCTTTGCAAAGCTCCTCAAGCGCCTCGATGAGGGCCGCTTCACTGAGTTGATCATCGCCACCAACCCCACCGAGGAGGGGGACACTACCGCCCTCTACATCCGCCACCTGCTCAGAGACCGGGGTGAGATCACCATCACGCGCCTGGCGAGCGGCCTGCCGATCGGTGGGGACTTGGAGTATGCAGACCGCATCACCCTGGCCCGTTCGCTCAGGGGTCGGGTCTCGTTCTGATGATCTACAGGCAACGGCCCTGACGGGAATCTACCTAATCGCGCGCGCTTTCTTGATCGTCTCCCACGCCTGTTGGATCTCTCTGAACTTTGCAGTGGCATGGGCGTTGAACTCCTCACCCAAGCCTTTTGCGGCAAGGGTGTCGGGGTGGAACTGCTGACTGAGCCGACGGTAGGCGGCCTTGATCTCTTCATCGGTCGCACTGCTCTCAACCCCGAGGATTGAGTACGCCTTCTCATACGGGTCATCCTTGGCCCTGTAGCGGGCGAAAAGGTTGCCTACAGCAGAGGCAGGGATGCCGAAGATCTGGGCTGCTCGGGTGATGAGCGCCTCTTCGGCGAGCGTGACCACGCCATCGGCCGCTGCGACCTGGACAAAGATAGTGATGAGGGTCTCTAGGATATTCGGCTCGAAGCGGAACGTCTGTGCGCACTGGATCGCCAAGCGGTCAAAGCTCTCCTCACTTGCAGCGGCGGTATCGAAGATCCGGAGCGCCAGCTCCTCCTGCTGTGCCGACAAGCCCAGGTCGTGGCGGATGAAGGAGAGCACCCTCCCTCGCTCAGAGGCGCTGATCGCCCCATCGACAGAGGCGATCTTTGCCAACATCGAGAAGGCGCCGACGAAGAAGAGCATCTGCCGCTGCTCAAGCGGCGAAGCGTAAGCCTGCTGGCTCTGGGCCGTGGAGCCGGCCTTGTCGACCATGTGACCGAAAGCGATGCCGGCGATCATGCCAAGCGGCCCGCCGAACAGAAGCCCGATCGAGCCGCCTACCAGTTTACCGAACCATGCCATCCTAGAGCTTGTCGATCAACATCGAGCACTTGCCCGACGGGATGGGGAGCGTCTTCTTCTTGCTCTCAGAGAGGATTTCGATCGTGAAGTAGTAGAGCTTCTCACTCTCAAGGCGAATCTCCCACCCACGATCGGTCTTGTTGCTCAAGATCGTGATCATGTTGCGCTTCAGCGAGAGATTCTCGATCCCCATCGCCTCAAGGCTTGGCATCACCCAATCGACGGTCTTGCGTGGCAGCGAAATCTCAAGGCCGATGATGTTCTCGATCATCAGCGTGATGGTCACCAGACCCACGTAGGGCAACAGCCGCCGGCGCGGAAAGCCATCGATGGCATCAGTTCGGGAGAAGCCCTCCTTGTTGGGCAGGTACGCTTCCCACACATCCCCGATGGTATCGCTGTCGGGGTGCAGGGTATCGAGGATGAAGTACATATGCCGGATCGCGCACTCACGGGCATAGATGAACTGGCCGTACTTCTCCAGGCCTTTGATGACCATATAGGTATTCACCGGCACAACCCCACCGCTGTAGCCATTGCCCTCCTCGCTATAGTCGCTTGAGGAGACCGGCACCCCCGGAAAGGGGTTGTCGGTGCCGAACTCGGCGGGGTCCTTGAGCTGCTCGATCATGTAGGCGGCACGCTCATCGTTGGGAATCTCGGCAAGGAGGGTCCAGTACGCTCCGATAAAGCGCTTATTGATCCGATGCTCCTTTATATCCAGGTCGTAATAGAAGTTCGTCTCACTGTCCCACATCATCGAATTGATCCGGGTCTTCAATGAGAAGTAAATCCGCTTGTAGCGAAAGCTCAGCTCCTTGTCATTGAGGATATCCCCGATGGCTGACATGTAGAGGGCATTGACTGCGAGCTGGGCATTGAAGTCCAGCGGGTAGTAGACGTGGCCACGGTCGATATTGCCGCTCTGGCATGCCTCGACAGGAACACTGAAGAGCCCATTGGGCTTCTGGAAGGTCGCCTGGATCCATGAGTAGTGGCGCTCAAGGATCGGCACCACCTCCTTCAGCCGCTTCTTGTTTCCGATCTTATGGTAGAACCCATGCTCAATGTAGGCAAAGAGCGGAGGGGAGATCCCTTCAGGGTTGTTGGCACTGAATACCGCCTTGCCATCCTCGATGGAGTACTCACCCCTGATCGCCCCATTGGACTCCTGTTTGGTGTAGAAGTAGTCGAGCAAGGGAAACGGTGAGTTGTTCTGGTTGCTATACACCAAGAACAAAGAGGAGAGGCAATTGAGGTATTGGTTGAAGGTCTCTTGGCCCGGATACGAGAGATATGAGCCTGAAAACCCATTGGCTTCGGTTCCGCTCTTCCATAGTTCGTCAATCCATACCCAGGACCTGTCATACATATCGACGAAGTCCTGGTCATAAAAGTGTACGAACGGTACCATATCCTTAATCAACGTAAAAACTCCTTATAGTTGGGAAAAACGACACAAAATGCGCATTGTTAAAGATATACCCTCTTTTATGAGAAGTCAATCAAATCTACACGAAGTGTCGCAATGAATCAAATTTGTGAAATTCAAGCCCATATTCTAGTACATCACTTGTTAATCGATTGCATAATAGCGAATTGCGCCCAAAAATGAAAGAGCACAATTATGAGAAAAATAAAAGGTTCTTTCGGCCCTTCTCCCTACTGGACACGGTTTTGCATAATCATACAAACAGCGTGATCGATGCGGCATGAAGTTTTATGGAGATTTCCATGCACCCTCGCGATACCTCTTCCCCATCGATATGCACCGGCATCGGATTGTCACGGCTGCGTATCACCACCTGCGTTGCACGGGCGGTGGTAAACTCCTGCATCTTCACCTGATCGCCTTTGAGGAACTTCACGGCGATCGGCAAGAAACGCGAGGGGGCGATGGGGACATTGGCGTAGACGACATCCAACAGTCCATCGTCGAAGTGGGCATCGGGGGCCATTAAGAAGGCCGAGCCCATCCGCCTGCCGTTGCAGACTGACAGCTGCTGGCTCTTGGCATACGAAGCCTGTCCATCGAGGACAATCTCAAGGTCATAGGGTCGTGGGTAGCGGATCATCACCTTGATCAGGGCCAGCACATAGCTGGGAACTCCGCTGATGTGCTTGAAGGCGCTGGCCTCAAAGTTTACCAGCGGCTCGAAACCGACGCCAAGGCCGTTGATGAACCACCGTCCCTGCGGATAGTCGCCGCCTTGCATGAAGGCCACATCGATAATACGCTCCCTGCCCTCCAAGATCGTGCGAGCTGCCTCATCGATCGAGCGCGGAATGGCAGCAGCCCAGGCAAAGTCATTACCCCGTCCCACCGGGATGATGCCCAGTTTGGGGGCGATGGCCCCGTCTCTTTGGGCATCGCAGATACCGTTGACGACCTCGTTGACCGTCCCATCGCCGCCGGCGGCGACGATCGTCGTCCACCCATCACGTGAAGCCTGGTAGGCTAGGCTGTACGCCCCCCCGCTCTGTTCGGTCATGGCCAATGTGGCCCGATTACCAAAAGAGCGGCGGATCGCCGCTTCCTGTCGCCTTGCCTTCCCCTTTGCAGCCTGGGGGTTCAGTACGATATAGATCCCATCGTCGTCCATCATCTGCTCCTCAGCACACTATTTACACCCAATGACCAATACCCTATCATGGCGGTGTGAAAACCTACTCTCCCCGTTCAGCCTTCCTTCCCACTACACAAGAGGACCTACAAAGCCGCCATTGGGACGAGATCGACATCGCCCTCATCACCGCCGATGCCTACGTCGATCACCCATCATTTGCAGGTGCCTTAATCGGTCGGCTCCTTGAGGCAGAGGGGTATCGTGTGGGTATTATCGCACAACCTGCGTACAACTCAACAAGAGATTTCCTTGCGATGGGAAAACCTCGCATCTGTGCGATGGTCAGTGGCGGCAACATCGACAGCATGGTATCACACTATAGTGCAAATCTCAAAAGGCGCAGAGAGGATGTGTATAGTCCTGGTGGCAAGATAGGCCTGAGGCCTGACCGGGCGACCATCGTCTACACCAACCTCGCCCGCCAAGCATATGGCAGTGGAGTGCCGATCATCATCGGCGGCATCGAGGCGTCGCTGCGACGGCTTGCCCACTACGACTACCACAGTGACCTGGTACGCCGCTCGATTCTCCTGGACGCCAAGGCAGACCTGCTCGTCTACGGCATGGGTGAGCGGCAGAGCATTGAAATCGTCCGCCGTCTGGCCAACGGAGAGCCGGTGAACACAATCTGCGACATCGCCGGCACGGTCTGGGCTACCAGCGATGAACAGGCACTGCCGCCCCATCATGTGATCATCCCCTCCTTTGAGGCGGTCAGCGAGCGAGAGGCGCACTCCAATACCCCCACAGCCGAAGGCAAGCGCGCCTACGCCCAGGCGTTCTCCCTTCGTCTCAGAGAGGAGAATCCCATCAAGGGCAGGACTGTGGTCCAACAGAGCGCTAACCGGTTCGTGGTACAGAACCCACCGGCCAAGATCCTGGAGCAGGGACAGTTCGATGCACTCTACGAGCTGCCCTACACCCTTGACTGCCATCCCGACTACGAAGAGGCCGGTGGCGTCCCTGCCCTCAGCGAGGTGCGCTTCTCACTGACCAGCAACCGCGGATGCTTCGGCTCCTGCTCGTTTTGTGCCATCGAGAGCCATCAAGGGCGGATGATCCAAAGCCGGAGCAAAGCCTCGCTGGTCAAGGAAGCCAAGCGAATGGCAGCCCACCCTGCCTTCAAGGGGTACATCCATGACCTCGGAGGCCCTACGGCCAACTTCCAAGGCCCTTCATGCCTCCATCAGCAGGACCATGGCCCCTGTTCTGCAAAGCTCTGCTTGCACCCCACCCCTTGCCCAGAGCTCATCGAACACCACGACCACTACCTTGATCTGATCAAGGCTGTGGAGTCGGTGGCGGGTGTCAAGAAGCTCTTCATCCGAAGTGGCCTACGCTACGACTACCTCCTTGAGGTCGCCTCAGACGCTACAATCCAATCGTTTGTAAGTCACCTGGTCTCCCACAATGTCAGTGGCCAGCTCAGAGTAGCCCCTGAACATGTCTCAAACGATGTCCTAGATGCGATGGGAAAGCCTCCGATTGAGCTCTATGATGAGTTTCAGGCTATCTTTGAAGAGGAGAGCGCACAGGCTGGCAAACGTCAGTACCTCTTGCCATACTTCATATCCGCCCATCCGGGTTGCACGCTTGACGATGCCATCGAGCTTGCCCTCTACCTAAAGCGAGGGCGTTTCATCCCCGACGATGTCCAAGATTTCTACCCAACCCCTGGGACAAGCGCAACCTGTATGTACTATACTGGCCTCGATCCACGCCCTGGGCGCGCCTTTATGCCGGTACATGTACCGAAGGGGCGGGAGCGGAGACTGCAGCGGGCGTTGTTGCACCACC
The DNA here is from genome assembly GCA_001603105.1 of Spirochaetales bacterium Spiro_03. Taxonomy (GTDB): domain Bacteria; phylum Spirochaetota; class Spirochaetia; order Sphaerochaetales; family Sphaerochaetaceae; genus Sphaerochaeta. The sequence goes on from LVBE01000080.1 coordinate 9,976, forward strand.
ACAAAAGAGAGAACCGCAACTTGGTGATCGAAGCCCTGGAAAAAGCCAATAGGAAGGAGCTGGTACGCCACCTGGTGGGCCGCTGAATGACAGTGAACAGAGCTATGAGCGAACGCAAGGCGTTCTACATAAAGATGGTAGGCATCGCCCTGCCAGTGGTCCTGCAGGGCTTGTTGAACAACTCGCTCTCGTTTGTCGACACCCTGATGATCGGCCAGCTCGGCGAGGCTTCGATCGCCGCAGTCGCACTGGCCAACCAGATGTTCTTTCTGATCAGCCTGCTCTACTTCGGCGTCTGTTCAGGCTCGGCTATCTTCCTCTCCCAATTCTGGGGAGCGAACAACAAGGCCAATATCCAGCGGGTGCTCGGCCTCTCGCTCATGGTCGCCGGCCTTGCCAGTGTCGTGATGGCCAGTGCCTCACTCTTCTTTCCCCACCAAATCATGAGGGTCTTCACCGACGATGCATCGGTGGTCCACTATGGCTCACAGTATCTGCAAGTCGTTGCCCTCAGCTACCTCTTCAGTGCCATAACCCAGATCATTGCCACAGCACTGCGGGTCACCGGCCATGCCAAGACCCCGCTCAAGGTCGCCCTCTTCTCACTGACCTTCAACGCAGTGGGCAACTACCTGCTGATCTTTGGCGTCGGTCCCTTCCCCGCCTGGGGCGTTGCTGGGGCGGCGCTATCGACGGCGATCAGCCGTCTGCTGGAAGTAGCGATCCTGATCATCATCGTCTATAAGCGCCACCCAGCCCTTGCCATCCGAAGCTTTGATGCATTCCGCCTCGACCGCGCCTTCCTTGCCCATGTGGTGCCCACCAGCCTTCCGGTAATCCTCAATGAGATCTTCTGGGCTCTGGGGATGGTGGCCTACAAGATCGCCTATGCACGCCTTGGCATCGCCGCCATCGCCGCGATCAATGTCACCGAAGCGATCGGAAACCTCTTCTTCGTCGCCCTGATGGGCGTCTCCAACGCCACCTTGATCATGATCGGCATCAAGATCGGTGAAGGGGAAAGCGCGATGGCCCGCCGCTGGGCCCATCGCTTCATCCTCACCTCGATCGCCATCGGTCTGGGCATGGGGACCATCGAGGCGCTCTTCGCCCCCTCCTTCACCAGCTTCTTCAACATCACCGATGCGGTGCGCCAGATGGCCATCACGTGCCTCTACATCCACGCCTCCTTGCTGACGGTGCGCAGTATCAACATCGTGATCATCGTCGGCATCCTCCGTAGCGGCGGCGATACACGCTTCTCGATGTTCGCCGAACTCTTCGGGGTATGGGCCGTCGGCGTCCCGCTCGCCTTTTTCGGCGCGGTGGTCCTCAAGCTTGACATCACTGGCCTCTATCTGCTCGTCGGCATGGAGGAGGTGACCAAGATGTTCATCGGTCTTGCGCGCATCAAGAGCGGAAAGTGGGTCAATGACCTGACCACCATTCATTGACCCCAGCCCTCTCTGTTCGTATAGTATAGAGAGAGAGGTGCATCATGAGTCTGAGAACCGTTCTTACCAATGCTACGGTAGTCACCGGCTACGCAAAGCTCGATGACTGCGCCATATACATCGATGAGAAAGGAGAGGTTGGGGATATCTTCAACATGAGGCGCCTTGCCTCCAAGCACTTCCCCCCTGACACCCTCATCGTTGATGTCGACGGAGCCTATGTGATGCCTGGCTTCATCGACAGCCACCTCCACGGTATCGGGGGGTGGGGAACCGAAGACTGCGATCCTGTCTCAATTTTGAACATGAGTGAGCGCCTCGCTGACTTTGGCGTCAGTGCCTTCATGCCAACGGTCTACACTGACAAGCTCGATGTGATGATCCGCGCCACCGAGGCGATCGTCGCCGCGATGGGCAAGGAGAAGGGGGCGAAGATCATGGGGGTCAACCTCGAAGGCCCCTTCATCTCCATGGAGCGCGTCGGCGCACAGAATCCGCTCGGGGTGCTGCCGGTTGACCTTGATGCATTTCGTAAGCTCGTCAAAGCAGGTGATGGAAAGATCATCTGCATGACAGTAGCTCCAGAGCTCAGAGGGATGCGTGAATTGGCACTATTGGCCCGCGAAGAGGGTATCGTTTTACTGGCTGGCCATACCGATGCCACCTACGAGAACATCATCGAGGGAATGCAGGCCGGCATCTTCCACTCCACGCACTTCTTCAACGCCATGAGCCGGCTGCACCATCGAAACCCCGGCACCGTCGGGGCGATCCTCATCCAGCGCGAGATGCAGTGCGAGATCATCGCAGACGGGATCCACATCCACCCTGAGTTGGTCAAGATGCTGCTTCGTGACAAGCCGCTTGACAACATCGTGATGGTCACCGACTCACTGAAGCCCACCAAGCAGCGCACCGGTGCGTGTACTGCAAACGGAATCGCCTGCAAAGTCGGCGCCGACGGGGCTTTCATCGCCCTGGACAACCCAGACCTCTTCCTCGGAAGCGGACTGACGATGCTGCAGGGGCTGCGCAACATGGTCAAATGGGAGATCCCGATCCAGCAGGCAAGCCAGATGAGCGCTACCAATCCAGCGCGTATCTATAACTTCGCCAAACAAGGCATGCTCGTTCCCGGCTACGTCGCCGACATCGTTGTATTGGACAAGAATCTTCAGATGAAGGGACTGTTCATCAACGGCAATCTCGTGCGCGATCGCTTTGCCTAACAAACCACACCTCTAGGAGTCAGCACATGCAAGACGCTGTACAGGGCCTTGAGCCCCAGTCATTATGGAAATACTTCAGTGATATTTCGTCGATCCCCCGAGAATCAGGCAACGAGGGTGGCATGCAAGCCTACCTCATCGCCTTTGCCCAGGAGCACGGGCTGACCTACATCAAAGACAAAACCGGCAATATCATTATCCGTAAAGGTGCTACCGCTGGCTTTGAAACAAAGCCCTCTGTAGCCCTTCAGGGCCATATGGATATGGTCTGTGTTAAGGATGAGGGCATCGTTCATGATTTTGCCACTGACCCACTGACCTTGGTACGCGAAGGGGATATCCTCAAAGCCAAGGGTACGACCCTTGGTGCAGACAACGGCATCGCCGTCGCCTTGATGCTCAGTATCCTCTCCGATTCTGAGGCGCAGCATGGGCCGCTTGAGGCAATCTTCACCGTAGAAGAGGAGACCGGCCTCACCGGTGCCTTCGGCCTTGAAGAAGAGCATATCAACAGCCGGCTCTTGCTCAACCTCGACAGTGAGGATGAGGGGGTCTTCTACATCGGCTGTGCCGGTGGCATCGAGACACGGGTCACCAAGACAGTCACGCAACGGGTCCCTTCGCCCCAATCCAAGGCGTTCCTCCTCTCCTCAAATGGCATGCAGGGCGGCCATAGCGGAGCTGAGATCCACACCCAGCGGGCCAATGCCATCAAGGCGGCGGCTCGGGTGCTCACCGCTCTACCCTCATTTGCACTCTTTCGGGCAGAGGGAGGGACCAAGCGTAACGTAATCCCCTCGACTGCGACGTTTGGCTTCGTCATCGACGGCAGCCTGGAAGCGCTCCTCACAGAGGCGGTCCAACGGGTACAGGCTGAGCTCAGCGATGAGTATGAGATCTCCGATCCCCAGATCATGCTTACGCTGACCGCTACTGAGCTACCCGGCCTCGTCATCGATGAGGGTGAGAGCAAGGCCTTCATCACGGCCCTCTATGCAGCCGACCACGGAGTCGATGCCATGAGCATGTCGATCCCCGGGATCGTCGAGACATCGACGAACCTGGCGATCCTCTCGTTCGACGGCTCGCTGTTGAAGGTCATCGCAAGCCACCGCTCCTCAATCCTCTCCGCTCGCGATGATGTAGCTCGCCGATTTGCCGCCCCGTTCATCCTCATCGGCTCAGATGTCTCCTTTGAAGGCGGCTATCCTTCCTGGAAACCCGACCCCAGCTCAAAGCTGGCCGGTTTCTGTGCCAAAGCGTATGAGCAGTACACCGGCAAGAAGGCGACGATCACGGCAATCCACGCAGGTCTTGAGTGCGGGATCATCAACAGCAGAGTTGGCGGCATGGATTCGGTCTCATTCGGTCCGAAGATGTGGGATGCCCACTCCACCAAGGAGCGGGTCTCGATCTCCTCGGTTGCCTGGCTTGATGGCTTTACCCGCCACCTGCTCAAGATTATCGAGTAGGAAAACCAAGGACAGGCATGAAAATACCCGGCCCCTCTCATTGATTAGGGCCGGATACTTTCATGAACAACAGACTCACACAATCTATCGCTATTGAGGATTCAGTGTTCACATCTGATGGAACACTCCATTGATCTTCGTATCTTACAGCTCCTTGATCTCCCTGGCCATCGCCTTGGCAAGATCATAGGCCCTCTTCTTATCCTCTTCGGTAGGTGAGCCCTGGTATTCGATGCTGCCCTTGCAATCAAGCTTCATTGCATCGGCGAAGACATCGAACTGTTTTTGTGCCCCGCCTGACCAGCCATAAGAGCCGAAGCGAAGGGTCTTGCGCCCTTGGACGTGACTACGCTCGAGGATGTCGAGGATGTGGTACATCGGTGGGAACATCTTGTACTCGTAGGTCGGCATGCCGATGACCAGGCCCTCGCTTCGCCACACCTTCTCCAATACAAAGGAGGCGTGGGTCTGCGGGATTTGCAAGATGTGCACATCAATGCCTTCGCTGACAACCCCGTCAATGATGCTCTGTAGCAGCGCTTCAGTGTTCCCATACATGCTCGACCAGACGATCGCAACCTCTTTTTCCCGAGGTCCCTGCATGTAGGAGGCAAGGCGGCTGTAGTGGTCGATGATGGCCCCTGGATTGCCTCGCCACACCACTCCGTGGCTCGGGGCCACCACCTTGATGGCAAGCGGGGCAAGCTTGGCGATCCCGCGCTGCACAAAGGAGGAGAAGGATGAGACGATGTTGGCGTAGTATCGTTCGGTCTCACTGTTGAGGTGGGCGATCTCATTGGCTCCCAGCTCATCATCAAAGCAGCTCTCGTAGCGCCCGAAGGAACCAAAGCCATCGCAGCTGAAGAGCACGCCATCCTCCTGGACGTAGGTCATCATCGTCTCAGGCCAGTGGATGTTCGGTGTCATATAGAACGTCAGGTTCTTCGACCCCAGGCTCAACGTCTCCCCGTCCTTTACGGCACGCACGTTCTTCTCGATCTTGTAGAAGCTCTTGATCAACGGCAGCGCCTTCTCGCTGGCAAGGATCTGTGCATCGGGATAGCGGCTGATGATCTGGCCCATCGCACCGGTGTGGTCGGGCTCCATGTGGTTGATGATGATGTAGTCCAGTCCTCCGGGACCCAGACCAAGGCTATCCAGCTGCTCAAAGACCGTCCAGAGCGCACCATCCCAATCCTTCACCAGGTCGATGAGGGCGCGCTTTTGGCTGCCCATCACAACATATGAGTTGAGCATCACGCCATCAGGGATCGGCCAGATGCCCTCAAAGAGGTCACGACTGCCAACCTTGGCGGCAACTCGATAGATCCCATCAGCAATATAGTCAGGTTTCATTGTATCCTCCGTAGCTGTACCATACACAATCTCCAATCGGTTGTGAATCGTCAGATGAGCTGACTCTCTCGTTGCACTGCACCAAGCGATGCCTCAACGCTACGATAGGAGGGCATATGGGCCCTCAAAAGTGCGTGGAACGCGGGTGAGTGGTCGAAGTGCACCATGTGGGCCAGCTCATGGAGCACCAGGTAAGAGAGCTGCTCATCACTGAGGGCCTGACAGCGTAGCGAGAAGTTGAGCTTGCCGCTTGAGGAGCAGCTCGCCCATCGCTTGCGAGAAGCGGTGACCGAGAACGGGGGGGTCACCACCCCAACCCTCATCGCCCAAAGCGGCAGCAGCGCCTTGATTCGCTCACGGGTGCGCTTTCGGTAGTGCCAGAGAACCAACGCCTCCACCATCTGAGGCTGTGATTCCGCCTCGAGGATGCTCACCCTCAAGATCCCATCCTCTTCACCGATCCAAGGACCGCTTCCCACGTTGACCATCAAGGAGACGGACCTACCTTCATAGAGAAAGCGGTCGCCATCACAAAAGGTGTGGTGCCTCGCGCTTTTTTCGGCCATGGTGGTGCGCAGCTTCGTCTCATTGGCCAACAATAGATCCTCGATCATCGTCTTTGGCACCGATGGAGGAGCACTCACCTCAACGCAGCCGTGGTCGTTGACGCGCACCACGATGTTCTTGTTTGTCCGTCGCCGCGTCAGTGTATATGGAATTTGCGCCACTTTACCCGCTGTTTTCATTCTGCTACAGTATCTCCCATGACATCTCCAAACTCAATGATCCTCAGCCTCATCCAGCCCATCATCTACCAAGAGCCTGCATTCACCTACCAGGGCTCGGCCCAGGCGTATGAGCGGGCTATCGCCCACCTCGATGGGCAGGATGTCGGCTCTGAGGTGCTCATCGCCCTCACCTCAACAGGCAAGACCCTCTTTGTCGGATCAAAGAGCGCCCCCTCCGCATCTGAACTTGAGGCGATCGCGGGCGCAGAGGCCCAACCGAGCAGCCTAGGACCATACGTCCTTGAAGCCGGTCGATATGAGTTTTTCCAGCTCGCCCTTCCGCCCTCCATCGCCTCTATCATGGCCCTTGCCCCGATCGCCATTGACGGCCCGCCTCGAATCTATGTCCGCCTGCTGAAAGAAGGGGTCCTTACCATCGTCGCCCAGATTTGGATCTCTCGCTAGAAGAAGAGAGGGATCAAAAGCGGGGCTGCCATACTCATCACCACGCCGTGGTAGATTGAGGCGACCATCGTCTGCATGCCAAAGTGGCTAGAGAGCAAGACCAGTGTCACATCCATCGTGGTCGCCCCACCACAGGTGACGGCAGGCGGGTAGTAGCGCCGTCCAAGCCGCCCAAAGAGCGGGATCAGGAAGAAGGAGAAGCTCTCTCTGAGCAGGTTGGAGAGAAACGAGATCGAACCTAAGACCGGATAGCCCAAATCACTGATCAGGATCCCGCTGAGCGAGTACCAGCCAAAGCCGCTGAGCATTCCCATCGTCTCCTTGACGGTGTATGGGGTAAGGAGTGCTGCGACAATGGCACCGAGGTAGGTGCCGAAGATGGTGTACAGCGGCAGCAGCACCAGGCTTTTGTTGGCAAAGACCGCCTTGAAGTCGATCTTGCGCTGCACCATGGCCATGCCCACAAAGAAGAGCAGGACATAGAGCAGATAGGAGACGAGCGAGGGGTCAAACCACCCAAAGAGGGGGGTGTAGAGGCCCAGTAACAGGCCACAGACGACGATTGTGATCAAAACAAGTGGCTCCTTGACGATGTCCCAGAGCCGACGCACAGGCGAGCCCTCCTTGCGTTTAGCGATTGCGATGAATTCGTCGGCACCACGCTTTGGCGAAAAGAGCAGTGCTACCAGGATGGTTCCTGCGAGGCCCAGGATGGTGATCACGAGGGCCGAGAGCCCGATGGTCGCCATCTGGACGGTGATGTCCTCGATCGAGGCGGTGTTGATGCCCATGAAGAAGAGCAGCAGCCACACCAGGACCATCTGCATGGTGGCAGCTGTCCGTACAAAGCGATGGGAGCCAACGAGCTTGGCAACAGCCGAACCCATAGCTACTGCCAGAGCAAGGCGCGCAAGATACCAGAGTGTGTCCATACAGGCAAACCTACCCCAAATCCAAGTAGCGTGTCAAATTCCCTTGTCTTGCGTGCCCTTCATCAGTATAGTTGACTGCATGACCCGCGAAACGCTCAGTGATACCCGTATCCGCCTTACCCTCGAGGACGGCAAGGAGATTCTCCTTGTCGGCACCGCCCACGTCTCAGCAGAGAGCGTCAATGAAGTGACCCAAGCCATCGAGAGCGAAGAGCCTGATCACATTTGCCTGGAGCTCGATGAAGGGCGGATGAAGAACAAGGAAGAGGAGAGTGCCTGGTCCAACATGGACATCAAGAAGGTCATCAAGGAGAACAAGGCGTTTCTTCTGGTGGCCAACATGGCCCTCGCCTCCTTCCAGAAGCGGATGGGAGACTCCTCCGGCATTGCCCCCGGCCAAGAGATCCTCAGTGCGGCGCGCCTGGCCAAGGAGAAGGGGATTCCCTACTCACTCTGTGACCGCGATATCCAGACAACCTTCAAACGCGCCTGGAGAATGAGTGGGCCGTGGAACAAATCCAAGCTCATCGCTACGATCATCAGCGCAGTCTTCACCAATGAGCAGATCAGCGAAGAGGAGCTCGAGGATCTGAAGAAGGCGGATGTGATGCAGAATATGATGGAGGAGCTCGCCCGTGAGCTTCCCTCGGTCAAGAGCGTCCTCATCGATGAGCGGGACCGCTACCTTGCCACCTCGATCTTCCTCGCCCCCGGTTCAAAGAAGCTCGCCGTTGTCGGCGCAGGCCATATGGGAGGGATCGTCAGGACCATCGAGGCACTTGAACGGCAACAGATCACAACAAACCTCGAGGATATCAGCATAGCGCCACCGCCAGGGAAGGGAGGCAAGATCCTCAGCTGGGCCTTTCCGATCATCATCGTCTCAATCCTGATCTTTGGCTTCGTCCGCGGAGGCTCGGGCGGGGGCATCAAGATGTTCAGCTACTGGCTGGCTGTCAACATGTCCTTCACCGCCCTCGGGGCGATAATCGCATTGGCCCATCCGTTGAACATCATCGTCAGTGCCCTCAGCGCTCCCATCACGGCCCTTCACCCAGCCATCGGGGTAGGAATGGTCAGCGGCCTGGTCGAGGCAACGCTACGTAAGCCCAAGGTAAAGGATTTCGAGCGCCTCGGCGACGACGCCACTACCTTCAGAGGCTGGTACCGCAACCGCCTGCTGCACACCCTGCTCGTCTTCCTCTTCACCAGCCTCACGGCCTCGATCGCTAATGTCGTGGTCTTCCCACTGCTACTGAAGATGCTGATGTAGTAGTGTCCTGCCCCTGTTCTGCGCGCCACCTGCATTATAAGTGTTCCTAACAATATGCTATGCAAGGCTCTGACAGACCTCAATCGCCTCTTTGATAGTCCGTACCGGATGTTGGGCAAGCTTTGAGGTGCCAACTGATCGAGGGAGAACAATCCGCTTAAAACCGAGTTCCTGGGCCGCTTTGAGCCGTTTTTCGTAGTAGGAGACGGTCCTGACCTCACCGGCAAGGCTGAGCTCGCCAAAGCTTGCCATATTGTTAGGAAGGCTTCTATTGCTCAGTGCAGACCAGAGGGCCAGCGCCAGTGGCAACTCAATGGCAACCTCACTGAGCTTGATACCCCCCCCTACATTTACGTAGATATCCTGCTCCCCGATCCTCAGGCCAGCGTGGCGTTCAAGGATCGCAGCGACCCGGGTAACCCGGGCAGCTTCGATCCGATCGGAGTAGATCCGGCTATATCCCCCCTTTGCCTGGGTAGTCAGAGCTTGGATCTCTACCAAGAAGGAACGAGAGCCCTCCACCACCGAGGTGAAGCCGATACCCGCCGGAAGCGGGCCATCGCCTCGCTCGCTGATGAAGAAGGAGGCGGGATTGACTACCGGTTTCAACCCCTCCTGCCCCATAGTGAAGATACCGATCTCGTCCACTGAACCGTAACGGTTCTTTGTTGAGCGGATAAGGCGCACCCCACCGCTGACCTGCTCAAAGTAAACCACCGTATCGACGAGGTGTTCGATGACCTTGGGGCCGGCAAGCGTCCCCTCCTTGGTGACATGACCGATCAAGAAGAGAGAGATTCCCCGCTGTTTGCACACTCCTACCAGCATCGTCGATGAGAAGCGGATCTGGTTGACCGAGCCGGCAGGGGAGGGGATCTCTTCACTTTCGAGGGTCTGCAGGCTGTCGATCACCACCACATCGTAGGTCGATGAAGAGAGGAGCTTGACCAACACCTCACAGCGGGTATCGCAGAAGATATCGATGCGTTTCAAATCAAGGCCGAGGCGCTGAGCCCTGAGCTTGACCTGGCTGGGGGACTCCTCCCCACTGACATAGAGCACCGAGCGGCCCTTGGAGCACGCTGAAAGGACTTGCACCATCAAGGTAGATTTGCCGATGCCCGGCTCTCCGCCCAGAAGGACTGAGGAGCCACGCATCACCCCACCGCCGAGGACACGGTCAAGCTCGCTGATACCGGTCTCAAACCGATAGAGCGGATCGACAGCGACCGCCTCCAAAGCAATCGGGGAGGCCTGCGTGCTTATGATCGCCCGCTTGCCGGACGGCTGGGCTTTGGCGACCTCCTCCTCAAAGGAGTTCCAACTGCCGCAGTCAGGACAGCGCCCTAGCCATTTGCTTTCGCTTCTGCCGCACTGGCTACAGACATATTGGATCTCCTTTCCTTTCATCTCTTTTCCTTATAATGTGTTATTATACATCCAGCAGCTCGACTTCGAAGATCAAGGTGGCATCAGGAGGGATGACCCCAGGATACCCCATGGCCCCGTAGCCAAGATCAGGGGGAATGATCAGGGTGCGCTTCTCACCAACACTCATCTCAACGAGCGCTTCGTTCCACCCCTCGATGACCTCCCCTACCTTGAAGGTGGTCGGCTGGCCACGCTGGATCGAGCTGTCGAAGATTCGCCCATCAAGGAGACTGCCGCTGTAGTGGACCGTCACCTTCTGCCCCCAGGCAGGCCTTCGCTTCCCGTCTCCAGCCTTGTTCACTACATACCGTAGGCCGCTGGCCTTCACAATTGCTTCAGGATATCGGTTCTTCAGCTCCGCATCAATCTTCGCCTGCGCTTTGGCCGCACGCTCTTTACTGCGCAAATCGGCTTCGGCGACGAGTGCGGTGAAGCTCTGTGGCGTTACGACAAACCCTTGGGCAGCATCGCCACGGCGGATGATCTCGATGTGGTCGATCGTATCGCCCTGGGCGATCGCATTGACGACATCCTGGCCTTGGGCGACCTTACCGAAGACGGTGTGCTTACCATCGAGCCACGGCGTGGCCACGTGGGTGATGAAGAACTGACTGCCATTGGTCCCCGGCCCAGCATTCGCCATCGACAGGATGCCAGGGCCACTGTGCGTAAGCGTCTCATCGATCTCATCGGGGAAGGTGTAGCCAGGACCACCGGTACCGGTTCCCTTCGGACAGCCTCCCTGTATCATGAAGTTCTCGATGACACGGTGAAAGGTCAGTGAATCATAGTAGGGCTTATGCTTGCCGTTGACATTCAATGAACCCTCGGCTAGACCGACAAAGTTGGCCACCGTCATCGGGGTCTTCTCCCACTCCAAGGCGATTAAGATCTCACCTTTGCTGGTATTGAGGAGAGCCCACAGGCCCTCCCCTAACGTATTCTTATCCATTATTACTCCTTACTCACGTTCAAATAGTTCTTGATCTGGCGCCAAGAGCAGGTAGATTCGCTCTAGCTCCTCGCTACTACGGTAGGGGATTTGCAGCTTCCCCTTGGCAAGGGTTCCCTTGATCTCAACGTGTGAGCCAACTGCATGGAGGAATTTATCCTCAGCGCTTATGATCTCAACACTCTTGTTGGCATCCTTCGCCCCTCGCTTCTTCTTCTGATAGAGCGCTCGCTTTCCTTCATTGAACTTAGCGGCAAGCTCTTCTGTTGCACGGACAGATAGCTCCTTGTCCAACACCATCTTGTATAAGATCTCACGGTCGGCAGGATTTACGACCGACAGGATAGCCCGAGCCTGACCCGCATTAAATTTACCGTCTAGTAAATCTTTTTGCATACTAGAGTTAAGTTGCAATAAGCGGATACTATTGCTAATAGTAGAGCGCTTCTTTCCTACGCGTTGTGCAAGCTCTTCCTGGGTTATCCCACTCTCTTGCAACAGATGCGCAAACGCCTTTGCCTCTTCAATGGGATTGAGATTTTCACGCTGAATATTCTCGATCAAGGAGACTTCGAGGCGTTGCATCTGGCTAAAACTCTTCACCAAGACCGGAATCGTAGAAAGACCTGCAATGACACTTGCCCGATAGCGTCGTTCTCCGGCGATGATCGAGTACATGCCGCCTCCGATCTCCTCAACGAGGATCGGCTGTAGCACTCCTTCGCGCTTGATCGACTGTGCCAGCTCGTCCAACGCTTCCTTATTGAATTCAGTACGTGGCTGGTTGGGGTTGGCCCGGATCTTGTCGATCGGCACCTCCAGGACCGAAGAGCCTTGCTTTCCTTCTTCCTTCAGCGCCTCATCAACGACCGACTCATAGGTATAGTCGCTCATGAGGCTGCCAATGCCTTTGCCGAGGCCTCGTCTTTTGTTAGTTGGTTGCGACACGGCTAGCGACCTCCTTTGCAAGTTCTTTATACGCCTTAGAGCCCAGGCTCGCTTGATCGTAGACATTGATCGGAAGTCCATGCGATGGAGCCTCTGCGATCCGAACATTACGGGGTATCAATGTCTTGAACACGAGGGAGGGGAAGAAGGATGAGACATCCTCGACCACCTCGTTGGCTAGCCGCGTTCGCTTGCTATACATAGTAAAGAGAATACCCAGCACCTGCAGATTTGGATTGAGGCTCTTTTTGATATTGCCGATAGTGCGCATCAAAAGATTCAAGCCTTCCATCGCCAGGTATTCACATTGCAATGGTATGATGACCTTCTGCGCCCAGACCATGGCATTGACCGTAACCAAGCCCAAAGAGGGGGGACAGTCGACGAGGATGTAATCCCACTGCTCTTCAATGCCTTCTAGTGCATCTTTGAGGTAATACTCACGCCGATCTTGGTCCACCAATTCGATATTGAGGCCTGCCATATTGATATCGCTGACGATGGCATGGAGATTTTTGACACTCGTCTCACGAATGGCACGGTCATAGCCAACAGAACCGGCGATAACATGGTAAATCGTGTGACCATCCCGATTCAACGCAAGGGCACTGCTCATATTGGCTTGGCTGTCGAGATCGATGACCAGGACACGTTGGCCCATGCGGGCAAGCGCAGAACCAAGATTGACGACTGATGTCGTCTTCCCTACTCCGCCTTTCTGATTTAAAAAGAGGATCGTATGTGCACTCATACCGCCTACTATACGGAATATATTGCCACGTGTCACCTCTTGAGGCAGAGGAGTTGACCCATTGGCGACGAAGGAGTATCTTCATCATATTGAATGGAGGACGTCATAATGATGGAAGATAAAGTCAAGAAAGCGTTGGAAGATATCCGTCCTGCGCTTCAGAATGACGGTGGAGATATAGAGTTCGTCAGTCTCGAAGGCAACGATGTCACCGTCCGACTCAAGGGAGCCTGCGCTGGTTGTCCAATGAGCCAGATGACCCTCAAAGGCGGGGTTGAGCGATATCTACGTAACTTCGTAGATCCCAAGCTCACGGTCGTCAATACCCCGGACCTTTAGGAGCTTCGCACCCAAAGAGCGTTTCACGTGAAACAATTTCATGTGGAACGCTTTTTTTATATCCTAACAGATTTGTGTAGCCTAGAATCTTTGGATTGCATTAGTATGTTTCACGTGAAACATAGCAATGAAACCTTTCGCCTTGGTCTTTGTTTACGTATATAGAGGAGAGTAGACTGTGAAACAATTCAGCGATTGCATTGCCCAAAACCCTGCACATGTTTCACGTGAAACGTTATCGGAGACTCTTCTTTCTCCACTGTATGATCAACAATGTGCACTATACACGTTTATTTGTTTGAATTTTCCAAAACTATCAAAAACGCCATTTAAATGCGTCAAATGCATGTTTTAAGGGTAGGTTTCTACGTGTAGAAACAGAATTGTTTGGAGAAAATGCCTCTTTTTGAGCAAAAAAATGGGTCACTCACAACTCTGCAAGTGACCCTGTATTAGTACTTAACACATGTCTTATTCGGTATCTGACCCAGCCTCTGCATCCTCACTTGGTAGCTCTGCTTCTTGGGCTTCTTCATCCTCATCATCACGGTCTGTTGATGCGATGGCGACGATCGAGTCTCCCTTGAACTTCATTGTCGCTACCCGAACCCCTGCAGCGTTACGCCCCTGGATCGAGATTGAATCGACATGGACCCTGATAGTCTGGCCCATCAGCGTCACGCAGACCACATCGTTGTCATCGTTCACTGCCAGGACACCGACGATTGCCTTGGCCTTGCCTCCGATGGTGTAGATACGTTGTCCCTGAGTCGCTCGTCCGTGCACAGTGAAGGCATCAAATGCAACTTGCTTGCCCTGACCGTTCTCGGTGATCATCAGAATGCGCTTGGAGTCATCGACCTTCAAAAGGCCTGCGACCTCGTCGCCTTCGAGCAGGCGAATGCCTCTGACGCCACGAGATGCCCTACCCATTGCCCGCACGGAGTCCTGATTGATCCTCAAACCCCGTCCGTTCTTGGTGATGATCATTGCCTCATCCCCGTCTTCGACGAGCTCGCAGCTCAGTAGCTCATCTCCCTCGTCGAGGAAGATCGCCCTGATGCCCCGGACTTTCGCATTGATGAAGTTTGTCAGCGATACCTTCTTCACCACCCCTTGGCGGGTTGCCATCATCAAGTAGTGCTCGTCATCGAACTCCTTGAAGTTGATGATCGAGGTGATCTTCTCATTGGTCTCGATCTGCAGGATGTTTTTGACACTGGTGCCCTTCGCCGCCTTTGACGCTTCGGGGATGTCGAAGACCTTGGTGTAGTATGCCTTGCCGGCATTGGTGACAAACATCACGTACTCGTGCGTCGAGGCGACGAACATGTGGTCAACAAAGTCCCCATCCTGTAATCGGGTCGTACGTGTTCCTTTGCCAGCACGCCCCTGGGCTTCATACTCTTCGGTGGGAATCCGCTTGGCAAAGCCCTTGTTGCTGATCAGGACGACGACCTCCTCCTCCTTGATGAAGTCCTCCATCGTAGCTTGGCCGAGCTCTTCACGCATGATGGAGCTACGGCGCTTGTCCTTGGGCACGAGGGTCGGTACCAGGTTTTCGGTCTCCTCCTTCACCACACCAAGGATCTTCTGCTCATCGGAGAGCAGATCCTTATAATAGGCGATCTTCTGCTCAAGGTCGGCCAACTCCTCCAGGATCTTGAAGCTCTCTAGGTGTGAGAGCCGTCCTAGGCGCATATCGATGATCGCCTGGGCCTGGAGTTGGGTCAGCGAGAATGCTGCCATCAGATTTTCCATCGCAACGGTGTTGTCCGCCGCCTCCTTGATGATCCTGATCACTTCATCGATGTTTTCAAGACCGATCTTCAGGCCAAGGAGGATGTGGGCGCGCTCTTCGGCCTTGCGTAGGTCAAAGCGTGTGCGCCGAGTCACCACCTCCTTGCGGTGCTCGATGTAGTGGGTGAGCATATCCTTGAGGGTGAGCAACATCGGTCGCCCGTTGACGAGGGCAAGGTTGTTGACGTTGAAGTTGGACTGCAAGGCCGTACGGGCGAAGAGTTGGTTGAGAGCCACCATCACCTCCGATCCGACCTTCAGCTCCACCACGATGCGAATACCGCTGCGGTCACTTTCGTCACGCACCGTCGAGATCATAGGGATGGCCCCATCCTTGCGCAGGTCATCGATCTTCTTTACCAGATCGGCCTTGTTGACCTGATAGGGCAGCTCGGTGAAGACGATCATATCGTGGTCCCGGTCACTGGTCTCGATCTCATAGCGGCTACGCACCACGATCCGGCCACGGCCGGTGGTAAAGGCATCTCGGCTGCCCTGCATGCCGCAGATGATGCCACCACCGGGAAAGTCCGGTCCCTTGATGTGGTGTTCCATCAGTTCGTCGATGGTGATGTCGGGGTTGTCGATCACGGCAACGACTGCTGAGCAGATCTCGCTGAGGTTGTGCGGGGCCATATTGGTGGCCATGCCGACGGCGATGCCGCTTGAGCCGTTGGCCAATAAGAAGGGGAAGGCTGCCGGCAGGACGGTGGGTTCGGTCAGTGAGTCATCGTAGTTGGGCCCGAAGTCAACTGTCTCCTTCTGGATGTCGGCGAGCATCTCGTCGCCGATGCGACTCATCTTCGCCTCAGTGTACCGCATCGCCGCAGCCGGGTCCCCGTCAATGGAGCCGAAGTTACCCTGCGGTGTCACCACCGGATAGCGGAGGCTGAAATCTTGGGCGAGGCGCACCAGGGCGTCGTAAACCGACGCGTCTCCGTGGGGGTGGTACTTACCCAGTACGTCTCCGACGATACGGGCACTCTTCTTATAGGAGGAGGAGGCCTTCAGCCCCATCTCGAACATATCGTAGAGGATCCTGCGGTGCACTGGCTTAAGGCCGTCACGTACATCGGGCAATGCCCGACTTACGATGACGCTCATCGCATAGTTGAGGTACGAAGTACGCATCTCCTTGGACACGTCCACCAAGATCGTCCTATTCTGATCATTCTCTTGCACGATTTCTATCCTTTATCCTTAGACATCAAGGTTCGTCACATAGACGGCGTTGGCGTCGATGAAGGCGCGCCGGGGCTCGACTTCCTCTCCCATCAACATCGAGAAGACACGATCGGCCTCTTCGGCGTCGTTGAGGGTGATCTGGCTGATGAGGCGGGTCTCAGGATTCATCGTCGTCTCCCAAAGCTGCTCCGGATTCATCTCACCAAGACCCTTATAGCGCTGAATCGAGACTTTGGAGCTATCGGTTGCCCCGATCTCCTCCAAAATACGGATTCGCGCCTCCTCGTCATAGGCGTACTCCACCCGCTTGCCGAAGGTAATCTTGTATAGCGGTGGCATCGCAAAGTAGACGTAGCCTGCTTCGATCAAGGGGCGCATGTAGCGGAAGAAGAAGGTGAGCAGCAGGGTGCGGATATGAGAGCCGTCGACATCGGCGTCCGCCATGATGATGACTTTGTGGTAGCGGACCTTCTCGACGTCGAAGGTCACATCACTGTCATAGTCGTCGTCCTTGCCCATATCGTTGTAGCGGGTCAATCCCGCCCCGATGGTGGAGATGACCGGCTGCAGCTTGTCGTTGCCAAGCACCCGGTACTCCTGGGCTTTCTCGACGTTGAGCATCTTTCCCCACAGCGGCAAGATCGCCTGGAATCTCCGGTCCCGGCCCTGCTTGGCCGAGCCACCGGCACTGTCGCCTTCGACGATGAAGACCTCGCACTTGGCGGGATCCTTCTCCGAGCAGTCGGCCAACTTGCCTGGAAGACCGCCTCCCTCGCTCTTGCGTCGGATCTGCTCACGCGCTTTTCGCGCAGCCACACGCCCGAGGGCGGCGTTGATGATCTTGGTGAGGATCAGCTCGGCTTGGGCAGGAAACTCATCAAAGTAGTTGCCCAGCTTCTCGTAGACGAGGGAGAAGACGACACCGGAGACTGCGCTGTTGCCCAGTTTCATCTTCGTCTGTCCCTCAAACTGCGGCTCGGGGACCTTTACCGAGATGATGGCGGTAAGACCTTCGGAGATATCGCTCTGCTCAAGCTTCTCGTCGTACTTCTTCAAGAGCTTGGGGTTCTTCTGTAGCTGGACGTTGATGACCCTGCTCAGACCGGTCCTAAAGCCCGTGAGGTGGGTTCCCCCCTCGCGGGTATTGATGTTGTTGACGAAGGTGAGGATCTTCTCATCGTACTTGTCGTTGTACTGTAAGGCGATCTCCACCTTGATGGCGTCCCGCTCACCCTCGATGGAGATCGGCGGGTCGATGAGGGTGCGCTTGAACTCGTTGAGGTAGCTGACAAACTGGCTGATGCCCCCCTCGCTCTGGAAAGACTGTGATCGCACCTCTTCGGAACGCGTATCGGTGATCGTTATGGCAATCCCCTTGTTGAGGAAGGCAAGTTCACGGAAGCGGCTTTGCAGCACATCGTAGCTGAACGCGTGCTCCTCCAAGATCGTATAGTCCGGACTGAAGACGACCTTCGTCCCTGAACTATCGGTATCGCCGATGCGAACGACCTCGCTGGTGGGAATTCCCTTGCTGTAGGTCTGGCGGAAGATCCCCCCGTCTCGACAGACAGTGACCTCCATGTGTACCGACAGCGCGTTGACGCAGGAGACTCCCACCCCGTGCAGCCCTCCGCTGACCTTGTAGGAGTTCTTGTCGAACTTGCCTCCGGCATGCAACTGTGTCATCGCAATCTCAAGGGAGCTACGCTTCTCGGTAGGGTGCATATCCACGGGAATACCCCGTCCGTCGTCTTCGACCGTACACGTCTGACGACCGTTCTCATCGATGGATAGGGTGACCTGGATATGGGAGCAGAAGCCCGCCATCGCTTCGTCGATCGAGTTATCCACGACCTCGTAGACCAGGTGGTGCAACCCATCGATGCTGGTTGATCCTATATACATCCCCGGTCGTTTTCGGACCGCCTCAAGGCCCTTGAGGACCTGAATGCTGGATGCTCCATAGCTCTGTGAGCCACTGTTCTTCGCTATGCCTTCATGGCGCAACGCGTCGGTGGTTGCTCCACTGGCAAAGTTGGCTTCGCTCATTTGGTATGTCCTTATGTAATAATAAAAAATACTGGCATCTATTCTTATGGATTATACCAAAAACCACAAAGTGTTGCAAGCAATTGGCCAAATTAAACAAGATTCTTTATCTATTATAATACAACAATTTACTACTGTCTCTTATACA
>LVBE01000081.1 GCA_001603105.1 Spirochaetales bacterium Spiro_03
ATATGGGCCGGTGTGGTATGAGAGGCACTATACCGCACATCAGCCTTTTTGTAAACATTTATATACAACAATCTGAATATTCATTCATTCAATATGCATAATTTTAGTAACCCATGATCAAATAAAAACCTCCCAGGTGGGAGGTTTGTCGTGCATGCAAATACCTGATCAGAAGTCGTCGTCGCTCCAGTCGTCGAACTCTTCGTCGTCGTAGAACTCATCCTCAAAGGACTCATCGCCGTCGATCATGAACTGGTCGCCAAGCAACTCCTCTTCATCATCATCGTCATCGAGAATCTCATCATCGCCGTCGGTGAAGTCGATCATCTCCTCTCGGTCGAACATATCAGCATAGTAGGCTTCTTCCTCCTCCTCCATCCTGCTGAAGTACCGATCTTCCTCATCATCAAATTCGTCATCATCACGATGTTTCGCCATGCCGTAACTCCTCTACACGCACATGCAGTAATTGGTATCTACCAACATAAAAGATGGTATGGAGGTTGTCAATCGCCACAGTTATCTGGACAGTGGATATTGTGACTGGTATCATTGGCCCATGAATGCGCCTACCTGCACCTATCTCGCCATCCCCGGTGGCGATCCCGCTGGCATCGGCGGGGAGATCCTGCTCAAGGCATTGGCTCGCTTGGGCCGGTCCTCGGAAAGAGGGTATATCGTCATCGCCGACGGCGCTGTTTTAAAGAAGACAGCAGATGACCTCTCCCTTCCCTTTGACTTTGACCAGGTGGTCAATGACCTGGATAGCCTCGATCGCGCCATCGAATCGGGGTCCAGGCGCCTGCTGTACGCCCTCGACATCATCGATCTGTCTACCTTCTCCTATGGGGTGATCGCCAGCTGTTGTGGCCGCGTTGCCTACGAGGCGATCGAGGTGGCGGTAGCGTTGGTCCGTCGGGGATCTGCGCATGCCATCGTCACGCCGCCGCTACACAAGGAGGCGCTGAAGAGCGCCAACATCGATGAGATCGGGCACACTGAGATCCTGCAGACGCTGACCGGCTCATCGACAGCGGTGACGATGTTCGATACCCACCGCCTGAAGATCTTCTTTCACAGCCGCCACCTCTCCTTGCGTCAGGCCTGTGATGCTGTGACGCACCAAAGCCTTGTGAAGACGATCATCGAGTGCAACCGCATCACCCTCGCCTCATCGGGTTTTGACCAAAGCCTTCCCTTGGCTGTTGCCGCACTCAATCCCCACGGCGGCGATGGCGGGCTCTTCGGCGATGAGGAGATCCGCCATATCGTTCCCGCGATCGAACAGGCACGGGCGCAGGGAGTCGACGTCGTCGGCCCGATCGGCGCAGACTCGGTCTTCTACCAAGCGCGCATCGGCCTATGGCGGGCGGTGATCTCCCTCTACCATGACCAGGGCCACATCGCCGCCAAGACCTACGACTTCAACCAGACGATCTCGGTTACGTGGGGGCTTCCGTTCCTTCGTACCAGCGTCGACCATGGCACTGCCTTCGATATCGCCGGCAAGGGCGTCGCCGATGAGAGTGGGATGCTGCGCGCTATCGAAGCGGCGCATGAGTACCTCAGGGAGGGAGTATGAGACAGTTCAAATGGATCTGTGGCCTCTTGGTGAGCCTGGTCCTTGCCTCGTCGTGTGCGACAACGGTTGAGGTGCGTCACCTAGTGCCTGCCCAGATCAACCTCAACGGGCGTCGTGACCTCGCCATAGCAACAGCGACCCTGCCTCAATCGGTGCGTCGGCCGAGCCCCTGGATCGATGGGCTTGAGGACGTGAGCTTCTCCCTCTATAGCGGATGGTCGGCGGATGTTCCTGCCACCGTCAGCACGGTGGCCACGCGCTCCATCACCGATGCCCTTGCCAAGACTGGTTACTTCTCGATCCTGGATGGGCGCCTCACCGATGGGTATATGGCACAGATCTGCGGCGGCAAGGACGGGTGCGTGGGGCTCGCAGGTCAGGGAGTGACGGCTCTGATGATCCTTGACATCCCCTACATCGAGGCGACCGAGCAGGTCATCGGGCGCGACACCTATGAGCAGGTGACCAAGAACCTCAACCTCCAAGATCCCAACGACCTAGATGCGACCATCCCAGTCACTGCCACGTTCAATGAACTGAAGGGCAGGGAGTATTTTCTTGTCCAGAAAGCTACCATGACTCTGACCTATACCCTCCACGATACCCGCGATGGCTCCATCATCGCTAGCAGGACCTTTACCGATAGCGCCGAGCGCGAGACGAAGATAGGCGTCCGCACCTATGGCGCTGACCTGAAGAGCTATCGGGATGAGCGCGCCTACTTCTCAAACCTCGCTCCCTCTTTCAACCCCCTCTTTGAAACCATCATGGCAGGGGTGCAGCAGCAGATCGTCTCCCAGCTTGCCCCGTCGTGGAAAAGCTCGCGCACCCCACTTTTGGCAGTCAAGCCGGCCAGCATCCAGACCAAGGAGGCAGAGCGGGCAGTGGGCGTGGGTGAGTACCAACGGGCCTATCAAATCTACGACCAGTTGTGGCGAGAGGGATCATTTGCCGCTGGCTACAACGCTGCCTTGTTGCTTGAGGCAATGGGCAAGCTCGATGAGGCCCTCTCCTTGATGGATTCGGTGTATCGCCAGAGCAACTCCGAACGCTCCTACGCGGCTCTGCTGCGGATCCAGCAAGCCAGGGCGCTGCATGAGAAGGCTGAGCGTCAGATCTCAGGAGAGAGCGCCGTCGACGGGCAGGGGGTGTTGCTGACCCAATACATGGTGGGCAAGTAGCTATGGCACTGATCCTCATCTACACCGGCGACGGCAAGGGTAAGACCTCGGCGGGCATCGGCCAGATCATCCGTGCGCTCGGCCACGGGGCGCGGTGCAAGGTCGCCCAGTTCATCAAGCAGTCACCTGAGGTCCTCGACAGCGGGGAGGTCCGCATCCTCAGGCGCCTGGGGGTGGAGTTCACCAGTTGGGGAGCCGGCTTCTCGTGGATCGAAGGCAACGATGCCAAGAACAAGGCCCTGGCACAACAGGGGTGGCAACGTGTCAAGGATTGGATCGAGGAGCAGAGCTGTGACATGATCCTCTTGGACGAGTTCACCTATACGCTGAAATTCGGCTACCTCGATCTCGATTCAGTGCTCGACTACCTTGGCCAGCGCCATCACCAGGAGGGATTTCCCCATCTGGTCATCACCGGCCGTGATGCCCCACACTCGTTGATCGAGGAAGCGGATATGGTCAGTTCGATCGATCAAATCAAGCACCATCTGTACGATAGCGAGCGCACCTTTGAGCCAATGATAGAGTTTTGATGGCCTAAAATGAAAGTGAGCTATCTTTCGGGTTTTACTTTTTCCAATTTACGGGTATAATTGGACCCAAGGAGTGTAGATGGGCCTACTTGATATTCACTGCCATGTGCTGCCAGCCATCGACGATGGGTATGTAAAAACAGAGCAGTTTGAGACGATGATGAAAATCTACAGTGAGTGTGGATTCTCCGATATCGTCTGTACCCCGCATATCTACAATCCCTATGTGACGACGAACATTGGGGCGCTGCGTACGACCTTTGCGTGGGCACAAGAGATTGCGCAGAAGGTGGGCATCACACTCTACCTAGGCAGTGAGCTCTATGTCGCAGAGCAAGAGAAGCTTGCAGCCCTGCCGATCGATGACCGCTACGTATTGGTCGAGTTCAGCCTCTCACTGCCGCCGGCGAGGCTGCTAGATCGCCTACAGCAGCTGATCGACGAGAGACTTGTGCCCATCATCGCCCATGTAGAGCGTTACCGATGGCTCAACCCGCGTTCAGCGTTGCTTGGGCAGATCAGAGCGCTTGGTTGCCTCTTGCAATGCAACGTGGAAGCAGTGGAGAATGGAGATGCTATGGCCTATGTGGAGGCGAATCTGGTGGATATCTTCGCCACGGATAACCATGGCGACGAGACGTTGCCGCTGCGTTTGGCTAGCCTGATCACCAAATGGCCGGCTGTGGGCGAGCGGATGGCTCGACTTTTGTAAATCAACCTCCCAAAGGTGAGGTAAGGAGGTAGCTCATGCTGCTTGATATGACGATAGCTAACTTTAAATCGGTGAAATCACCGCAGACGATCTCCTTTGAGGCGCTACGCGACAATCGTTTTCCCGAATCCAAAGTCGTCGCGGTGACCGAGAAACTGAAGATCATCAAGACTGCTGCGATCATCGGACCCAACGGGGCGGGCAAGAGCTCGTTCGTACGGGCTCTTGAGGCGCTGAAGACCATCGTATGCGCCACAAGCGATGAGGTGGACAGCCCGCTGTCGGTGCTTGCAGGTACCTCCTTTGCCTACTCGGAGGAGAAGGGGCAACCGGCGACGATCTCGATTCGGGTCTACATGGGAAGCGATGAGGAGAGCGGAGAGTCAGTGGTCGCCCACTATACGCTGCGCAGTGACCGCGCCATGATCTGGGAGGAGAGCCTCTACCATATGGTCGGTCGATCCAAGAAACGAATGTTCGAGCGCAAGGTCAAGGAGGAGTCACTGCTACTTGGCTCTGACAATCCCCAGTACACCTACCGGTGGGGGAAGATGTACCGCGGAGACAAGAAGCGGCTGGTCAACAAGATCGATGCCCAGCACACCTTCCTCGAAGCCTCCGCTCTCAAGGGCAGTGAGACGACGCTGCCGCTGTATCAGTGGTTCACCGACCGTCTGCACCTCTTGCCGATGGGTGTCTCCAACCTCAGCGAAAAGTACCTGATCGATCAATTGACTGAGCATCCTGAGTGGGTTGGCCAGTTGGTCAACTTCCTCTGGAGCCTCGACATCACCGATATCCGCGATATCCGCGTCCGTGACGGGCGTCTCGTCTTTGTCCATACCAACGTCACCCAGCACTACGCCACGTTCTTCAGCCTGGAGAGCCTCTCGCTCAGGCGCCTGTGCCTGATCGGCGTTGCGTTCTTTGAGAGCTTTGTCACCCAGAAGACCCTCATCATCGACGACTTTGGCATGTTGTTGCACCCCTATGTACTGACCCACATCGTCGAGATCTTCGAGGCGTGCAATACGGACAGTGGCAGTCAGATGCTCGTCGTCGACTGCAACCCGAGCCTCTTGGAGCCGGGTCTGCTACGTCGCGACGGGGTCTACTTTGCCGAAAAGGATAGCGAGAGCGCTACAGTGTACACCAGCTTGGCCAATTACCGGTACTCCAAGACACGTGACAAGACGCAGCTGCAGTACATGGGTGGGGCCTTCGGTTCACTGCCGATCCTCTCAGAGTTCAATTTCACCGCTAAGGCCAAGGAGGAGTAACGATGGCACGCAAACGAATATCCCAGAAGCCCCGGGAGACTATCCTGGTGGTGACAGCGACGGAAGCTGAATCCCTTTACTTCTCTCAGATGCGCAAGGATTGTCGCTACTCGAATATGACGGTGGTATGGCAAGAGGGCGTTGTCGACCTGCATCAGCTCATCGGTCTGACGGCC
Source organism: Spirochaetales bacterium Spiro_03 (assembly GCA_001603105.1). GTDB lineage: Bacteria > Spirochaetota > Spirochaetia > Sphaerochaetales > Sphaerochaetaceae > Sphaerochaeta. The sequence continues at coordinate 5,465 of LVBE01000081.1, forward strand.
CGGATGAGGACTGCCGGCAGTTACTCCAGCGCCTGGCTCGTCTTCGGTCTCTCGGACCTTGGCATCACGAGCGCCGCAGTCAAAGCTCAGATGGAGTATGCCAAGCGGCGCAAAGTGAACCTGGGGTGGAACAACCCCTCGTTCTCGTTGTGGTACCTCTTGCATACCCAGGCTCCGCGCGCCTTCGTCTCCGATGTGAAGGTCATCGATGCGGCCTTGAGAAACCCGCTGCCTGGCTTCAGCAGTGATGCATCATATCTGTTGAGCGAGGGGGCGGATCTGCACCTGCGCCTCTATTCGGCGAAATCGAAGGCTGCGGTCAACGCCTCGGCATACAACGCGACCGTAGAGCCGACCCTCGGTTTGGGGGCGACCAACATGATCGCTTTGCTCAACGACATCACCGATATCTGCGGCCTGGCTGACCTTTCGCACAACCAGAAGCAACTGGGTATGAAACGTAAGAACGGCTAGACGTGAGCGCAATCTTATTGGTGGTCTATATGCTCGCCTTTGCGCTGGGCAGCATGACGTTAGCGTTGGCCATCGTCTATCGCCTGGCCAAACGGCAGCGGTGGATAACCCTCTTCATAGTCTGTCATGCATCCCTGTTGGGGTGCATGATGCTGTTGGCTCTCCAGGTGTTGTCGGATCTCTTCTTTGTTGGCCTCGCGGCCCTGGTCATCTCGACGGTGATCAGTGCTGTGGTGATCGGAGCGATGAGCTTTCTCATCGTCTTCGTCCCATTCTTCACCTCCTGGGTCATCGCCCACCCGTGGCGCAATCCATACAAGGGACTCTTTTACTCCCTCGCTGCCATATACCTGGTGCTGGGGGTGCTGCGTGAGACCTTGGCCTTGAGGTACTTTGACCATGCCATGGTAGCGCTCTTTGTCTTTGTCGTGGGCTTCTGTCTGACAGTCGTGCTGAAGAACATCAACTCGATCGAGAACAAGACCGCCCGCACCTCAGCGATCGTCATCCTCATCGTCAGCGCGGCGATGGTGCCGGCGATCGTGCTCGCTCTGATCATTCCCGCCTTACGGCCTCTGTTGTTGGGCATCTACTTCCTTGCCCTCTCCATCACGGTGATGACCTTCCTCTACATGGAGTTTGGCAGGATCAGCAGCACGGTGCCAAAGCGACATGAAGCGCTAAGTTATGCATCACTGTCGGCGTACCACATAACCGAACGTGAATTTGAGGTCATCACCCTGATCAGCGAAGGGCTGACCAACAAGGAGATGGCGGCCCATCTGGGTATCAGCGCCAATACGGTCAACAACCACGTGGCGAACATCTTCTCTAAGACGAAGGTGCGTAGCCGCATCGACCTGTTGAATCTGCTGAAGCAGAACTGGTAGGAGGGCCTATGACCATCACCTATGATGTGCCTGACTTCAACCGACGCCACTATCGCGACCAAAGCCCGCCTCGCCGCTGTGCACGGGCGTGGGCGATGGTGCACCCGCAGAGCAGCGGGCGAGCTGTGGTGCTCTATCACGGCTACGCCGGCTACCCCGGAGAGCTCATCAGACCAGGGGTAGACCTCTATGATGCAGGTTTTGACGTGTACTGCCCGCGCCTGCCAGGCCATGGCACGAGCGGTAGGGACTTCTCAAAGACCCGGGCTGAGGATTGGGTCGGAGTCGCCTACGACACCTACGATGACCTCAAGGGCCAATATGACGAGCTATCTATCGTCGGCCACTCGATGGGTGGGGCGATCGCGACCACCATCGCCGCTTCTTTTTCGGTCAAGCGCCTTGTCCTTCTCGCCCCGGCGCTGCTCATTCCCTCCATCCCTGTTGGCCAGATCCGCCTGCTACGCCACGTCATCAGACGACGCAGCGTTGCATGGAAGGCTGACCCAGACTACCACTTCTACTACGAGGGCGATGATGACGATGATGCTTTTTTGGGCTCCGAGTACTGGTCCTGGGCGTACCTGGAGCAGCTGTGGCAGCTCGAACGGGTACGACGTCAGGCAGTGGCGACAGTCGAGGAACTGGGCGCCGACACGCTGGCGGTCAGCGGGGGGAAAGACCCAATCATCGCCCCTGCCGCTTCACTGCTGGTCACCAGCAAACCGCTTGGGACCAACAGCCATCTCCATCTTGCCAACGGCGGACACTACCTGCCCTACGACAAGGATCGACCTACGCAGGATGAGGCCATGAAGGCGACGGTAGAGTGGCTTAGAGGGACCTGATATCTTCTTGCAGTCCAATGGGACACTCCTGGACCGTGTTGCTATAATCTCATTTTTGCGGTACAACACTATCATTGATAGGAGTCTAGTTTGATGGACGTAAGAGTTCGGTATGCCCCCTCACCGACGGGCCTTCAGCACATCGGCGGGGTGAGGACCGCCTTGTTCAACTACTTCTTTGCCCGCGCCCAGGGGGGGAAGTTCATATTGCGCATCGAGGACACTGACCAGGAGCGCTACAGTGATGAGGCGTTGGATGATTTGTATGAGACCCTCTCCTGGCTGGGCGTCACATGGGATGAGGGCCCGATCGTCGGCGGGCCGTACGGTCCGTATGTCCAAAGCGAACGTTTTGAGCTCTACAAGCGCTATGCCGAGCAACTGGTCGCCGATGGGAAGGCATACTACTGCTACTGCACCCCCGAGCGCCTCGACCGCGTTCGTGCCGAGCAGCAGGCCAACAAGAGCGAACAACAGGGCTATGACCGCCACTGCCGCAACCTGAGTGCCGAAGAGCGGGCGGTATTTGAAAAGGAGGGCATCACACCGGTCATCCGTCTGAAAGTCCCCACCGAAGGGACGACGACCTTCCACGACCTGTTGATGGGCGATATCAGTCGCAAGAACCGCGATGTCAGCCCCGATCCGGTTCTCTTAAAGAGCGATGGATTTCCCACCTACCATCTGGCAAACGTCATCGACGACCACCTGATGGGCATTACCCACATCATGCGTGCCCAGGAGTGGATCCCCTCAGGACCGCTGCACATCCTCCTCTATGAGGCCTTCGGCTGGCAGCCGCCCCTGTACTGCCACCTGCCGATGGTGATGGGCAAGGACGGGCAGAAGCTCTCCAAGCGCCACGGCTCGACCGCAGTGCGGGACTTCCGTCAACAAGGATACTTGGCTGAGGCGCTGCTCAACTACGTCAGCCTGGTCGGCTGGTCCTACGACGGGGTACGCGAATTCTTCACCCGCGAACAGCTGGAAGAGCTCTTTACCCTTGAGAAGATCAACAAGGCCCCCGGCGTCTTCGACTACAAGAAACTGGAGTGGTTCAACGGCCAGTACATCCGCCAAAAGAGCGACGAAGAGCTGCTCGCTCTTTTGGTCCCCTACCTGGTGGAGGCCGGCTTCATCACAGCGGTCATCGACGAAGCGTTGCATAGCCGCCTCCTTACCCTTACGGCAAGCGCCAAGGAACGGCTGAAAGTGCTCGGCGACATCGTCGGCCTCTCACGCTTTCTCTTTGAGGAGCCGGCGTGGGAGAACCTCTCCCTCTTTGCAGCAAAGGGGGTGGCGCTGCAAACCGCCATCGATGCGTTGCAACGTGCCTACGGCGTGCTGAAGAACGCCTTGGGGTCACAGGTCGACGATGAGACGATCGAGGCGCGCCTTATGGACCTTGCCAGCGAAATGGAGTTGAAGGTGGGTGGAATCTTCATGCCCATCAGAGTGGCCTTGACCGGCAGCTCGGTGAGCCTGCCACTCTTTGACTGTTTGAGGCTGCTCGGCAGTGAGAAGGCCTTACAAAGAATTGAACAAGCATTGGCTATACTGAAGAGAGAGGTACGATAAATGGCAGAGATTACCCTGGAGAAGATTGTCTCCTTGTGCAAGCGGCGTGGATTCATCTTCCAGTCAAGCGAGATCTACGGTGGACTCAACGGTGCATACGACTACGGTCCTCTTGGCGTAGAGCTCAAGAACAACATCCGCGATATCTGGTGGAAGGAGATGACGCGCCTGCACGATGACATCGTCGGCCTTGACTCCTCGATTCTGATGCACCCCCGTGTCTGGGAAGCCAGTGGCCACGTACAGAACTTCAGTGACCCGATGGTCGACTGCAAGCAGTGCAAGGCACGCTTCAGAACTGACCAGATCGACCTGAGCGCTGCCTGTCCTACCTGTGGTACCAAGGACTCCTTCACTGAGCCGAGGAACTTCAACCTGATGTTCTCCACCCATATCGGGGCGGCGAGCGATGCTTCATCGAAGATTTATCTGCGCCCAGAGACCGCCCAGGGCATCTACGTCGACTTCAAGAACGTCGTCTCATCGAGTCGGGTGAAGATCCCGTTCGGCATCGCCCAGGTGGGCAAGTCATTCCGTAACGAGATTACCACCAAGCACTTCATCTTCCGTTCCTGCGAGTTTGAGCAGATGGAGATGCAGTGGTTCTGCGCACCCGGAACCGATGAAGCGTGGTTTGCCTACTGGAAAGAGCAGCGTATGGCCTTCTACCATCGCATCGGCATTCGGCCCACGCACCTGCGCTGGCATCAGCATGGCAGCGATGAGCTGGCCTTCTACGCCAAGGATGCCTACGACATCCAGTATCTCTTTCCGATGGGATGGCAGGAGCTTGAGGGAGTGCACAACCGCACCGACTACGACCTGACCCAACACCAGAACTTCAGCGGCAAGGAGATGAGCTATCTCGACCCAGTCAGCGGCGAACGCTACATCCCCTACGTGGTAGAGACCTCGGCAGGTTTGACGCGCAACGTCTTGATGGCCCTCAGCGACGCCTATGAAGAAGAGGCGTTGGAGGGTGGTGATGTGCGCACAGTCCTGCGTTTCCACCCCCTCATCGCCCCGATAACGGTCGCCGTGCTACCGCTGGTGAAGAAGGATGGGATCGCCGAAGTCGCCAAGAGCCTTGAGCAGACACTGCGCGATGAATTTGCTACCTTCTACGACGAGAGTGGGGCCATCGGAAGGCGTTATCGGCGCATGGATGAGATCGGCACGCCGTACTGTGTGACGGTCGACTATCAGAGCAAGGACGATCAGACGGTGACGCTGCGCTACCGCGACAGCATGGAGCAGGTGCGAATCCCGGCTTCTGATCTGGTGTCAGCGATAAAAGCGGCGACAAAAGCGTACAAGCGAGTGGGGACCGAGTCATGAACCAGGCACTGCAAACGCTGATCGACCGAGGCTTCGTCAAGGCGTGCACCGACTTTGACGAGCTGTCGAAGCTGATGGACCAGGGTCCGGTTACCTTGTATGTGGGCGTCGATCCCACCGGCAGCAGCCTCCATATAGGCCATATGGTCCCCTTCTTTGCGATGCACCACCTACAGAAGGCCGGGCATAACCTCATCGCCCTCGTCGGCGGTGGCACTGCGATGATCGGCGATCCTTCAGGCAAGAGTGAGATGCGTAGGATGCTCACCTATGAGCAAATCGTTGAGAATAGCGCTTCCATCAAAGATCAGATCGGTACGGTCATCGACTTTGCCGACTCCAAGGAGATGGGCAAGGCGATCATGCTCAACAACGCTGATTGGCTGCTTGAGCTCAACTACATCACCTTCCTGCGTGAGATCGGGCGCCACTTCTCGGTGAACCGGATGCTCACCTTCGAGTCGTACAAGCAGCGCCTTGAGCGTGGACTCTCCTTTGTCGAGTTCAACTACCAACTGCTGCAGTCCTACGACTTTCATATCCTCCACCAAAGCCAGGGCTGTCGCCTGCAGGTCGGCGGTGATGACCAGTGGGGCAATATCGTCAGTGGTATCGACCTCATTCGCAAGCTCGGCGGAGAGCAGTGCTTTGGCCTGACCTTCAACCTCATCACCCGAGCCGATGGGCACAAGATGGGCAAGAGTGAGAAGGGTGCGGTCTTCCTCGATCCGAACCTCTACTCCCCCTACGACTTCTACCAGTACTGGCGCAACGTCAATGACGAGGACGTGGTTCGCTTTCTCAAGCTCTTCACCTTCCTCCCCCTCGACCAGATCGCCCGCTACGAAGAGAAGGGAGCCAATATCAATGAGGCAAAAGAGCTCCTTGCCTGGGAGCAGACGAAGATCATCCACGGCGTGGAGGAGGCGGACAAGGCCCGCAGTGCCGCCCAGGCTCTCTTCAGTGGCGATGCAGCCGCCAGTTCCGAGAGCCGGGAGGGTATGCCATCGATTACCATCGAACGCAGTGAGTTGGCAGGCGGCATCGGCGTGCTCGATCTCTTCAGCCGCACTGACCTGGCCAAGACCAATAGCGACGCCCGGCGCCTGGTAGCGGGTGGGGGTGCCTGGGTCGGCCAACAGCGCATCGATGATCCAAAGGCAGTGGTCGACCTCTCGTCTTTGGATGAGTATGGAGAGATCATCTTGCGAGCCGGCAAGAAGCGGTACTTCCGCATCGTTGTAGTATGATAGCGAGGGGGCAATGCCCCCTCTTGTTGGATTTGGAGGTTATGTATGAAACGTATGCTCATCTGGGCCATCATCCTTGTTGGCACTGTCTCCTCTCTTGTGGCTCAACCGCTGCGAGAGCAGGTGCCTAAGGCGGCGAACATCGCGGTCATGGCTGGACCCACTGGCTTCTCATCGGTGGGCCTTGGACGCTTTCTCAGCGAGGATGCTTTCATCCTTACTGTCTATCCCTCGCCCAATGAGGTGATCGCACGCCTTGCCAACGGCGAGGTCGATGTCGCAGCCCTTCCGTCCAACGTCGCGGCAAACCTCTATAACAAAGCGGTGGCGATCAAGGTGGCGGCGGTGATCGGCGATGGGATGCTCAGTGTTCTATCGGCTGATGAGTCAGTCTCCGATGCCGCTGCCTTGATCGGCAGGACCATCCATGTGCCGGGACCGGGCTCCACGCCCGACCAGATGGCCCGCCTCTTGATCAAGGAGGCAGGCTTGGTAGAAGGCGTCGATGTCATCCTCGATTACTCGATAGCCGCTCCGGCGCAGCTGGCCCAGATGGTGATCGCCCGGCGCGTAGAGCTTGCCATCCTGCCTGAGCCGTTTGTCACGATGGTCCGCACCCAAAACCCACGGATCAAGATCGCCGTCGATGTGCAGGCGCTGTACAGTGCTTTGACTGGAATCGATACCTACCCGATGAGCGTGCTGGTGGTGCGAGACGAGTATGCCAAGAACCATGAGGGTGAACTGGCAGCGATCCTGGACGCCTATGAGCAGTCAGTGAGGTGGGTGATCGCCAATCCTGAGCAGGCGGCCCAGGCGATCGAGGAGGCTTCCATCATGGCCAAGGCGATGGCACAGCCGGCGATCGGTTCATGCAACCTCGTCTATCGCAGCGCTGCTACGGCACGAGGGGAATTGGATGCATACTATCGGTTTCTATACACCTTCAGCCCCGACGCCATCGGTGGCTCGGTCCCCGGGCTGGACCTGTACCGGTAGGAGAGCAGATGCGCTCGGTCAAGCGAACCCTGGCAATTCTGCTCAGCTCGTTGGGCCTGCTAGTTATCTGGCAGGTAGGCTCGACCTTGATCGCAAGCCAGGTCCTCTTGCCAGGCCTCGGTCCGGTCCTCACCACATTGGTGACGATCGTAGGGGAGGGGCCGTTCCTTGGCTCAGTCCTGGCGACCGTGGCTCGGGCGCTACAGGCGTTCTTGATTATCGTCATTACCGCCTCCATCTGTGGGGTGCTGGGGGGCAAATACCCGCTGTTCAGCGCGATCATGAGCCCCTTTGTCACCACGCTGAAGGCAGTGCCGGTGATGAGCATCATCTTGTTGGCGTTCATTTGGTTCACCAGCGGTGAGGTGCCGCTCTTCTCCGCCTTCCTGATGGGCTTTCCGGTGATGTACGTCCAGGTTGAGAGCGGGTGGCGCACCATCGACGGCTCATTGATCCAGATGTGCGACCTCTATGAAATCCGGGGACTAGACCGACTGATCCACTTCACCATCCCCGCCTTGGTACCCTCCTTGGTTACCGGAGCCCGCGTCGCCCTGTCGATGGTCTGGAAAGTGATCATCGCCGCCGAAGTGCTGACTGTTCCCCGCTTCGGGGTAGGGGCACGGATGCAGCTGGCCCAGGTACAGCTACAAACCGACCGGGTTCTCTCCTGGACCTTGGTAGCGATCGTACTCACTGCAGCCGGCGACCTGCTCTTTGAAGCGTGTGTCGCACTGCTTGCGCTCTTGAAGCGGACGGTTGACCGAAGGAGGACGCGGTGAGATTCGTTGAAGTCAGCAAAGCATATGGTGATCATGTTGTCTTTGACCGCTTCAGCCTGGAGGTTGAGGTGGAGACGATCTTGGCGGTCGTCGGCCCTTCCGGCCAGGGCAAGACGACGCTGCTGCACCTAGCCAGCGGTCTCATCGAGGCCGATGGAGGGGCGGTCATCAAAGAGGAGGAGGAGATCGGTTCGGTGAGCTACCTCTTTCAGGAGCCGCGCCTGATCCCGACTGCCACGGTCTTTCGAAACGTTGAGCTGAGCCTACGCAGCAGTGAATCGTGCGCGACCGTCCGCTCCCAGATCGCGCGCTACTACCTCGAGGTAGTAGGCCTGTCCGATTACCTCTCCCTCTATCCGGCACAGCTTTCCGGTGGCATGCGCCAACGGGTGGCCATCGCCCGATCCTTTGCCCATCCGAGTCGCCTGATGCTCCTTGATGAACCCTTTCAGAGCCTGGACATCAAGCTGCGATACAGCCTGATGGATGCCTTTCTGACGCTCTGGAACGAAAGTCCCAAGACGACGATCTTTGTGACTCACGATCCGCGTGAGGCCATCGCCCTGGGCAATGCTGTCTGCTGCCTCGGCGATCCGACCGGGCCACTGCTCTATCAAAGAATCGATACCCCACAACGGGCGCGGGGTATCGATGATGAGCGACTATTGGCTTTGGAAGGGCGCCTGGTCAAGGCGCTGCTCGGCTCCTAGAGATCCAGCTTCCACACTCCGTGAAGGTTGCAGTACTCGTAGACTGCCACGGCTTTTTCGCCATCGAGGCAGAAGGTCGCCTCGGGCTTTCCGTTGACCGGCAGCATCTTGATCAAATGACCCTTGTCGGTCTGGACGAAGATGAAAGCGATGTGGTGCTCGGCGCTCATCGGATGTTCGACCGATCCGACCGTTACCTCAAGGCGGTTGCCATCGACCTTTACCACTGGAACGTGCTTCTCTTGGGCAGCATCCTGGGTGTTGGCCTTCATGATGATCATCTCATCACCGCAGCAGACCAACTTCGGTCCCCGGTCGATGATCTTGGTCGCGATGTTGCCGCAGTGGCGGCAGATCAAAAACTCTTGCTCTTTCATTGTTGACTCCTTCTCTATTGATAGTAGCCGACCACTGGTCAGCTGTATAGGACGATCAGAGCGTCTCGCCGTTGCGTAGGCGCTCGATGTTCTCTCCAAAGGGTGGGTAGATGATTCCCCGCTCGGTGATGATGCCGGTGATGTTCTGGTGTGGCGTCACATCGAAGGCGGGGTTGTAGACGTCGATCTCACTGGGAGCGACCTGTGTTTGCCCGATATGGGTGACCTCGCTCTTGTCCCGCTCCTCGATTGGGATGTGCGAGCCATCGGGGATTGAGAAGTCGATCGTCGAGACGGGAACGACACTGTAGAAGGGGACCCCATACGCCTTGCAGATCACCGAGAGGGCGAACGTGCCCAGCTTGTTGGCGACATCCCCGTTGGCTGCGACGCGGTCGCCGCCAAGGATCACCAAGTCGATCTTGCCGTCACGGATCAAGGTTGCGGCAGTGCTGTCGGCAATGAGCTTGGAAGGGATCTTCGCCTCTACCAACTCCCAGGCAGTCAAGCGTGCTCCCTGAAGACGCGGTCGCGTCTCATCGGCGTAGACAAAGATCTGCTTGCCTTCATAGTGGGCTTGTTTGATGACCCCCAGCGCTGTCCCCCATCCAGCGGTTGCCAGAGCTCCGGTATTGCAGTGGGTGAGGATCGTCGCCCCCTGTGGCACGACGCGGCTGCCGATCTGGCTCATCTCTTTGTTGGTGCGGATATCTTCGTTACGGATCTCATCAGCCTCAGTTAGGAGGGCGGCCAGCTGTGCCTCTTTTGCCAATTTCTTGTGCTGCTCATAGACGCCCCTCATCCGCTCGATCGCCCAGGCAAGGTTGACCGCTGTAGGACGGGCATTGGCCAAAAAATCTAGCGCTTTGAAGAATGTCTGTTCATCGCTGCTTTGCGTAAGGGCCAGATAGACACCGTAGGCAGCGGCAGCTCCGATGGCCGGAGCTCCTCGGACCACCATGTCGCGGATGGCGAACTCAACCTCTTCGTAGGTGTGGCAGTGGACATAGGCAACGGTGGTAGGCAGGATCCGCTGATCGAGCAGAACCAACGCACCGTCAACAAACGTGAGGGCAACAAACGATTCGTCCATGGATGGACCTCCTTAGATTCAACGCTGGAGGATCGCTGCCCAACGGGCGTTGGTCGTTGCGATCAGTTCATCGATATCATAACCGGTGAGGCGACGATTTTCCATCAAGATCTTTCCTTGGCAGATGACTGTGTCAACGTCGCTGCTCTGGGCGCTGTAGGCGATGGCGCTGATGGGGTCATTGAGCGGAGTCAGGTGGGCTTTGTCCAAGCCGACCATGATCAGGTCCGCTTCCTTGCCGCTTTCAAGGGTGCCGATGCGGTCCTGTAGCCCCAGCGCCCGAGCCCCATCGATGGTGGCCATGCTCACCGCCTCATAGGCGCTCAACGAGCTGCCAAGACGGCCGAGGAGGGAAGCGAGGTGCAACTCCTCAACCATATTGAGGTTGTTGTTGCTCGACGCCCCATCGGTGCCCAGTGCCACCGTCAGGCCGCGCCTTCGGTACGAGGCCACCGGTGCGATGCCGCAGTTGAGCTTGAGGTTGCTGCTCGGGTTGTGCACGATGGCGCAGTCGAGGTCCCCGAGAAGGTCCACCTCCCCGTCTGTGAGGTGCACGCCATGGGCAAACAGGCACTTCACTGAATCGGTGACACCAATTGATCTCAGGTACGAAAGCGGGGTGAGTCCGTAGCTGGCACGACAGCGGTCCACCTCCTCTTTGGTCTCGCTGAGGTGGGTGTGTAGCAGTGCATCATGGTCGGCGGCCCATCGGTGGGCGATCTGATAGGTCTCGGTGGTGCAGGTGTAGATGGCATGGGGGGCGACCGATAGGGTGATGCGCCCAGACGGATGGCAGCGGGCGGCGAGCAGCTCTGCTTGTCGCTCGGCGATCCGCTTGCGGCTGCTCTCCCCGTCACCGAAGAGGGTGAGACCGAGGTTTGCCCGAATTCCTGATTCGCTGACCGCCTGGATCGTCGCCGAGGGGTGAAAGTACATATCACAGAAGGTCGTCACCCCACTTTGGATCAGTTCGGCGATTCCAAGGCGGCAGGCGATGTAGATATCTTCGGCTGTCAGGGTATCCTCGATGGGGAAGATCTCATCGAGCCACGCCTGCAAGGTAGGAAGGCCATCCTTGAAGTTACGCATCAAGACCATCGCAAGGTGGGTGTGTGCGTTGACAAGTGAAGGCATGGTCAGGTGGCGTGAACCGTCGATGATCCGGTCGGCTCCAAAGGCAGGGTCGCCCTTGCCAACAAAGACTATCTGGTTCCCATCGATGCCGATATCGCCGCGTATGGTGTGTCCTTCACCGGTCATGGGAAGGATCAGGGTGTTGGTGATGAGCGTTTTCATACGCCTATGATACCATAGAGGGCCTAGATGGTCACCTTGTTCCGTTTGATCTTCTTGGTGCTGGTCATATCCATCGCCTCCTTAGCGATGGTGAGACGGCTGATCTTCTCATAGAGCGGCAGGCGCTGGTTCACCTCGGATATGATGCGCTCAAGGTCCTCCTTGATGGGAAGCTGATGCTCGCTGTAGTACTCTTCATTGGGGAAGATCACCGCTTCGATCGCCTCGGCGGGAACATCGGCCTTCTGCTGGTAGCCGCGGACCAAGATTTGCTCGACTTGGGTGTAGAGCTGAAAGAGATCCTCGATCTGTTCGGGGTAGACGTTCTTGCCCCCCTCGGTGACGATGAGGTTCTTGGCCCGCCCCTTGAGGTAGAGGTAGTTCTCCCGGTCCAGGTAGCCAAGGTCGCCGGTTTTAAGGTACCCCTCCTCATCGAAGAGGTCGGCGGTGCTCTGCTCATCCTGATAGTATCCGGCGCATACATTCGGGCCTTTGACACGAATCTCCCCGACTCCGTGCTCATCGGGGTCGGCGATGATCATATCGACAAGCGGGAAGACTTTGCCTACTGACTCAACCTTGAACTTTGAGACTGGGTTGAGGGTGAGGATCGGGCTGGTCTCGGTCAGTCCATAGCCTTGGATGAAATCGAGGCCCAATTGCTGGTATTGCTTGAAGACCTTCGGTGACAGTGGGCCGGCGCCGCAGATGAGGATATGGTTGTGGTCAAGGCCGACCTTGCTCAACAGCAACTTGTTGAACAACGGTCTGAAGAGATTGAGGCCCACGTGCTTTTTCAATACTCCATTGATCGCCATCATGGTGTGGATCAGCGCATTGGTGGCCGCCCCCTTCTTCTTCACCTGCTTTAAGAGACCGGCGAGCAGTTTGTTGTAGAGCAGCGGGATGCCCATGAAGATCGTGACCTTGCCGCGGCTCAGATCAGCGATCATGCGGCTGACGACGATATCCTGGCCGAAGACGCACTCAGCGCCGTGCTTGATCGACTCCAACAAGACAGCGGTGCAGCAGTAGGAGTGGTGCAGCGGCAACAGCGCATAGAGCACATCGGTCTCATCGAGTGAGAGGAACATGCCGTCACACGCCTGGTAGACATCGCTGACGATGTTGGCGTGGGTGAGCATCGCCCCCTTCTCCGAGCCGGTCGTGCCACTGGTAAAGAGGATGGCTGCAAGATCATGCTCATCGATGCGCTGGTGGTCGATCAGCGCCTGTGGGGATAGCTCATCGATGCTGGGGATGGCCTCGACGCTACCGAGGAGCGTAGCTTGGCCTTTGAGGGTTTGGTACCACCCTTGGCTGCGATCGAGGGCTTCGATCACAGCCTTGTCAGCGAAGAGAAAGGAGGCGTTGACGAAGTCGCTGAGGTGTGCCACCCGCTCGGCGGGCATCTGGTTGTCCAGCGGGACGACCACAGAACCCACCCACAGGGTGGCCAGGTATGCGATCGCCCATGACGGGCTGTTCTTGCCGTTGATGACCACCCGGTCCCCATGCCCGACTCCGGCTTCCGCCAAAGCCGATCCGACTCGTTGCACCTCCTTCACCAAGGCGGTGAAGGTAAGGGTGACGCGGTCGGGATTGAAGACAGTGAAGGAGGGGCGATGGCCGAATTTCTGTTCAGTGATCAAGAGCATATCGATGATCGATGGCCACGTCCCATTGAAGTGAGTGCCGCGATATTGATCCAGTTCATCCCATGAGTGTGTCATACTATCCCTGCCTATGATAGGTTTATACTACCATAAAAAGATTCTCTCTGAACTTCACTCCTCTGTCAATGTTCGGTAGTAGAAAGATACTAAGCGGTAGGAAAGAGGCGAGAATCTTCGATGAGGGCGGAGATATCGGTGTAGACGACATCGCTGTGGCGCACAAGCGTCGGAGAGTCGTTGCTGCCGGTCAACACTCCGATGCGATAGCCGGCCTTTGCCCGTTTTGCAAAGAGCATGTCGGTTATGGTGTCTCCGACCATCGCAACCTCGTGCGTTTTGAGATCGAAGCGTGAGCAGAACTCCAAGAACGCTTGGGGGTGGGGCTTGGCCTTGTAGTGGCTGTCACGGCTTGCCACAAAGTCTATGTACTCGTTCAGGCCCATGAGCGAGAGAAAGAGTGCTGTGGAGGAGTCGTTGTCACTGGTGATGATGCCGATGCGATAGCCGTGCTCCTTCAAGGTGGAGAAGAGGTGTTGCTGAACTGAGAAGTCCATCGTCGACAGCTTCGCCGTAAGCAATGCCTCGCTGTGGGCCACGCTTCGATGGTAGGCACGCAGTGCTTTGATGGCATTGACGCGCCAGCGGATGCAGTAGGTGAGGAATCGGCGGAAGATGCGCGCACGGCGGTGGGTGAAGACCAAGCCGGACGGCAGGCATTGGCCGCTTTCATCGATTCCCATCAGGCGTAGCATCGCCCCTTTCGCCTCGCGGCTTTCCCGCTTGCCCATGGCCTCGAAGGCAGAGTCGATGGAGTCTTTGAGCACATCCTCCCAGACTTGGGCATAATCGAAGAGTGTGCCGTCCTTGTCAAAGATGATCGCCTTGAGTTTGTCAGAAGTTTGTGCCATGTTGGGGTATCATACGCAAAGCGTTCACGCCTGCCTAGGGGAGGGGATAGTGAATCAGATCATTGAACGGACCAAGCAGTTCTCGACGCAGCTCGAGAGCCTGAACTTCAGCCTTGACTGCTACATCTATAATCCACTGCAGTACGCATGGGCGATGCATGAGGCGTACCTCAGGCGCTTTGTCAGCCAAAAGACACGGACGTTGCTGTTGGGGATGAACCCCGGCCCCTTCGGGATGGCGCAGACCGGCATTCCATTTGGTGAGGTCGCTGCCGTACGTGACTACCTGAGAATCGAGGAGCCGATCAAAACTCCTATTTCCAGCCACCCAAAGCGGCCGATCCTTGGCCTTCAGACCACTCGCAGTGAAGTCAGCGGCAAGCGCCTGTGGGCCCTCATAGCGGAGCACTACAGTAGCAGTGAAGCGATGGTGGGAGAGCTTGCGGTGATCAACTACTGTCCGCTGGTCTTCGTCGACCGCGGTCCGACAGGCAAGAACATCACCCCCGATAAGCTGGTGAAGGTCGAGCGTCTCGCCCTCGAGGCGGTCTGCGATGGCTACCTCGGCGATGTGCTCGCCATGGTGCAGCCCCAGTACATCGTGGGGGTAGGCAAGTACGCCTACCAGAGGGCGACAGCGGCGGCGACACGGATCGAGGGGGTGCGCATCGGTGAGGTGCTTCACCCCAGTCCGGCAAGCCCGGCAGCAAACCGTGGGTGGGCAAGTCAGGCACGCCAACAGCTCACAGCATTGGGTGTGTGGTAAGCCAATGATATAAACCGTCAATTCAAAGATAGAATTATGCTGGATACCTCAATTTAACTCGTATAACCGTTGGTGTTATTGAAAAAATCCTGCTAGACAATCACGTGGAGCTTTGATACGCTGTAAGCGATGAAAATGACAGCCCTCGCTCATGCCAAACTGAATCTACACCTCGCTGTCGGCGCATTGCAGAGCGATGGGTACCACCGCCTGCAGTCGCTCTTTGCCCGCCTTGAGCTTGCAGACACCATCGATGTCCACGTTTCGCCAGGACCCTTCTCGGTCTCGGTCACCGGCTTGGAAGCGTACTGTAAAAGCGGTGACGATACGATGAGCAAGACGGCCCGGCTGTGGCATGAGGCCACCGGATCCGATGTCCAGCTCTCTGTCTCCATTGAGAAACGGATCGCTGTGCAGTCGGGTCTTGGTGGGGGTTCAAGCGACGCAGCGGCGCTGCTCTCACTGCTACAGTCGCTCTCTCCGCTCACCGATAGCCAGCGGATGGCCATCGCCTTGGGTGTCGGCAGCGATGTCCCCTTCTTCTTGAATGGGGGCAATGCGGCTGTGGTCGAGGGGCGTGGTGAACAGGTCACTGCGATCCCGTCTCGGGCCCTTGACGTGCTGTTGGTCATGCCCAAGGATTTCTCGATCTCAACAAAAGAGGCATATGCCCATTTGGACCGACTACGTACCAATGTGGCCCCTTCGTTTGTTGATCCGTCGGAACTTGTAACAATTTATAACAAAAGCTGTCCAACATGGGCCGGTTCATTGTATAATGACTTCTACCTGACGGTCTCGCAGATGCCAATATATCAAGCGCTCGCCGCTCTGGGGCGCGACTTAAGTGGGTATTCGACGATCAGTGGGAGCGGGGCGTGTTGGTACTTTGTCAGTGAGGATGCGTCCTCGGTTGCCGAAGCACGAAAGCGGGTCCAGCGCGACTTGGCTAGCCAGGTTGTGTGTTGGCAGAGCCGTTTGTTGTAATAGTTGTAGTGTGGATTGGAGGAGAGTGTGGACATCTCAGAAGTGCGTGTACGGAGAGTCAGTCAAGCGGGAAAATTGAAGGCTTATGTTACCGTGACGTTCGACAACCAGTTTGTTGTGCATAACATCAAGGTGATAGAAGGACGGGAAGGTGACTTCATCGCGATGCCAAGCCGTCAGCTCGCCAGCGGCGAGTTCAAGGACGTCGCCCACCCCATCAGCAGTGAGTTCCGTGACCACTTGCAACGGGTCGTGATGGAGGCGTACGCATCCAATGTCGATGAAGAAGGGCTAGCAGACGACCAGTAGCGCGCCAGTGCTGGACAAACCTCCCATTTTCCGATAGCCTCATAGCCGTTGTTGGGAAGTCGCCAAGTGGTTAAGGCTCTGGTTTTTGGTGCCGGCACCGGGGGTTCGAATCCCTCCTTCCCAGAAGAGGGCAGTCTGTGTACGCAGGCTGCCTTATTCATTGCAAGGTACTTGTTCTTGGCACCCCAAACGCTCTATACTCACTGCTCAGTGGTATATGCATACCCCAATGTTATGGTAATTGGGCACGTTGTGCACCAATGAGAGTACAAGGAGTTCACAATGAGTGACAAACGAAGTTTGACCGCAGTTGAGCGGACCGGTGATTTTGGAAGCGCCGGCGCACGCAGACTGCTGCGCAGTGGCCGGATCCCGGCTGTCATCTATGGCAAGAACGAACACATGCACATCAGTCTCGATGCCCATGAGTTCACCTACAAGATGCGCCACTTCTCCGAGACGGCCCTCTTGAAGATTACCGTTGGAAAGAAGAAGCACGAGTGTTTGATGAAGACCTATCAGGAAGACCTGATCCGCGGCCAGATCAAGCACGTTGATTTCTATGAGGTCACCCGTGGCCAGGCCCTCAGGACGATGATCAGCATCACGCTGGTGGGCAATCCGGTCGGAACTCGCGAAGGTGGTGTTCTGGAGCAGGTGCTCTATGAGACTGAAATCGAGTGTCTGCCCAAGGACCTTCCCGAGACCTTGCACGTGGATGTCTCCGCCCTGGCCCTGAACCACTCCCTCGCCCTCTCCGATGTAGCCATGCCCCAAGGCGTGAAGCTGATCGATGATGGCCATAGGACTGTCGCTACTGTCAAGGCAATCCGTGCTGAGGTAGTCAGTGACGAGAGTGCCGAGCAAGAGGGCAGCGCAGCAGAAACCGAGGAGTAAGCCATGATGCTCGTCCTTGGGCTGGGCAATCCAGGAGCCAAGTATGAGCACACCCGCCATAACGTCGGTTTTCTAGCCTTGGAGTCGTGTGCAGCGTTTTTTCAGCTTCGGCTGAAGAAACGCTGTTTTCGTCCCTACCGCTATGCAACCCTCGATCGGCGCGCTCGTCTTGTCCAGCCGCTTACCTATATGAACAAGAGCGCTCAGGTGCTCACCTGGGTGCACGGCGACCCTATGGTGGTGCTCTGTGACCAGATGGATCTTGAGCCGGGGATGATTCGCATCAGGCGCGGAGGCTCCTCGGCCGGCCAGAAGGGTCTGGCCTCTCTTATCGAGAGGCGGGGAGACGGGGATTTTATCCGCATCTACATTGGCATTGGCAGGCCACAGGGGACGGATGGAGTCATCGACCATGTACTTGGCACGATTGCTGAGAGCGCCATCTACGAAGGGGTGGCGCAGGCCAGTGAAGCGCTGGTGCGCCTGATCGATGGGGCGAGCTTTGAGGAGGTGGCCCGTGTGTACAATCGAAGAGCGGGTGCTCAGCGCCCTCGATGAGTGCTTCGCTCAAGCTTCCATCAGCCAGCATACACCGGTAGGCGTCGCCTTTTCAGGCGGAAGCGACTCCCTTGCCTTACTGCACGCAGTGTGCAGGCGCATCAATCGGCCGAATATTCACCCCATCTATGTGAACCATCGCCTGCGTAGCCGCGCTGAGCTGGAGCGTGAGCAGCTGCTCAACGAGGCAAATTGCCACGCCCTTGGCCTGAAGCTTACGATCATCGACCTTGGCGAGGGGGCGGTGGCTGACGAGGCAAGACGGCGGGGGCGTGGGATCGAGGAGGCAGCCCGCCACCTTCGCTATGAAGCGCTTTTGCGCCACTGCCACATGCATTCAATCACTGTTCTGTTGACTGCCCACAATAGTGACGACCAGCTGGAGACGTTGTTGATGCGCTTCGCCCACGCCTCTTCCATCTCAGCGTTGGCAGCGATCCGGCGAAGGCGACTTGTAGCGGGTGTGACGATTCTGAGGCCGCTGCTGTCGCTGAGCCATCGCGACTTGGCCGAATATGTGCGAGGGCAGGGTCTGGCCAGTAGCGAGGACTCCACTAACAGCGAGGCAGTCTATCTGCGTAATCGGCTACGCAAAGAGGTAAAGAAGCCACTGCTCTCCCTCTTTCCCAATGCCCGCCAGTCAGCGACCACCCTTGCCAGACGGTTTGAGGAGACTGCAAGGATTCTGGAGAGTCTTATCGACCAAGCGCTGCAGAAGGTGAGCGTGGATGAGGGAGGATCGCTGCGCTTTGAGCAGCGGTGGTTCGCCTCTTTGGACGGAGCTCTTGCAGAACTGCTGCTCTATCGGATGGTGGGGATGCTTGAGGGCGATGCTCGTATCGCGCAGTCGAGCATCGAGGCACTGAAGCGGGGCCTCAGCCAGCTTGAGGGGCGTAGCCAACCGACCTTGGACATTGGTCCCTATCGCCTTGAGCGTGACGGGCAGATGGTCATCCTGTCACCCATTGCGGTGACCTGGTCGTACTCCATGAGCCTCTCGGAGCCTTCTTGCGCCCAGGTCATCGCCCTCCCTGGCGGAGTAGAGGTGGTCATCGCCTCTGGTGATAGAGGAGACGGTTCGGACTCTGGCTTGAGGATCGATGCCTCACACCTCATAGACCCGGTGATCCGCAGTGTGCGCAGCTTTGATGAGATCGCCCTTGCAAAGGCGACGGTGCGGGTGGGAAAACTCCTCTCCGGTCAGGGAATTGCCCCCCATTTGCGTGCCCAGGTTCCGATTTTGGTCGATCGCAGTGGGGTAGTAGCGGTCTTTGGTGCAGCCTTTGGAGGGCGAGACCGAATCGCCGAACGCTTCAAGGCTCCCCTTGCTCACCCGTTTACAAATATATATAGTAGTAACAGAAGGGTTAATTACAGTGAAATTTAGAAATGAGAGCCAA
>LVBE01000082.1 GCA_001603105.1 Spirochaetales bacterium Spiro_03
CGGTGAGGGCACATTCGACCTAGGATGGATCAACGATAGCGGAACAGTCTACAAGATACTCACAGGACCCATTCCATTCGACATCACCAACGACTACAAGTACATAAAGATCTTCGACGGCTCTGCGACGCTCATTGCAGCGGCTGGCGTGATAAACATCCTCCCAGCGATCGCGATCACCCCAACATGGGGTCCGGGATGCGCTGAGATAACGATGACTGGTGCAGCACTGAACGCGAACACCCTCTACAACATTACTTACGACGCAGACGAGGACGGAACCGGCTTCGTAGGCCAGGTATGGAGCGACGCCTACGGCAAGTTCACCTACGTCTTCAATGCGGTTGACCTCAAGGTCGACCACTGCGACGACTGGGGCGAGAGGATCAGGTTCTTCGTCAACGATGCAACCACTGGTGCACCGATGGGCCACGCAAGGTTCATTGAGCTCTCAAGGGAGATCTGGAACATCGAGACCGAGACGGCCAGCTTCTATGAAGGCTGGAGCCTTGGCAACTGCTCTGAGGGCTGCATACAGGCCCACATCTTCGACTGGCTATGGATCGAGGGCAACCACTGGTGCCCGACCAGCAATGTCGTCATAGCGATTGACGGCAGCGTCATCGGCACATTCTCGGCCAACGCCAGCGGATACTTCAACGCCACGGGCATGGTTATCCCAATGCTTGGCATGGGCAGTCACAACCTGACCGTTACCAACAACGGCTTCTTCTACCAATACTGCCTCGAGGTCCTGCCGACCCTGATCGTAACCCCTGAAGAGGGCACGTGCGGCACCGTGGTCTCATTCGCAGCCTACGGCTTCGAAGCCAACACTGCATACTACCTCTACTGGGACGGTCACTGCTATGATGATACCAACAACTGGTACCTCGTCATGAACGTGACAACCGGCGCTGACGGCCAGTTCAACGTCTCCACCAGCTACACACTTCCGGCCATGTATGGCGGTCCACACACGATCATCGCAGCCACCGAATACAACGGCACAACTAGCGACAACTATGAAGGCGTCTATGCCAATGCGACCTTCACGCTGCTCCCGTCCATGACTGTAACCCCATCGACCATCTCCAACGACGGCACACTCTTCCAGATCAACGTCTGCGGCCTGCCGGTCGAGTGCATAAAAAACGATAAGTACGGCCCAGTATACGGCCTCAACATCGACAACCAGTACGTCTACACAGGCGCCGAAGGGCGACTAGGGCCAGACGCGTGCGGTAGCCTCGTGGTGACGCTGCTCTCCGGCAACTTCAGGCCAGGGCTGCACACCGCATCGATCTACCTCCGCTGCCCCAGCTTCGTTGACATCGACCTCGACGACCCAGCATACTACCCAGAGGGCTGGGAGTTCATGGGCAACTACTACCTCCCAGGCCAGATCGCGCCTGTTGCATACGCGACATTCACGGTAGGCTCTGAGGGCGACCCGCTCTTCGACCTGCTCGACGGATGCTGCGGAATCATCGACAGCATTGCTGACGACGTAGCCACCATAAAGACGGACGTGGGGACGCTCCTCACTAACGTTGACGCTCTCGACGCCAAGATAGTGGCGCTGGACGGCGACGTGGCGGCCATACAGACCACGCTGGGGACGATGCAGGCCAGCCTTGACGCGATAGGCCTCAAGGTGACCTCGATCAACGGCACCGCAGCGACGATACAGACGAGCCTCGGGACGCTCCAGGGCACGGTAACTGCAATGGACGGGGACATAGCGACGATCAAGACCGACCTAGGGACGGTCAAGACCAACGTCGCGTCGATCAGTGGCTTCCTGCCAGTCGACATGACCCCGATCTGGATCGCGGTGGTGCTGTCGCTAGTAGCGGCGGTCGCGGCGATCTATGCGGTTGTCGTAATCAGGGGCAAGATAGCGGCTTAAGCCGCTAACCCTCCCTTTTTTCTTTTTTTCCTTAAGCGCCTTATCCATGCAGTCTTTTCATTCGCTTCTCATCAACTCAAATGGCACATTGCCGCGAATATCCGAATACACGCGCGCATATTGAGACCGTTGGCACAATCCAGATTTCGTAAAAAAGATTTAATACCGCTCCACCAACCCGTAATATTGTGGTCATATTTGATCAAGGTCTCCGTCATAATCCCCACCTACAACGAGGAGAAGGGAATAGCGCGCACCCTCAGGCGCCTCTCTGGGCAGACCCTGCCGCGCGAGGAATACGAGATAATCGTGGTGGACGGGAACAGCAAGGACAAGACTCGGGAGATCGCCGCTAATTATGCCGACCAAGTCATACCCCAGAAGGGGAGGGCGGTCGGGGGCGCGAGGAACGACGGCGTCGAGGTCGCACGGGGCAGCATAGTTGTCCACACCGACGCTGACGCGGTCCCTCCTGAGGACTGGCTGGAGCGGATACTCTCCCTCTTCGGCGAGGGCGTGGTCGCGGTCTGCGGCCCTGACTGCCCGCTGGAGGCGAGCGCAAAGTACCGTGTCCTCTACATGGGCATAAACGCCTTCTCATTCATCGCCTACCAGCTCGGCATGGTGGGGACGCGGGGCACAAACACCGCCGTCCGCCGCGACGCCTTCCTAAGGGCGGGCGGCTACACCGACTATCCCATGTGCGACGACGTCGAGCTCGGGTTCAGGCTTCAGAAGCTCGGCAGGGTCGTCTACGACCGGAGGCTGAAGGTACTTGCATCGTCGCGCCGATTCGAGAAGCACGGCGTCCGGGGGGTCGTCAATGGCTGGCTGAGGGGCGACCTCCTGCTGCTGTCTGGCAGGAGGACCGTGGGGAGCTACCACAAGGAGAGCTACTGACTGCCGGTCCGGCCGGCCGCCTCAGACCTCGACCTTCTTCTTCTTGTTCCCCAGTATGAAGACCGCAACCAGCGCCCCGACTATCACCATCATGACTACGACGATGATAAGCACATCCTGTATCAGCCCGGGCGGGATCGTCGGCTCGACCAGCGAGAATGAGCTGATGGCATAGCCCGTGTTGCCGGAGTTGTCCGTGACCCATACCTCGACCTTGTGGCTCCCCCACTCGAGCGTGGTCTGGTAGGTGAGCGACGTATCGGAGACCGTCGCCGAGGAGGTGACGTTCTCCCCGTCCACCCTGATCAGCACCGTGCTCCTGTTGACGTTGAGGTTGTCGTAGTAGATGATGCTGACCGAGACCACCTTGACCTCATACTTCGTGCCGTTGGTCGGCGAGTTGATTATGATCGAGGGCGGGGTGTTGTCGACAGTGAAGCTCCAGTTCGAGACCGCGCCGTTCCCGGCGATGTCGCACATGAAGACGCCAACTTGGTGGACCCCCTTGGTGAACATCGGGCTCGGGGAGTAGATTATGTGCCCCCCGCTGATCACGGAGGTCGCTGTAACCTCGACCCCGTCCACGTACACCCTCGTCAGGTTTGCGTTGATGCCGAAGTTGTCCGCATAGTCGACATAGACAGAGTCGTTGAGCGGCACGATCATGTTGTTTAGCGGGTGGCGGTTGGTGATGTATGGCGGCGTCAGGTCCACAGCGTAGCTCCACTCGAGGGTGTTGTTGTTGCCCACCCTGTCGAAGGCGGTTACCGTTATCGTGTGCCACCCCTCGGTCAAAGCAGACGCAGGGGTGTACTCGATCCGGCTCTGTGTCATCGACGCCTGCGCCGTGTGGTTGACCCCGTCCACGAATATCCACGCGCCCGAGATCCCCGAGAGCGAGTCGCTGAAGCTCGCCATCGCCTGCAGCCGGGTCTCGCGCGTCAGGAGCCCCGCGGAGGGGAACGGTCCTGAGATCTGGGGCGGGGTCGTGTCGACGTAGAAGCTCACCGTCAGCAGCGCGGCGTTGCCGATGTTGTCGTAGACCCTTACCGAGGCGATGCGCATGCCGTCCGGGAGTGGGTTGGCCGTCGAGGCGATATACCAGCCGGACGCCCAGCCGCCG
>LVBE01000083.1 GCA_001603105.1 Spirochaetales bacterium Spiro_03
TCTCACTATAGTAAAGATACAGAGGATCCACGATGAAAATCTTATCCACGGCCAAATTGGCCAAGACAGTTATTAAATTACGAAAACAGAAGGAGTTGACCCAGGAGCAGCTTGGAGAACAGACCTCTCTCAACCGCGTCATGATCGGCCGTATTGAGCGAGAGGACTTCATCCCTTCAATTACCCAGCTCCAAGCACTCTCAGCTGTCCTTGGCTTTGATCTTACTGAAATGTTTGTTGAACAAGAGAAGGAAGCCTCATTCATTGCCCTTCGAGGCATGGGTCGTAGTGCTGAAGAGCAAAAAGGTGTGGACCTGCTCCTATCCATGATGCTGACCCTTCGCCAACAGATGATGTTAAGCAAAGCCTATGAAGACAAACACTCCATATAAACTCAGTATCAAAGAGATTGAAGAGATCAAGGAGTTGGCAAGAGCCAAGCGTAGCGCCCTTGGTTTTGGCAACAATGCTCCTATTGCAAATGAAATGCCCCTGGTTCTTGAGAGCCTTCACATCACTTCCCTAGAATTCCCTATCAAAGGAAATGATGAAAGTCTTGCGTTTTCAGCTATGCTACTGTATAGCAAGCCCCTTACTTTTATTGGCATCAACACTGCAGATTACTACGACAGGCAGATCTTCGCCATTGCCCATGAGCTCTACCATTTTTATACAAAGACTAGTTCCCAATATAGCGAGGATGAGCATGGTGGCGATAGCGCGGTCGAGATCAAGGCAAATCGTTTCGCCGCTGAGTTCCTGTTGCCAGAAGAAGGCTTGAGACGACGGATTGCTAGCGAGTTTGGCTCATATTCACTGAAGAATGTTCAACACCAAACCCTACTACGCTTTATCGCAAGAATTCATTGCACATGGTACCTCCCCTATCGATCCGTGATCAGACGTCTGGACGAGATTGAAGCAATCACGACACACCAATGCCAACGGCTCCTTACTGTCGATGAACGGGCACTGGATGGCGAGTACACGCGACTTGGGCAAGCCATTGACAAGGAAGTGTTTACCAAACTGAACACACGGACTGAGGTAATTGGCACCTCAGCCCACGCGATAGAGACCATTATAAGAAACTTCGAACACAAAATCATTGACGAACAGACATTTGTCGAAACCCTAAAGCTCTTCAATAAGAGTCCAAATGATTTTGGATATGAGATTACTGTTTCTCAAGAAGACATCGATGAATTCGATAGCTTCATCCGAGGATGGGATAGTGAAGGTTGAAACTAGACACATTAACTCTGCTTTGGTTTCAATTTCCTACGACCCAAACCAGATTATAACCTTGGATGCAAATTTCATTATTCCGCCTGATCGGCAAGCGTTTTCAGCACCAAGCATCCCGTTCCAAAAATTTCGTGAAATATGGCTGAATCCAATTTTCGATATGTTCTCGGCTCTTGCTATCCATGAGGCGGTTCATGACGAATTAGTGTCTGTGCATGAACGGTCATTTATCCAGGAAATGCTCAGCAAACCTACCCCTAAGATAATCATCCATAAGGATTCACTCCTAGATCCTCACGAACACGTGCTAAGGAATACAATTGAGCAGAAGATCAGCCAATACACCAAATATGATCCTTGCATCGATAATGCCAACGACAAAGGAGAGGTAAAGACGCTTTCATACATTGCTGTAAAAAATTTGCCCTACTTCGCTACAAACGATACCAACACAGTCCTATTAATTGAACAGGCGGAGTCATTATCTACAGGGTTGGATGACGTGCAAGTGATAAAAATGTATGAGTTAATATACCTTCTCTACAGAACAAACCCTTCCCTGCAAATGGCGGGATATAACGGCCAAGGGTGCGGGATTAAACGGCCAGTGAGCGGAGAATAAACGGCCACAAAATATTCGATTCTTCTATACTGATTTGTGCACCTCGAAGGGGGTGACATTTCTTTATGGAGGTCGAGTCATGCTCGATTACAGGAAGATCTTGGGGCTGCGTTATGGAAGCAACCTCAGCGGACGGGAGATCGCTGCAAGCTGTGGGTACAGCAAGTCTGCGGTCAATGAGTTCCTCAAGCGGTTCAGGGAGAGTGGGCAACTGAGGATGCCTCTATTGTCCTGTCGGTACCAGTGAGCATCGAAAAGCTGCTGTATAGCACGTGAGGATCTATGTGGACATCGTCGAATCGTTGTGCCGCCAGCCAGTCTATGACGTCTATTGTTCAAATAGAAGCGCACAGGCCAGCACGACAAGGGGTTGAGCCATCACTGTCGCTTCCCGGTGATGAGGCCATCGACGGCTTCGACATCGAGAAGTACAGCGCTGAGGCGACAGGGATGCTCGGCAGCCTCATCCAGTACAGTCCTGACGAATGAGACAACCGCATCCGAGTACTTGGCTACTGGCTGATAGCATCCGTTCAAGATTGGTTGAGAACGGCCACCAGGTCCACATCGAGAACGCCTAATAGCTTGTCTTGGACGGCCTGAGAAACCCGGCCGCCATTTACCGCATGATGGCCGTTTAATCCCGCACCCGTGGCCGTTTTATCGCGCCATATACATTCCCTGAAAAAACAACTGAGGATGCTCTACAAATACCAGTATTATCTCACTAATTCAGAAAAACCCATCAATCCAGAGTGGGGAATATTCACCAGTACTATGGACAATCTTTATCAGGATGCCCTCTAGAACACTACCATCTTTAGGAGGTGTGCGCGTTCTCCCTAACGATTGAATGCTATCATAGACACAGACCGAGGGTGCTTCCTTGCTCCCTCCTTCCTCTTATGGGATACTTTCAGCGATGAACAACATTTTCTTCAAAAAGAAGATGCAAGCCTTTGGCAGAACACACCCAATTGCGGCGACCAAAGCTACAATAGTCCTGCTCTTCTCCCTCACACTCTCTGCTCTACTGATGGCATGCTTGGATACTACCTCCCCCACCCCTGCCCCACACGCCGTGCGAAACGCTGCCGTTGAACTCGCCCCACACTACCTTGGCATGGCATATGAGTGGGGCGGCCAAGACTATTGGTGGGTTGAAGGTGGCTCAGTCGATTGTTCGGGCTTGATCATCAACATCTACAAAGAGGCAGCGGAGCGCTATGGCTATGCTCTGCCCTACGACGATGCCACGGTGCGCAATATCCAACAAGAGTACAGCGTCACAGTCACGACTGCCGAAAGCGGCGATGTCATCTTCATGGGGACAGCGGGTGAAGCTACCCATATCGCTCTCTACCTGCGCACTGACACGGGGCGGATCTACTTCATCGATGCCTATTCACGATCGGGTTTGGTAGAAGAGCGTAGTTATGCCATCGACGATGAGCGCTTTCTTGGATTTGGTCGGATGCTGCTTGTCCGTTGAACTCATCCCACTATCTGTTGTATGACAATCCAGATGCCATTGAGGCCAATGAATACATAGACCACACGTTTCAGAGCCAAGAGTTTCAAGTGTGAAAATGCCCATAACCCAGCCAATGTGCCCATTGCAACCGATATCCACCCGACAAGGATCTCTATCCTATACCCGCCGTCAAAAGCACCATTGCTGATACGAAAGGCAAGGTTCACTAGATTGCATAGGGTAAAGTACATCTGAATCGTTGCCAGATAGGCCCTTGTGTCATCCACTGCCGGCAGCAGATAGAGAGCAGCCGGAGGGCCGGCTATTCCGAAGAGCCCATTGCTAATACCCGATATGACCCCCATGATAGCTCCACCGGTAACGGAGGGCTTGACGGTGAAGGTACCGGCTATGCGCAAAAAATAGAGGGCGAGGATGATCAGCAGCACTCCCAAGCCGATGCGTAGCAGCTCAGTCTCCATCGAGAAGGAGACCACGGTGAAGAAGGTCCCGAAGAGCAGTGTTGGAATGAGGAGGGGCAGCATGACTCGCCACTGAATTGAACGCCAATAGCGAATACTCAAGAAAACCGTATTGACCAGTCCGATAGCCTGCACCAACGCTATGGCACTGCCATACGGATAAAGCAGAGGAAGAAGTGCCACAGCTAGAACGGCAAACCCGAAGCCAATGCTCGTCTGAAGGAATGCCGCTATGGCCACAATGATCGACAACATCACTATCTGCATATCCACCCCATCCCCTTTTCAGTAGACGCATGTACTGAATCATCCAATCTACTGCAATATCGAGATGGGGTCGACCCCGTGGTCTTCTTCTGCCTAGAGGCGCAGCGCTTCGATCTCGCCTCGGTCAAGGTATCTGATCGGAAGATGCTGGCCGAGGTACCAGAGCTTGGCGGTCTCCTCAAACTCCTCGGCCGCCTCTATCGCCTCCTTGAGCGAGGGGCGGCAGACGATCAGGCCATGGTTTGCCATCAAAAGCGTATCATAGCCGCGCTTCTCTCGCACATCGTCGGCGATTCTCCTGTCACCGGGCTTACGGTATGGCAACACGCCAACCGATCCGACCTTCATCACAAAGTACGGGGTGAAGGGCCTGATGGGCATCCCATCCTCCAACCCTTCCAGACTGGCCAACAGCGTCGAGTAGGTTGAGTGCAGGTGGACCACCGCCCGTATTGCAGGGTGCACCTCATAGCACGCCAGATGAAAGAAGATCTCCTTCGTCGGTGCCTTGCCTCCCAACAGCCTACCCTCTGCGTTAAAGTGGGACACCTCGTCGGCGGCCAGGCTTCCAAAGGAGCTGCCGGTGGGGGTGGCCAAAAATGTCCCATCCTCAAGCCTCACCGATATATTGCCCGCCGACCCGACCACAAACCCTCGATCAAAGAGCGAACGGGCGTAGGCTACGATCGCATCACGCATCATTGCCCTCCTGTATGCACATCGCCTGCGCCTTTGAGAAGAAATCAGCTGAGCCGAAGTTCCCGCTCTTAAAGGAGCATTGCAGATCACTGTCCAAAGCCTTCAGCCAGGAGACACCGGGATCGATCTGCGGTCCGATGAGGTAGGCTTCCAAGCCCAGGGTGGTCGCCACCACCCCACTGGTCTCCCCACCGGCGCTGATGAAGGTGCGGATGCCTGCAGCATGCAGGGTCTTGGTTACCTGGGCCACCACGTCCTCAATAGCAGCGGCTACATTGCCATCACCATAGAGCCTACGGCTTATCTCAAGCTCTTCAGGGCTCTTGGTGGCGTAGAGCATCGGCGCCCATCGCCCACCTTGGTGATCGAGCACCCAGGAGGTGAGGTCAGCGGCATACAAGGCAGGATCAGTGAGCGCCAACCCCTCTTCGATCGGCCGTGACGGGGCGAGCTTCTTATAGCCGGCCACCTGGATGTTGGTCTGAGCCGAGCAGGAGCCAGAGATGACTACAGAACGTTGGATGATGGGGGTGAAGGCCGATCCGTCGAGGGGGGAGACCTCCCTTCCCTCGTTGAGGGCCGAGCAGATGCCGATGGCCAGCCCCGATCCTCCGGTGACCAACACCATGGTCTCGGTCGCTTTGGCGATGGTCACCAGATCCTCTTCGAAGAGGGTGTCAACCACCGCATAGCGGTGCCCGCTCGCTTTGATGCGCTCAAGCTCAGCGCGCACTGCCTCAGAGCCTTGTGCGATGGTCGGATAGAAGACGTGACCGACACTGCCGGCGAACTGTCCCTCCATCAGGCGCGCAAGCTTCGCATCCCTCATCGGGGTGATGGGATGGTGGCGCATCGGCGAGTCACTGAGTAGGTCAGAGCCGACGAAGAGGTAGCCGTGGCAGACCGTGCGCCCGTTGACCGGAAGCGATGGGCAGACGATGGTAAGGTCAGTTGAGAGCGCATCCATCAGGGCATCAACGACCGGCCCGATGTTCCCCTCTCTGGTCGAGTCGAAGGTCGAGCAGTACTTGTAGTAGTACTTGGTACACCCTACGCGGCGCAGGAAGGAGAGGGAGGTCAGCGCCTCATCGACCGCCTGCCTAGGGGCACAGGAGCGAATCTTCAGGCTGATGACCACCGCATCAATCGAAGATGGCGGCCAATCCTTGGGCACCCCATTGTACATGATGGTCTTCAGCCCCCCTGCGACCAGAAATCCCGCAATGTCGCTTGCGCCGGTAAAATCATCGGCAATGACTCCCATTCTCATGCTTGCCCTCCCATCCTCACTCTTGCATCATTGACCCGTTCTGTCCACAAGAAAACTATCGATACGCTATGTCTCGCTCTTCTCGGTCATGACTCCCTCCTACCCAGTGTCTCATACCAAAAAGCGCAAACACTCATGATTCTCAAGTGGATATTCGCTCAAAGATTGGCTGAATACACAACGGCTGCAACCCATATGGATTGCAGCCGTGAAGATGTTGAGTACCCAATTACAAGTTGATAACACCGGGAAGGAATGTAGAGAAGCCAGGCACCAAGGCAAAGAGCACCAATGAGATGGCAAGGACAATGTAGAATGGGACCAACGCTTTAGTGACTTTCATCACCGATGTCTTGGCCAAATCACTGACGATATAGAGGCAGATGCCTACCGGTGGTGTATTGAGCCCGATCATGCAGCCGATAACCAATACGACACCGGTTTGCAGCAAGTCAATGCCATAGGCTTTGGCAATGGGGACGACAACCGGCGTCATCATGATCACCAACGAAAGCGCATCGATGAAACACCCCATAACCAGCAGTGCCGCACTGACCAAGAGCAAGGCAACGTACTTGTTGTTGGTCAACGAGAGCAGTGCGTTAGTCACCAGTGAAGGGAACTGGAATCGAGTCAGAATCCATCCAAACAAGCCCGCTGCAGCAACGATGAACGTCACCTGTGCAGTAGCCAACATCGCCTCCACCATAATCGCGGGCAGGTCTTTTAGCTCTAAGCCTTTGTAGACAAATCCCAGGATCAACGCATACAAGGATGCGATTGCCCCGGCTTCTGTGGGGGTGAAAAACCCGGTAAAAATCCCCCCGAGAATGATCGCCGGGCAGAGCAGTGCCCAAAAGGAGCGCTTGAACTCCACATAGACCTGTCTCATGGAAGCACGAGGGCGAACAGGGGGGCTGTTCTTGCGCATCACGATGAACACCACCACCATCATACCAAGGCCCAACACGAGACCGGGGATGACGCCGCTGATGAAGAGCTTGCCGATCGACACCTGAGCCATGACCCCGTAGACAACAAACGGGACACTCGGTGGGATGATCGGCCCAATCACCGAGGAGGCTGCTGTCACCGCGGCACTGAACTCAGGGGTATACCCATCACGCTTCATCGCCGCGATCTCAATGGCACCAAGGCCGGCGGCATCGGCGGTCGCGGCCCCGGTCATACCGGCGAAGATGATGCTGGCGACAATGTTCACATATGCAAGCCCACCTTTGATATGGCCGAGCCCCGACATGCAGAAGTTGAAGATTGCCTCAGCCCCGCCCCCTTTGTCCAATAAGATACCGGCGAGGACAAAGAACGGGATCGCCAACAGCGGAAAACTTTCAAGCCCACCCCACAGACGCTGTGCCACGACGACCATGGGGATGTTTCCTACCGACAGCAGGGCAAGGAGACTGGAGATGATCATCGCAAAGGAGACCGGGACATTCAACGCAAGCAATACGACCAAGCTTATACCAATTACCCAATAGACTGTCATCACACTGCCCCTTTATGGTTGTGTAGGCTCTTCAATGACCTGCCCATGCTGAAGCAGCGTCTGTTGCAAGAGCGCAATATCGACGTCCCGCACTGATACCTTGGACTGCACGGCAAGGGCCGCTGCCGTCCCGGCCGCCTGGCCGAGGCTGAATGCAGGAGGCATTACGCGAACCGATCCTTGCGCCTCTTGCGTGGCAGAGATGCATCGTCCGGCAAAGAGGATGCCATCATGGCCTTTTGGAATCAGGCACCGATATGGAATACCATATGAGTGGCCATCAGGGACGGGGGTATAGAAGAGCTGAGTGCTCTTTCGGTCATGGATGTCGATCATGTACGCACATTGGGCGATATTGTCATCAAATTGATGAACCTCCAGCACGTCCTCTTTGGTCAGGGTGTATTCGCCGACAATCCGCCGAGTTTCTCGGATCCCGATCTCGGCCGCTGTCGACGAGACGTAGGCACGCTCGAAGCCGGGGACATACTCACGGAAGAAGTCGAGGAGGACCTTGATCTGCTTGCGCGCCTCAAATTCGGCGACGGTCAGATCAAAGACATTGGTGCCGTCAATATCATGCACGCGCGTAGTGTTGATCGCCATCTCTCCTTCACGGGGAGTGTAGAAGAAAAGGACATCATGTTTGGAGGTGATGAATTTGCCGTCCGCAATCGCTTTGGCCGCAAATGACTTGAAGTGGCGTTCTTCAGGATTTGCTGCGATATATGCGTCGATTTTAGCCCGATCGACACCGGCGAGTCTGAAGAAGATCGTCGCCGGCTGCAACGACCCATCCTCATCGTTGCCAAGCTTAAACGGGATACTCAAATATTTGGCAAGATCACCATCGCCTGTTGCGTCGATGAGAACTTCTGCCTTGAATGCCATCCGTCCGCTCTTGTTCTCGACGATTACCCCCGTCGCCTTTCCATCTTCGCTGATCGCCTCGGAGACAAAAGAGTGCAATAGAACGTGCACTCCCGCCTCCTCGACCATATCGTGTAACACCCATCTCAATACTTCCACGTCAAAGGGAGTGACGTGGGCGTGAGGCCATACGACAAAGCCGGTATAACCGGTACCCATCTTGGTTGTATCGGGGTGAACCACTGCATCCAAGGCTTGAAGACGCTCAATGACTTCCCAGAATACCCCCTTGTTGATGGGCACATCTCCGGCATATGACGGCATGAAAGGATGGACAAGACCTGAGGTGGCCATACCGCCGAGGCATCCGTTCTTCTCGATCAAGAGCGTCTTGGCTCCGAGGCGGGCACTTGAGATGGCAGCGGCTACCCCGGCCGGACCACCTCCACTTACGATGACATCGTACTCTTGCTGAATCGGAGTCTCCAATTGCTCCTTGATATACTTCATACAGTACCTCCTCCTTTTTGATTTGCTTGCCTGACCAGGATCATCTTTTTCAAGAACGATGTGATGCCAAAAAGGATGATCAAGGCGAATGACAAGATAACGGCAATGGTGACCACCCAGATAGGAATGCCCAAGGCTCCTCCCAACTTATGGCCGAGTTTCTGTTGGCGACGGAGAAAATCAATGGAAATCTTGAGCAGATAAACCGAAGAGAGTGCGATGATGCCGTCAACCAACGCCTGGACAAGCAGGCGTGCCTTGAGCGGTAGCATCATGACCACAGTATCGACGCTGCTCAATGCCTTGCGCTGAAAGAGGACGGTTGCACCTAAGAAGGTTATCCAGATGAAAAAGAACACCGAAAGATCTTCTGCCCAGATGATCGGAGCATTGAAGATGCGTCTTAAAAATACTTGCAACACCATGACGATGAAGGTGACCGTCATCGCCAGCGTTGCACATACGGTGACAGCTTTGGTGACGATTGCATCAATACTGTCCAAAATCTCAATAGTTCGCATGCTGTTCCGCCTTGGTGAGATATCACGGGGCTGGCTTGCCAGCCCCGAGTGATGAAGTTCAGATCTATTTGATATCCTGAACCTTCTGATAGAGTCCCTTCGACCAGAATCCGGTCTCCTCCGACTCCTTGATGACCGGCTCAAGCAGCTTCTGGAACGGAACAGTATCAACTTCGCTGATCACCGCTCCTTCTGCGACCATCTTTGAGCGGTTCACTTCAAACTCATCGCGGATCAGCTTCTGGAAGTACTCTCCTGCCTCCACCGATGCATCAGCCAGAATCTTCTGCAGGTCATTGGGCAAACTGGCATATACGTCATCATTGATCGCGATAGTGAAGGCTTGCTGCAGGTGGTTGGTCAATGTGATGTACGGAGCGGCTTCATAGAATTTTGTGGCATACATCTGATCAAGCGGTCCTTCTGCCGCGTCAACCGTTCCGGTCTTCAGCGCCAGGTAGACTTCGGCCCATGCAACGCGGGTCGGGCTGGTTCCAAGGCCCTTCCATACCTTCAAATAAGTCTCAATCTCCGGCACGCGCATCTTGATGTTGGCAATGTCGGCAGGCGTCTTAACCGGCTTTTTCGATACCAGCACACGTGGAAGCCCGATCCAGTTGGAGGCGAGCATCCGTACCCCAATTGTATCCAGAACCTGCTGCTCCATACCCTTGAAGAGGGGGGATGCGAGGAACTTGCGGAAGTGATCGTCATCGCGGAAGGTGAATCCCATCACGTAGACGTTGATGTCATTGACGAACGGGGCATACCACTCCAATACCATTGAGATCATATCGATGGTTCCAATCGACACCCCTTCCATGATCTGTAGGCCAGTGCCGAGAACCCCCGCTGGGTTTGGGATGATCTTCAGCCGCCCATTGCTGCGCTCTTCAACCAGCTTTGCCATGTACTCGACACTGACTGTCGTAGGTGCTCCAATGGGCTCCAAGCTTGCTATCGACAGCTCATATCGCTTCTCACTCTCCTTTGATCCGGCAGAATACACCGACAAAGATACAACTAGCAACAACAGACCGATGACTAACACACTCTTTCTCATGTTGTTCTCCTTTTGTATGAATCTACATCCCTATGGATGAAGTGGACCAAACCGGATCTCTACAGACACCTGCTCCGTTCCCTTGTTGGTGTCATTCTATTTTGCTTATTCAGCGTTTTTCTCGTATACTAGTACTATCGACTATGGTTTGATGCTATTATAGCATCACTCAGTTGTCAATCATTATTTTCTCAAAGGACACTATCGGTATGCCGCCAGCTCAACCTAACCAAAGCATTCTTAGAGGATTTCTTATACTGCAAGAAGTTATTGTTGCAAGCAGACCTCTGGGAAGTCGAGAAGTCTCACGGTTGGTCAACATCGAACACAGCACGGTGAATCGTATTCTGGGAACGCTCGTAGATACTGGCATGCTGCAACAGAATGAAGAGAGCAAGTATTTGCCAGGCCCACGCATCCATGTGCTCTCGGCTCTGAGCCTCAATGCATCGCGCTTGGTACCCGCTACCCTTCCTGTGTTGGAGGAGATCCACCGCCTCGGAGCTCTCGTCGCCCTCGGCACGGTCTGGCGCGACATGGTCGTCTACCTGCTGCACGCAAGCGCAGACCAGGATATCGCCCATAGCGCTGGTGTGCATGAGCACTACCCAGCACGAAAATCAGTCATCGGAATGGTCTTACAGCCCGGCGAGCCAGCAAGTCTGTGGCTCGATCGTCCAGAGCTTCAGGAACGCGCCTGGGGAGCACGGGTCGGGGATAAGGAGAATATCGCGATTGCCGCAGTCCTTCCCTTTGGCCATCCGTTGGCCGACCCTCCCTCACGGATGCAAAAGATGTTGGAAGACGCAGCTCAGACCATCCTTCATAACCTCAAGGCCAGCAAAGCCGAACCGCTGAGGACCGATGAACGATGGCTCGACGCTAACCGGCTTGTCTGAGAGATCACCAAGGATAGGTACACCCATCCTTGGTGCGGATATCATAGATTGCCGCGATTGAAGGCTCGCGCTGTAGGGCAAAGGCTGCAAAATGTGAGCGGTGGCACGTCTGTGGGTCTTCTTCGTGGCAGATGAGGGCGGTATTCGCCACCGAAGCTAGTTCTGCCAAGCGCGCAGCCGATGCGCCAGTGGTTGCGACGATCTCATCCTCGTAGTAGGCCAATAGCTCCTCCTTGCTCTTGTGTTCAAGGATCTCTTTGCGTGCTTTGGTGGGGATCCCTACCTCAGGCATCCCGATGTAGGTGATGTTGGCCTGAGCGAGGGCTTCGACCAGATTGGCCTTGGAGAACTCTGCACGCCGTGAGAAGGCATACTCACGTACATCGACTGTCGTACGGATGTCGTTGGCGATCAGGCAGATGATGAATTGGTCGATGGAGAGCCCCTCATAGCCGAGGGTGTACACCCCTCGTTTGGCTGAGGCGATCGCCTCTCTGACGTGTTCGATTGCGCTGTCGCTTCTTGTGGTATAGATGCCATAGAATGGCTTCTGGCCAATGGCCAGGTCCATCAATGCCCGCTCACCCTTGGAGCCGAAGTCAGAGAGGCTGTCGAGCAGCAACGCCAGCGTAGATCCATCAAGGGCGTAGGAGAGCGGATTGACTCGATCGCGCTGCAGGCGGACACTCCCATCTTCGATGACGAGCTCACCCCCTTTCTCAAATGAGTGCAGATCGTGCTGCACATCGATTGAATACGGACCTGCGGCTGTGGGGATGAAAAAGTAGGAGGGCTTCTCTTCCCGTTCTGCCACCAAGGCGAGCAGTAGGTGCAAGACAGAGACGGCGATGGCCTCTTGTCGTTGGGCAATGAGTGAGAGCAAGAGTTTACGACGGCTTAGCATGGCGGGCCTCCATACTCTTGTTGTACATCCGCATTGACAGGGGAGCAAGGGTGCTTGCTCCTTAAGAAGAGAAATAGTAGGATTTTGCCATGAGAATCCTCTTTCTTACCAACAGTCACTTTGATCCCACCGAGGAGGAGAGAGCGGCCCTGCTCTCTGAATTTGATGACATTGAGTTGACCGTCACCGCCCTCGCCTCCTATGACCCTGCCCTCCTTGATGAGGCAGAGATCATCGTCGGCTTCCCCAAGGCCGAGGACCTACGACGGGCACAGAAGCTACGGTGGCTGCAGACCCCCTCCTCCGGAGTCGGCCAGTACGTGGATCGGAACCTGTTCGCCAACGACGAGGTGATCCTCACCAATGCAAAGGGCACCTATGGCCCACAGATCGCCGACCATGTCCTTGGCATGATCATCGGGTTCAACCACCACCTTTTTATCTACCACGAACAGATGAAGGAGCAGACGTGGCACCGCTATGTCCCAGCCAAGGACCTGTGGCAGAGCACGATCTTGATCATCGGCTTCGGTGATATCGGCACCAACCTCGCCAGGCGAGCAAAAGCCCATGGGATGCACACTGTCGTCGTCAAGCGCACCCTTGAGGAGAAGCCCTTGTATGTCGATGAGCTGTATACCACTTGCGAGCTGGACCGCCTTTTGAGCGAGGCAGACTATGTCGTCCTCTGTGCAGCCTCCACCGGCGAGACCGAACACCTCATCGATGCCGACCGCCTGGCCTTGATGCAACAGGGTGCCTACCTCATCAACGTCGGAAGGGGGTCGCTGGTCGACGAAGAAGCCCTCATCAAGACTCTTGAGAGTGGACACCTCGGAGGAGCTGGCCTGGATGTCACCGCCGTCGAGCCGTTGGCAAAAGAGAGTCCGCTCTGGAAGCTGCCCAACGTGCTCATCACCCCCCACGCAAGCGGTCTCTCCCACAGCGACCCCCACCTGGTCTTCGCACTCTTTGTAGAGAACCTCAGACGCTTCGTGGACAAAGAGGCGTTGAAGAACATAGTGGATTTTGATCGGGGATATTAGGCTAACGCACCAGGGCTGCCATCAAGCACGGATAGCTGGAAGATTTCATCCAACGAATCGAGCAATCGATGTACCGCGACAAGAGTGTCACTGCCAACGGTATTGCATACCCGCTCCATCTCGGCCTCAAAGCGCAAAGGAAGCAGTAGGCAATGCTCCTTCGCCCATGCTACCAACCGCTTCTCTCCAGGGTGAGTCAGCTCATTGAGGGCGAAGAGCACATCGAAGTAGCTTGCCAGAAGAGCGGCTTTGCGATGCAGCACACTCACATCATCTTTGCGCTCAACGGCGTGCTGGATCTGTTCGCAGTAGGAGGCGGTGAGCTTGGTACGCAAGAGCGGATAATTTTTTGCTATGATGGCACTCTTCAGAGCCGGGGGGTATGGAGTCGATACCGATGACTGCAGTGCTTTGAACCAACCATCACGATCGTAGAGGATGGTGCTGCTACGTACATTGTGGATGATGGCGGTGGTATAGCCAACTTTGGCTTCATATCGCCTCCATACCCGCTCAATCTCCTCTTCGATCCACTCGCTTCTTCGATACATCAGATCGATTACCGTCCCGTCCTTGGCTATCAGCTCATCACCATCCTCAAAGAAGGTATTGCCCACCTCGGCGTTTGTAGCGAAGCGAGAGGCCAACTCATTGCGCAGTGATAGTGGTACCGCCTCATCACTGTAGACGTAGAGGTCCAAGTCAGAAGAGGGGGTGCTGTAGGGGCCGGTGCGGGAGCCAGCTAGCACGATGGCCCGGATGGGATGGTGCGTGTATAGGTAGCGTACTATGGCATCGATCATATATCGATGATGGCATAGCGCACCGTCCTTTGGAAGAGGCAGCAATCGTCCTTACAAGATTGTGCAACACATAATTAGTTTGCCGCCAAAGCGTTCGATACATCAAATTTTTTGGTAAATGTAGTGAAATTCCTTGAAAATGTTGCAATCTGTTGTATGATAAAAACCGGACGAAGCAGCTACCGTGCGGACAATCTTCAACCATCCGCCGACGGAAGGCTGCGCTATCAGGAGGGCTTCATGCACATAATCGGATCTTCTCCCAAACGTGTCGATGCATTTGACAAAGTCACGGGAAAAGCTAAGTACACTGCCGACACAGTACCGGCCCATGCGCTCTATGCAAAGGTCATGCACTCCACCATCGCCAATGGATGGGTCAAGGAGTTCGACCTCACTGAGGCGTGGCAAGTAGAAGGGGTCGTGGACATCGTCACGTGTTTTGATGTTNNCCCCCGCTACCAGGACATCGCCGACCGCAAGCTGCTCAATGCACGGGTGCGTTGCTACGCCGACGACATCGCCGCCGTCATTGCCGAGAGCCAGCTAGCTGCCGAAATCGCCGTCAGCAAGATCAAGGTCACCTATGAAGAGTATACGCCGATCCTCACCGTTGATGAGGCCCTCGCCGAGGGGGCGTGTGTCATCCACGAAGAGCGGCCTGACAATATCGTCAAGGCCACCTCCTTTGAGATCGGCAACTATGAAGAGGCCATCAAGGAGAAGGGGCTGACCAAGATCGAGGGGGAGTATGACACCCCGGTGGTCAGCCACTGCCACATCGAGGTGGCAAACTCCTGGGCATACATGGAAGCGGGCAAGGTGGTCGTCGTCGCCGCTACCCAGCTGCCCCACCTTGTCAGGCGCATGTGCGCCCAAGCCCTCGGCATTGGCTTTGGTGATGTCCGCCTCATCAAGCCATACCTGGGTGGAGGCTTTGGAAACCGTCAGGATGCGTTGACTGAGCCGTTGAACGCCTATCTGACCACGCGTGTTGGCGGCAGGCCGGTGGTGCTCGCCTATAGCCGAGAAGAAACCTTCCATGCAACGCGCACGCGCCATGCGATGAAGTTCCACCTGACCACCTATGTACGCAAGGACGGCTCCTTCGCTGCCCGCTCCATCAAGGTCTATTCCAACCAAGGCGGCTATGCCAGCCATGGCCACGCTCTGGCCGCCAACGCGGCCAATGGGTTTCGGATGCTCTATCCGGTGGGGGCCATCAAAGGAGAGGCGTACACGGTCTACACCAACCTCACCACCGCCGGGGCGATGCGAGCGTACGGCATTCCACAGTCGATGTTCGCCCTCGAGAGCCACATCGATGATATCTGCCGCGTAACTGGACTCGATCCGATAACGATCCGCAAGCAGAACATGATGCCGCTTGGCTACGTCGATGGACCGACGACGATCACGTGTCACTCAACGGGCCTTGAGGAGTGCATCGACCGCGGCGTCGCCTACCTCGACTACAACCGCAAGCGAGCTGAGTACGCCAACCAAAGCGGGCCGATCCGCCGTGGGGTCGGCATGTCGATCTTCTGCTACAAGAGCGGGGTCTACCCCATCAACCTGGAGACGTCATCGGTGCGGATGTTGCTCAACCAGGATGGGTCGCTGCAGGTGCAGATGGGAGCGACCGAAATCGGCCAGGGCGCCGATACGGTCTTCTCGATGATGGCCGCAGAGACCATCGGCGTGACGCTGGACAAGGTCCACTTCGTCAGTCAGCAAGATACTGATGTGACGCCGTGGGACAGCGGGGCGTATGGAAGCCGTCAGAGCTATGTCAGCGGCATGGCGGTGAAGAAGACCGCCGAGAGCTTCAAGCGTAAGATCCTTGAGTACGCCGGGCACATGCTGAAGAAGGATCCCTGGGATCTGGACATCAAAGACAACATGATCGTCCACACCAACCAGGATAAACCGATGCTCTCGGTGGAGCAGGTAGCCCTTGAGTCGTGTTACAACATGGACTACTCGACCCATATCGCCGCTGAGGAGAGCCACCACTGCACCGACAACACCTACGCCTTCGGTACGTGTTTCGTCGAGGTCGAGGTGGACATCCCGATGTGCCAGGTCAAAGTGGTGGATATCATCAACGTCCACGACTCAGGGCGGATCCTCAACCACCAGACCGCCATGGCCCAGGTACATGGGGGCATGAGCATGGGCCTGGGGTATGCGCTGTATGAGCATCACAAGTTCGATCCGAAGACCGGACGGATGCTCAACGACAACCTGCTTGACTACAAGCTGATGACCGCCATCGACACCCCTGATCTCAAAGGTGATTTCGTCGAGGCGATCGACCCGACCGGCCCGTATGGGAACAAGAGCCTCGGAGAGCCGCCAACGATCCCGGTCGCCCCGGCGATCCGCAACGCGGTGCTCAATGCGACCGGTGTGGCCATCAACGCAGCGCCCTTGCACCCCGAGCGGCTCTTCGATCATTTCAGCGCCGCCGGCCTGATCAAATAGAAGGAAGTGATGTATGTATAATTTCAACAATCTATATGAAGCGAAGAGCGTCGCTGAGGCTGTAGAGCTGAAGGCGCTCCACCCCGAGGCCCTGATCCTCGCCGGTGGCAGCGACATCTTGATCAAGATTCGCGAGGGCAAGCTCGCCGGCTGTGATTTGATCAACATCTACGGCTTGGATGAGCTTAGGGGCATCTGCGTAGAGGATGACGGGGCCATCCTGATCCGCCCGCTGACGAGCTTCACCGATGTCTCCATCAGTTCAGTGATTAAAGCCCACATCCCGGTCCTCGGCGAGGCGATGAGCCAGATCGGTGGCCCACAGGTGCGCAATATCGGCACCATCGGCGGCAACATCTGCAACGGGGTGACCAGCGCCGATAGCGCCACGACCCTGAAGGCGTATGATGCCACGCTCGAGATCGCCAGCGCGCACGGAACGCGGGTCCTCCCCTACACCGAGTTCAACCTCGGGCCGGGGAAGGTTGACCTGCGCGAGGGAGAGATCCTCACCGGCATCAGGATCGCCAAAGAGAGCTACGACCGCACCTACGGCTTCTACACCAAGTATGCGATGCGCAAGGCGATGGACATCGCCACCCTTGGC
The DNA here is from genome assembly GCA_001603105.1 of Spirochaetales bacterium Spiro_03. Lineage (GTDB taxonomy): Bacteria > Spirochaetota > Spirochaetia > Sphaerochaetales > Sphaerochaetaceae > Sphaerochaeta. The sequence continues at coordinate 17,283 of LVBE01000083.1, forward strand.
TGTTCGGTGAACGTGCGCCTCACACAGGACAAGAGGCGGATCGAACGGCTGCGCATCGCCTTCGGCGTCGCTGCCCCGATCCCGATCAGGGCTCTGAGTGCAGAAGAGGCAGCGGTTAATCAGAGCGTGGATGAAGCGCTGCTGGAGCTGGTCGCCCAAGAGTCCATCAAGGATGTGAACCCGCGTACCAGCTGGCGTGCAAGCAAGGAGTTCCGCCTCCAGCTGGTCAAGGAGTTGGCACGCCGATCGACAAAGGCCGCCATCGAGCGCGCAGGAGGTACCATCAATGGCTAATAGAGAGATACAGTGCACCGTCAACGGCAAGAAGCGTACCTTCCTCATCGATGTACGCTCCTCTCTTTCCGATATGCTGCGCGGCAACGCCGGCCTGGATTCCATCAAGCACGGCTGTGATGTAGGTGAATGTGGAGCGTGTACCGTCCTCATCGACGGGCGACCCTTCAACTCCTGCATCTACCTGGCTATCTGGGCCGAAGGCAAGACGATCGTTACCCTGGAGGGTCTCTCGGACATCAAGGGAGCCATCAGCGACATCCAACAGGCGTTCATCGATGAGGGAGCGGTACAGTGTGGCATCTGTACCCCGGGCTTCATCATGGCCTCGATTCCGATCATCGAAAGCGAGCGGCCAAGCACCCGCGAGGAGATCCGACGCCAGATCGCCGGTAACCTCTGCCGCTGCACCGGCTATGAGAACATCGTCACCGCAATCGAGAAGACCCAACAGAGGCGGATCGCCGAAAAGCAGAGCTGATAGTCAATAGCACAAAGACCGGCAGGAGTGTAGACCACCTCTGCCGGTTTTATGTTCACCCATCATGCAAAACAACATCACTGATCTTCGTCGAATACCAACACCTCTTCAGCTCGCTCGAAGATTTCTTGCCGTACATGGATGTCCACTTCGCTGACGAACCAGTTGTTGGCACGGCAAAGTTGCATGAATTCTTTGATTCGATTGACCCCATTAAGTTCTCGCAACGTCACAACCATCCCAAACGCAACTCCACGTCCTGACTTGACAGATAGTCGCTCTTTTGTCTTGATGCTGATGCCCCAATTCGATGAAGCTTGACTCATTCGCTTACGCGGACGTGCCCGTTCTTTACATCCCTCTGAGATGTGCTTCACATTATCCCATTTGCGATATTTTATTCGAACATCTTTCTCAAAGAGAGAGTGCGACCCCTCATCACCTTGTACGTTATTATCAATGGATAAGATCTTTCCATTGTCCTTCATTCTTCCGAACTGAATATCCAGCTCCGTATCGGTGTAATCCACCCCTTGTGAACGTGAACATTTGGGATAGTAGCACAAGGTCGCACGTGCGACATATGGAAATTGATCTTTGTGCATTGGGACCGGGATAGAGTACGTATACATTTCATACGCCTCACTCACACCCTGAATCACAAATCTAATTTCATCCTTCGAAGAGGTCAGTATATCTTTGATATGGGTTGGCACGACACCAAATCCCAAAAGATTCCTATTGGGGAAATTATTCGCCCAGCCAGCAGCTGAATCGATAATCAGAGCTTTGGCAATCTCTCTTGTAAACCCCATAACATGGATGAGGTATGCCAATTTACGGGCAATCCAAGGAGCGGCAAAGGATGTTCCACTCTCCTTAATCCTCCCCAAACTGGAATAGACGACCATACCATCCTGACGATCCCCACCAAACGCCGACACATCCGGCTTCCTATAAAAATACAGAACAGGTCCTGTGCGAGCATATTCCACTGGCTTACCAACAATTGAGACCGCATTCACTACCACAGAGTTGATAGAATCAGCTGGCGATCCTATCCTGGGTTGATAGACTCTGCGGTCCCGATTGTTGGTTCCAGCAACAACAAACACAACATCATGCGTATACTGAAGATCATCGAGCAACATAGCCTCTGGGGAGATGAAATTGGGTTCGGTCTCAAGTGGGGAGCCAAGAGAAATATTCCATACTTTGATGTCCTTATTTGATTCTACGATAGAGCGAATTGCCCTCATCACCGTGGCGGAGCTGTTCCTTGTGTGCTTAGCCACACCAAAATGCCGTACTCTGAATCGACCACAGCCATCATCCAAATGAGGATTCAACGATGGACCATCTACAATAATGGAAGAGACGGCTGTCCCATGGATGTAATCATCCGCTTCGATCAAGTGCTCATGTACCATGCAACGATATTCAACCCACTCTGAAAAATATACTCGCTGGTCAAACAATGTATCGATCACACCAACAACCGGTTCAAGCTCTGGTGCCTCAATGGTAAAACCTGGGCATATGCCTGGCTCATGACCTTCAACCACGCCCTCAAGTCTATTGAAATCGGCTACTGCCATAGCGACCAAAAACGGCGCTTCGGTGACAATTCTTTGATACTGTTCTGGTGTAACTAACCATGTCAACTCACCGACGCTACTGATGGGCTCATCCTGCAAACCGAGCTTTCGAAGTATCTCTTTCTGGGTCAGTCCAACATCATACAATGTGATAAGCTGGCTGCCAGCAATGGGAGTCGTTCGTTCCTCAACACCAAAACGATCAATATAGAAT
>LVBE01000084.1 GCA_001603105.1 Spirochaetales bacterium Spiro_03
GCAAGATTGTGCTTGAAAGATCAAACAATTTCTATTGCAAAACCCGACTTATCACCGTCACGGCGACTGTCAAGGTGACCAAGACAAGGAGGGCGGGGGTGTGCACCGGCTTAGCGGTGGCAGTTGGCACCGCCTCCAGGCTCGTTGCCCGCTGCAGCGCTTGGTCGACTCGCTCGATGATGGAGCCCTGCGTATGTCTGAAGGAGTGGGTCAGTCGTCCAAAGTATGCCAATGAGAGGATCAAGATCGAGCCAGCTCTCCCTTTAAGTGGTGGATGGGTGCCCACCAGTGCCTGGCTTGCCGAGACCAGAGCGATAAGGCGCAGCGCTTTGGTCAGAGCTGCCAACAGCGCCGTTTCGGTGAAAGCGAGCGAGCCGATGGACCACAGAACCCGCCCGTTGGGTTCGACCAGGCTTAAAAGCAGCAGCGAGAAGAGCAAGGCCAGCGGAGGGCCGATGCGAAGGGGCCGGTTGCAGACTCCCTGCATGATGGCCATGATGATGACCAGAGCTGTGAGGGCGATCAGTCCTTGGGCGTAGACCAGGGCGACGATGGAGACGGCCACGCCAGATGAAGCGATGAGCTGCCCATGTGCTGCTGTCGAGGCGGCAGCGGGCAGGCTGAAGGCCGGATTGGCGAGCTCTGTCAAAAAGGTGGTCTCTCTTCTATAGCGCTCGGCAAAGAGGCCGAGCAGCAAGCTGGTGACCATGCCAAGGCCGAGCATGAGTGGCGCTGCGATCCAGATGGCCCGTCCATAGGCGAGCGCCCCAGCTACAGCAATTTGGCTGAGGTTTGAGACGAAGGCTCCGATGAGTGAGATTCCCACCAGTGAGAGACGTGTTGGAAAGAGGCGCTGAGAAGCTAGCATCGCCAAGCCGCTGGCCAGGGTGCCGGCAAGCGAGATGAGGATCAGGTAGGAGAAGAGGGTGCCGCTGACCATCCCCTGACCTAGGGCCTTCAAGACCAGGATCGCCAGGTAGGAGCGTAGGTCGATGAAGTCGAGGATGAGCAGAAGCGGCAGGTTGGCCAACCCGAGGCGAAGGAAGGGCAGCGGCTTGGGGATGAGAAACTCCAAGGTTGAGCACAATAACGTTACAGCGCTGATGAAAGCTATCTTGCGTTCAGATTGCGACATCATCGACCTCCGTGCTCTGGGCGCTGCCGACAATGGTGAGCAGAACGTGGTTGGGCAGGCATGCGATCCACTGCCCGCTCGATGCGATCGGGCGCTGCAGCGTGCAGCTCTTGGTGGGACACGATGAGTCGATGATGGAGGCTTTTCCCCCGGCGATGCGGATTGTCGTCGGACCAAGCGGACCGTCGACATCGACCACCTGGTCACTGGAGAGGGCAAAGCGGTAGACCGCCGATGGGGTGCGTACCTGCACATAGCCGCTGGGCCCGCCATAGGTCTTCAGGCTCAACAGTAGGACCATGAGGGCGAGGATGAGGAAGACGAGGCTATCTCCGATGAGAGTGGGGTAACGCTTTGCCATCGGCACAGTGTAGCCCCAACGCCTCATCGGGGGCAAGAGCGGTCAGAGCCGGTGATGCACAGTTGGTGAAGTGTGTGGACGATCGGGATGCAAACGCAGATTTGGCTCACAATCTCTGACCGATACCGAGCGATTGTGAAGGACATGTGGAGATTTGTGTTGTATAATCACAAAGAGTTGTCTTCAATGCATGAGTGTGATGAGGTGGTGTTATGAAGGTTGTCTATGTCGCCGATCTGAATGGTGAGGATCGGGAAGCGGTCAAGCAGTATCTGGAGCTCAGCGGGTATGAGGTGCAGGCGTTCGAGGATCTGCATGCCCTGCAGGTCGCTGTCACGCGCCAGGTGCCGGACTTACTGCTCAGCGAGGTCCACTTCTCCGATGGCGATGGCTTCAGCTTCTTGAAGAAACTGCGCCAGACTGCGACCTTTCCGGTGATTTTCGTCACCTCGCGCTCAAGCGAGAGTGACCGGATCCTGGGCTTCGAGCTCGGAGCCGACGACTATGTCTGCAAGCCCTTCTCCACCAAGGAGCTGGTGCTGCGCGTCAATGCCCTCTTTAGGCGGATTGACTACAGCGCCTCAGCTACCCATAGTGCGTCGACGTGGATGATGGGCACCTCCAAGTTGCAGCTTGATGAGGTCTCCCACCTCTTCTCGATCGACGGTGAGGCGATCACGCTCACCGCCGCCGAGTGGCGGATCATGAGCTACTTGGTCAGCAACAGTGGCATCCTCATCACCCGTAGCCAGATCTTGGAGAACTGCTTCGATTACAGCTTTGAGTCCTATGACCGGATCGTCGACACCCATATCAAGAACATACGGGCGAAGATGGGACCGCTTGGCCCGCAGTGGATCGAGACGGTCCGTGGCTACGGGTATCGCTTTGCAGGCAAATCCATCAGCGGGGCACCATAGGAGGGAAGGGCGAGCCATGGACGAGAAGCGTGGGCAGTTGATCTACATTGTAGAGGATCACCAGATCATACGCGAAGGCGTGGGCCAGTATCTGAAGATCAGCGGCTATGAGGTGGGTCTGTACGCAGACCTCGCCTCGCTGAAGGCGGCCCTTGAGGTACGCGAGCCGGATCTCTTGATCCAGGATGTGATGCTGCCTGACGGTGATGGCTTCGTCTTCGTCAAAGAGTTGAAGCGAAAGGCGGACTTTCCGGTGATCTTCATGACCGCCCGCATCGAGGAGAGTGACCGGATCCTGGGCTTTGAGCTTGGAGCCGATGACTACATCTCAAAGCCCTTCAGCCCCAAGGAGCTGGTGCTTCGTGTCCAGGCGGTGCTGCGCCGTTACAGCGACAAGAGTGCGAAAGGCGAGGATGGCCTATTCTATGTCCAAGGTCATGTGATGCGCTTCGATGAGCGCAACCACAGCCTCCACGTCAATGACGAGGAGGTCTTCCTCACCGCCGCTGAGTGGCGGATCCTCGCTCACCTGATCACCAAGGCGCAGCAGCTTGTGCCGCGGATCGAGATCCTCAAAGAGTGCTTCGACTATAGCTCTGAGTCGTATGAGCGGGTCGTTGACACCCACATCAAGAATATCCGGGCCAAGCTCGGCGACGGACCGTGGATCGAGACGATCCGTGGCTGGGGCTACCGGTTCATTGGTCATTCAACGCCATGAGCAAGCAAGTCGTACGAATCTTCCTCTCCTTCGCCCTCGTCGTCGCTGTCGTTCTCTCCAGTATGGCGGCGGTGTTTCTTGTCAGTGTCGAACATAACCGCCGCCTGTGGGTGCGATCGGTCTTCGATGAGTACCTGCAAAGCTTCACCACGAAGCTGAAGGCCGAGCTTGCCGACCCCACTGAGCGTCCCTTTACCGTCGAGCAGATCCTCCTCTCCTCGCTCAATGACCGCATCAGCGGGCTCTATCTGCGTAACCCCGCAGGCTCTGCTGTGGTCGCCTGGGGTGCGACGGCAGGCGGGGATCTGTTGACGCTGCCGCAAGGGCTCAGGCGGGCCCGGACGACGGTCTTGGAGAGCCGGTTAGTCCCTGCCCAAGGGGAGGCGGGCTTTACCAGCAAGGTGATGCGCTGTGATCTCTATGAGGTTGAGATCACGGCAAGCGGGCCACTGTATACTATCGAAGTGGGGCGCCGACACCGTCCGCTGCGTCAGAAGATCACGCTGCCGCCGCAGGTGAAGGCGACCGATATCGCCGGAAGTCTGGCCATCACATACAACGGCGAATCATTGGGTTCGGTCGATGTGCTGACCTATACCCCATCGACGTACAAAGGGACCGGTCCGCTCTTTCGGGGTTTGCTCTCCTCATTCCTCGTCTCCCTTCCGGTGGCCCTCGTCATCGCCCTGATCATGGCAGCGTCGCTTTCCAGGCGCAGCCAACGCTATACCGATGCGATCCAGCGGGCCTTGCTTACCTTGGCAGAGGGGGAAGGGGAGATCACCTTACTGTCGACAAAGATCCGCGAGCAGCAGGTCATCAATGAGGCGATCTTGCACTTGGAGAGCAATCTTTCCTTGAATCGGGCAAGCCGACAGGCGTGGCTGCGTGCGATCAGCCACGACCTCAATACCCCGGTGGCGGCGATGAAGCTCATCATCGACGGAATCGCCGATAAGGTCTTTTCACCAACCGACGATCTGATCGCGGACCTGCAGCAGCAGACCGACCAGCTTGCCCAGAAGATCGCCGCTGTCGCCCTCTACGCTACCTTGCAAAGCCCCGAAGCAAAGGCCGAGGTCGATGAGCTCGATTCTGATCTCTTCATCGCCGATGTCCTTGCTACCTTTAAGACCGATGAGCGGGCGCGCCTGTTCATCGACAGAGCCGAGGCTCACCTCGTTGGGGACAAAGAGCTGTTGACCACCGCAGTGGTGCAGTTGCTGAAGAATGCATTTGCTGCAACTGCTGAGTCGGTTGCCTGCAAGCTTTCTGATAACCAGGTGGTGGTCACCAATCCAGGACAGATCGATCCGACGATCGATTTCTTTGAGCCGTGGAGCCGCGGCGATAGTGCGCGCCATGAGCCAGGGGCTGGATTGGGTCTGCCGATCGTCTCGCAGGTGATGCGCCTTCACGGCGGCAGCGCCTCCATCGAGCAGGTCGATGGCGCGGTGGTGGTAACCCTCAGATGGCCAGGCTCATCAGGGTCTTATCGCTCTCTAGGCCAATGATGGAGAAGGTGCGGCCCTCCAAAATCCCATAGGAGGGCTCATAGCCTCCTTTGGGTAGGGCGATTGAGCCTGGATTGAAATATATCAATCCATCGCGCTCTTCTAATAGGGGAATGTGGGTATGGCCACTGACAACCACAGTTCCCTCACTGAGAGGAGGCAGGGCCACATGGCCGTGATGGAGGTACAGTTCAAGGTCGCCTACCATCATCCAGGCGCTTTGAGAAAGGACTGGGAAGGAGAGCATCAGTTGGTCTACTTCAGCTTCACAATTGCCCCGTACACTAATGATGGATTTTGCGTGGTTATTTAGTAGCATACTGACCAATTGTGGGTTATACTGACTAGGAAGGGCGTTTCTAGGACCATGGTATAGGAGATCCCCTAACAGTATTAGTTTTTTGGCTTGGGTGCTCTGGAGGATATCCAGCAGTCTCTGTGTTGCAGAACTGCTGCCGTGGATGTCGGATGCGAAAAGGTATATCATATCTGTATGGTAGTGAAATTGGATATGTACGGCAATGTTATTGACAGTGTAAAAGGAATTGTCTCTGTAACCTTCTTATCAGGTACATACAAGACTAATTTACACACAAATCACACACATTATCTAAATATCCACACAAATACTCAACATACCGCAATCCTGCTTCACACTAATCCATCATTCACTCAATATCTGTCCATTCAACTCACAAAGTGCATCAGCATACTGATGTTACAAATAAACTCTCACGCAAAAAAATGGAGATTTACGTCATGAAGAAAAAGTTTGTATTGACTCTGGCGCTGGTTCTCATGGTTGCAGTAACATTGACTGCTGCTAGGCCTCTTGAGGTAAGTGGTTCTTTCGAGTCAGGCTACGATGTTGTTTTTGACGGCAATGGAGTCGCCGGTAGCATTAAGAATGATCACAAGACTACGATTAGTGCTGATTTTACTGGTGATTTCTGGAAGGTCAGCCTCACTGCTGATCCTGCCGCAATTTACGGCAAGGACAAGGCTGTTAATGCCAACGCAGAGCTGTATCTTGATAAGGCACTGAAAGAAGAAGGCGTTGACCTCGGTGACTTTGCCCTGACCCTTCATGTTGGTAGTGGCGTTGGAAAGGGTGTTTACACCGTTCTTGCTGATAAGGCTGGCTTCCGTAATGTTAAGTTGGCGGCTTATGGCAATACCAAGAAGGTTGAAGGTGTTTTTGCAAACAACTTTGGAGTAACTCTTGGGTATGCAAAGCTGGTCAAGGTTTATGCTTCTCTCGATCCTACTTCTGCTGGTGCTCCGATGGTAGTTGCTGCTCAGTCTGATCCCGTTGACGGAGTTACTGTTGCGCTTGGTTTCACCAATGCATGGTCAGGGGTCAAGGCCCTTACCGTATCTGGAAAAGCTGATGTTAAAAAACTTGCTGACCTTGACTTTGATTTGGCCGTTACTGCTGAGTATATCCGCGACATTGACAATGGGTTGAACTTGATCACAGCCGACGTTGCTGGTGCCTGGGAAGGCATTGAGGGTTATGTAGCCTATCAGATGACAATGGCTAAGGCTCACCAAGTTGCTGCTCGTGCTGGATACAGTACTGAAATTGACAAGGCGACAGTCGGTGGTGGAGTAAAGTTTGTGTCCACAGACCTTGAGAACAAGGACTGGAACGTTGTGGTTGATGCGTCTGCTGAGTATGCCTTCGGTGGTGCTACTTATTCACTCGGCGCTGAATATGACGTACAGGCTAAGGCCTTTACTCTTAGCCCGAGAGTGGCAATCAAGTTCTAATTAAGAACTAACCAACAAGTCAATTACTCCAGTGGCCCATCTCAGATGGGCCACTATTACGTTCATAGCCATTTGGAAAACAATCAGCCAGTGAATATGGCTGATTGTAATTCATTTGAACCCTTTACTGATTCTATTCCGTCACAGTCACCTTGCTTCCATACTTGGGAAGGCCCGTATTGGGGTTCTTTGTGCATGCATAGCAGATCATCAGCGTTTGGAACGTCGTCATCATTGAAAGAGCGGTGAAGATTGTGTCTCCTTCGGGGAAGCTCAATGTGATTGACTGCTCCAGTGGTGATTGCTCTGATGCATCGAAGACAATGACCGTGAAAGCAGCTCTCTGTCTCAATGAATCAAATGAAGAGACCAACTGGCCCACGGTTCCGGCTTGACGGAAGATAACTAAAGCCGAACCCTCATCAAGAATCTCCATCGGTCCATGGCGCAGTTGCCCTGTTTCCAGCGAAAGCACTGCTTCGCGGCTCAGCTCTTCACAGCCTAAGGCGAAGAGGTGTGCGATTGAAGCGAAGATGCCACGTCCTGTCGCTATCACTTGTCGGGCTTGTGAGAGTGCTCCAATTGCGCGATGTAGCTGCCTAGGAGACTCGGGTATTACGGTGATCGCCTTGATGATCTCGTGCTTTTTGCCAAGCCCAAGGTGTGTGCACACAGCTGCCATGATCACCAGTGAGAGCGTCACACTGCGAGTTCCTGCATATGCCTTCTCTTGGCCTCCTGCAGCTACCAGGGCATGGCTGCTACGGCCTATGGTGCTCTCCTTGTTCAGTGTGATGGAGAAGACAAGGTGGCTTGGCACCAGTTGGAGACACCTGACCGTCTCCACCGACTCACCTGACTGACTGGTCAGGAGGATCGGTCCTTGCCAGTCAGGGATCGGGTCATAGAGAAACTCTGATGCAGTGACAGCCAATGCCTTTATGCCGAGCTTTCTTAGTTGGAATGAGAAGAGCTCATTGGCATAGTGAGAAGCACCCATGCCAAGGAGAAGAAGGCTCTTATGCTCCTTCAGCGCTTTGGCAAATGCTGCTATCTCAGCCTTTGCAGTTTCCAAGGTCTTCTCTGCATCGGCCTGCTGGCTATCCATCTCCTTGAGGATAGCCTGGATACCGGTAGGATCGTCTACCAGGTGTGCGTACGTCTCAATGATGGTCCTCATGGTCTTATCCTCCCTTTTGTGCCATGATCGCAGCCCCGAGGGCTCCCGCATCCTCCTCGGCGATGCATCCCTGTAGCGAAGCTCGCCCATAGATCGGCAGAAGTGCATCAAGGCGTGTTCTTGTTTCGGGCAAGAGATAGCGTTCAAAGAACGCTTGCATCCCCCCTCCGATGTAGATGGTCTGTGCATGAAAGATTGTGGTGAAGGTAGCTACCACATCGGTGAGGGCAGTGACAAGCTCTTCTTTGAATGTGTGGCCGTCTTGAGTGTCCAAGAGTGCCTCTGCACTCTGTGCGCCAAGTGATCGTGCCTGTCTGTTGATGGCGGTACCACTGAGGATGTGCTCTGCACAGTTTGCGCGTCCACAGTAGCAGTGATGGGTTCTCTGGACACTGGTAGGGATATGCCCCATCTCTGGATGAAAGGCTCCAGGGGTGCGAAAGAGGGTACCGCCAAGGCGTACCGACACGCCGACTCCTGTACCAAAGATCAAAAGGACGGTGTTTGGTGGGGCGGATTGATTGCTGAATACCTCTCCGATATGGGCTGTGTTGGCATCATTGTCTATGATGATGGGCACGTTGAAATGTGCTGTAAAGAGATCGGTGAGGCTGTAGCCTTCTAAGCCAGGGAGTGTATAGGGATTCTCGATGACCCCGCTGTGGTAATTGACCGGTCCGCTACAGCCGATGCCGATGGCAGCCACTGGGCAGCCGCTCTGCTCAGAGAGGGTGGAGACGCAATTCTGAACGGCGTTGAGGAAAACGTCGATTCCCTTCGTTGAGTTGGTGGGAAAGCTCAGCCGTGCGCCGATCGCACCGCTTTTGTCGAGAGCCAGCGCTTTGACACTGGTGCCTCCGATATCCAAGCCAATGGTGATGCTCATTCCTTGACACCGCCTTGGACAAGGCCACGTACCAAGGCCCGCTGAAAGAGCATGCCGATGATCACCGGTGGGGCGCTGGCGATGACACCCCCGGCAGCGATGAGGTTGTAGCTCGATTGTCTTCCGCTGGCCAGGTTAGCAATGACTACCGGCAGCGTGATGGCTTCCTTGCTACTGGTAAAGAGCAGTGCATAGAAGTACTCATCCCACGCCATGATCAGGGCAAGGAGTGCGACGGTCCCAAGGGCAGGCAGCAGAAGCGGCATCACGACACTGGTGATCCTGCGGGCGACGGAGGCACCGTCGATGATCGCTGACTCCTCAAGGTCGTAGGGAATGGTATCGATGTTCTCCTTGATGAGCCAGGTGCAAAAGGGAAGGACGATCGTACAGTAGACCAACGCCAGGGAGAAGGAGTTGTTCAGCCATCCAAGGCGTGACAGCATCCGATAGAGCGGAAGCGCGTAGGCGATCGGGGGGAGCATGAAGGTGAAGATCGCCGCCGAAAGCACCAGACTCTTCTTTCCAGGGTAGCGGGAGAGTACCCAACTCGCTGGGATGGTGACCACCAGCGAGACGAAGACAGCGAAGAGTGCGGTGGTGAGGCTGTTAACCAGTGCATGGAGGAATAGCTCTCCTCGGGTGTTGATGCCCATTGTCAACAAACTCTCGTAGCTTGAGAGATCGATCGCAGAAGGAATCCACCTCAACGGTTTTTGGGTCAGATCAGTCGATGGACTGATCGACATGATGATCAGCCAGAGAAAGGGAGCTGTGAGGTAGATGACCAGGACGATTACCGCACTGTAGAGTAGAATCGATTGGTATGGTCGGCGCTTGGTCACGAGCTACTCCTTTTTTGAGAGACCCTTCAGGTAGAACGCGATCAGGATCATGATCAGACAGACCATGATGATGGCGTAGGCGGCTCCGCTGCCCATCCGGGAGTTTGTGAATGCTTCCTGATACACGAAGATCGATGCTGACCTTGTCTTATTGGCCGGACCGCCTCGGGTCATGACGTAGATGATGTCAAAGACTTTGACCGTCTCGATGATCCGCAGTACCAGGGCCACCTGCAGTGATGGGATCAGGTGAGGGAGGGTGATGAAGCGGAACCGCTGCCATCCGTTAGCTCCATCGATCGTCGCAGCTTCGATCTGGCTCTCAGGAAGCGTCTGAAGGGCAGCGAGGGCGATCATCGCCACGAGCGAGAAGTTCTTCCAGATGTCAGCGAACATCACCGAGTAGAGCGCTTTGTCGGCGGTTCCGATCCAACTTACGTACTGATCGATGATGCCGAGCTGGAAGAGCAGGGAGTTCAGTGCCCCATACTCAGGATTGTAGATGAGGCGCCACATCATGGCATTGACGGTGGTCGGCACTGCCCAGGGTAGGATCAACAAACCCCTGACCAGTGACCGTCCCTTAAACGGTTCGTTGAGCAGCAGCGCAACGCTGGTGCCCAACACCATCTCGCTGAGTACCACCACCAAGGCAAAGAGGGAGCTGACCTTCAGCGAGTCCAGGTAGCCCTGGTTCTTGAGCGCTTTGGTGAAGTTGGTCAGCCCCACGAAGGCCGGCTTGGTGAGGTTCATCAAGTCACTGTCGGTGAGGCTGAGGAGAACGGTTTGGATCAAAGGCCATCCAATGACCGCTCCCATGATGATGATCATGGGAGCGAGGAGAAGGGAAAGCCGTCGGGTTTCCCGTTTTGCCATCCTTAGAGTCCCTTGACCTTCTGTACCGCTTCAGTCAATGCCTGCTGCGGATTCTTGGTTCCGTAGAGAGCCATCTGGATGTACTCCTGGAAGACTGAGCTGACCTCTTGGTAGTCAGGTACGCTCGGACGAACATTCATGATGGAGAATGCAAGCTTTGCGGCATCTGCAAGGTCCTCATGGCCTGCCCTGATCTTCGGATCATCGTAGCTGGCTGTCCATACCGGCAGCTGCAGGTCGGAGTGTTTGTCCTGTACCGGCTTGCTGGAGAGGTAGAGGATGTACTCTAGCGCCTCCTTGGGATATTTGGACTTGGTCAGCACCGACAGGCCCATCGATCCGCTCATCGCAGCAAAGTCCTTGACCCCTCGTGCTCCAGGAAGGACCATGATCCCTACCTCATCGGCTTTGAGGACCGACTCAGCAGGATCGCTTGCCAAGGCATCCATATATGCCCAGTTCAGCGTGAAGGCAGCATCGGCGGTTGAGAAGACCCGTCTGACATCCTCTTCCAGGTATTCAAGAGAGTTGGGGTTGAGCAGTCCTTCGTTCTTCAAGTTGACCAGCAGCTCTAGAGCCTTGACGCCGGTGGTGTCCAGGGTATAGTTTCCTGCTTTGTCCTGGAAAGAGCCGCCGTATGCCTCAAGGAAGTTTGCGTAGACACAGATCAGGGCTTCAGCCTGGGCGAGTGAGAAGACGAATGGGTACTGGACGATGCCCCTGGCCTTCAATGCTCGACCCATGTCGATCATCTCCTCGATGCTCTTCGGTGGGGCGTTGTATCCTGCCTTGGCGAGCATGGTCTTGTTGTAGAAGAGATACATGGCATCGAGGAACCACGGCATGCCGACCACCCGGCCACCTTTGGTGACGAAGTTCCATCCACCCTGCAATACACCATCACGATACTCCTGTGGGACTTCGCTAGTGATATCGCGGAGCATCCCCTTGCTGTCGTACTCGGTGTACCAGATGTCATCGACGAGGACGGCATCGTAGCTGTTGTTCGACCCGTAAGCAAGCAAGGTTTTGTTGCGTAGGTCTTCGTAGGGGACGAACTCGGTGTACACCTTGATGTTCGGATGATCCTTCATGAAGTCAGCGGTCATGTCGTTGACGTTCTGCTCTGAGTACGAGGCCTGCGCCATCCCCAAAAAGCGTAACTCAACGGTCCCTGCAGCGACGCTCTCTTTCTTTCCTCCCGAGAAGAGTGGCATCAAGCAGAGAAGGCACAATACAAACACTACTCCTTTTTTCATTCTATACCTCCTTTTGGTATGCAAGTACATCGCTTGTACTTGTGTATAAAGTATCGGCTCTGAATGTGCCTGCGTCAAGGAAGAAATCGGGTGTGCAGCCCGCTTTCCCCCACCCTTGGGTCAGTATTGTGAAGAAGTATGAATCCTTATTGATACTCTAGCATTTTGCCTTGACCGTCTCCTTTCATCTTACGATACTGTATGCAGAAGGACGGAAACGATGATGATATTAGCTTTAGCACTGCTGGCATTTGGTGTGTGGTTTGTCATGAAGGGTCATGCACCACAGCCCCAAAAAGCAAAGATCAGTGCAATTGACATACTCAAAGAGCGCTATGCAGCAGGTCAGATAAGCCGAGAGGAGTATCTGAGCATGCTAGACGATCTACGATAGGAGGAACCAATCGATGTTTCACTCAATGATGTACGGCGGCAGAATGATGGGCCCGTATGTGCGTATGGGCTTCTATGGAGGATACCCATGGGTCATGGGCATCGCGTGCCTTGCACTGCTCTTGGCCTTGGTCCTTTCGATCATCGCAATCTACAGGACCTCCAAGAAGCGCAGCGGCAAGGAGAGCAGCGCTCATGCGATCATCGCCGAGCGCTTCGCAAAAGGTGAGATCAGCCGCGAAGAGTTTGAGCAGATGAAGAAGGATCTGCGATGACAGAAAAAGACTATCCGACGGCATGGGGTGCCATCGGATAGTGGTATGTTATCAAGGGGCAATACAAGGCCCCTTGGAAGGGCTCCCCTCTATCCTATAGGGGGGCTTTTTTGCCGTCAAGGGAGAGAGCAGACAATCTGGGGCACAGCAGAAGGCAGAGCATGGACTAGGTTGCAGCATTGAGAGAGGAGAGTGGGTATGAATATCAATGGTGCGGTTGTTTTTATTACCGGAGCCTCGAGCGGCATTGCTGCCCAAGCGGCTCAGATCATGGCACAGAGGGGTGCGAAGACAGTCCTGGTCGCTCGGCGCAAAGAGCGCCTTCAGCAGCTAGCCGACCAGATTGAAGAGCGGGGAGGAGTTGCGCTGGCTTTGGAGTGTGACGTCACCGATCGAGTCCAAGTTGAGTGCGCGGTCGCTGCGACAGTGGAACGCTTTGGCAGCATCGATATCGTCATCAACAGCGCAGCCTCGCCTGCCTATGGTGCGGTGGAAGATCTCGAGGCTGAAGCTTTTCGCACCCTGATCGAGACCAATGTGATCAGCGTTCTCAATGTAGTGCAGGCTACGCTGCCGTACCTGAAGCGCAACAAGGGCATGGTCGTCACGCTTACCTCGTTTTTGGGGATCTACCCATTGCCATACCTCGGAGCCTTGGGTGCTACCAAGGCGATGGTGAACGCCCTCACCGTCGCCCTAAGAAGCGAGATCAAAGGATCAGGGGTGAAGGTATTGAACTATGGGCCACCTGAGACCGAGAGTGAGTTCCATGCCTCTGAGCCAAAGAGAACAGGCAGAAAGCGGGCAAAAGCCGAGGATGTGGCACGCTCTCTTGTGCGCTCCATCGAGCAGGAGAAGCGCCAGGTCATCTACGGCCGCTTCTTCACCATCCTCAATTGCATCGCCCCCTCTCGTCTTGATGCACTCTTCTATCGCGCAATCGTGGCGAAGAAAGAAGGCCGATGAAGCGCCTATAGTGGCACGAAAAACTCAGGGCTTCTGAGAAAGCCCTGAGTTCATCGGCTCTGGATGACCAATTATGAGAATCGGTTTAGACGTAGCGCATTGCCTACGACAAAGACACTGGACATCGACATGGCAAAGGCAGCGAACATCGGTGAGAGGGAAGGCCCTCCGAAGATGGCCAGTAGCCCGATAGCCGTAGGTCATACAACAAAAGATGCCAGTGGAGAAATTGCAGGCCCTGCCAGGGATGCTTCACACGCAAGGTTTCGTATCACAATGAACCTGATATCATCCCCAGTGATGAAGAAGTCCCTTCCAATAATCTTTCTTCTATAGACTGGATGGTGAGCTGTGAGGTGCTTCTGCTAAGTTGTTGGGCTCTGTTGTTTAATAAATAGTGTAAAACCTGTCTCT